>CAJUPQ010000007.1 GCA_910588505.1 uncultured Hungatella sp. | reverse complement strand
AAACGACTCTCGGAAGCCGCATAAAATAAGGCTTTGAGATTCCGAGAGCCTATTAGGGAACAAAGGGAGGAGAGACCAAAAAAACTTGGGTATCTGTATCTTACAGTATCTTACCATGATGATGACTTTGCGGTGTTTATGGAGAATAAGGATCGTATATTAGAGGAATTAAAGCAGGGAAAAGTGTCCAGTTATAATATGGCATATGTTAGGGATGTTAAGATTAAGGTGAACCCGGAGACTGTACCTTATATTGAGAGTCGTTATGTAATCCGGTAACTGGTAGTGACTGAAGGAAATGGTGTCTGACATCTTGAGCCTTTTGTGTGGAACATTTTTTTAATGTTTTGACTATTTTTACAAATGTGATATAATTAAATTAATTTAAACCCATGGGTAACCATGAAATCAAACCCCCATCACTTTTAGGATTTTATAAAGTGATGGGTAATTATATTTTGAGGAGATATGAATGAAAAGAGGAATGATCTTTATTGATGGAAGTAATATCTTTTACGATTGGAAAAAGGTTATGATAAGGAACAGATGTAAATATTGCAGTAGAAATGCTGAAACATGCTTGTCTGGAGAGGATATGATGGCTGGGGATATCGGGTGTCGAGGAAAAGCAAAGAATACGACAATTTAATGCCACAGTGATATTCGGGTCACTGTGGCTAATATTGCTTAAAATGGATTTTTAGAAAAACAAATGTTCCACCAGGATCTTCCCTCCCAGCACCATAAGGATCGCTCCCCCCGCTAATTCCGCCCTGGATTTATATTTGCATCCGAATACATTGCCCACCTTGACTCCGGCCATGGACAGGATAAATGTGATGACGCCAATAAAGGACACTGCAGGCACAATGCTGACTTTGAGAAAGGCAAAGGTAACGCCCACAGCCAGGGCGTCGATGCTTGTGGCTACAGCCAGAACCACCATGTCCTTAAATGCCACGGACG
Organism: uncultured Hungatella sp.; assembly: GCA_910588505.1. Classification (GTDB taxonomy): domain Bacteria; phylum Bacillota; class Clostridia; order Lachnospirales; family Lachnospiraceae; genus UBA3402. The sequence continues at coordinate 71,067 of CAJUPQ010000007.1, read as the reverse complement.
CGTCGCAGGAATCTTCATCCGCTCCTAACGCGTCTTTTATCATGTTGCCGCCGATGAGTGCCAGAAGGAAAAAAGCGATCCAGTGGTCATAGGCGGTTATGGCATCCTGGAACCGGGCTCCCAGCAGGTATCCCAAAAAAGGCATCAGGGCCTGGAAGCCGCCGAAATAAAGGCCGATGATCAGGGCGTGCCTGTGATTCATCTTTCCCATGGACAGTCCCTTGCAGACGGAGACGGCAAAGGCATCCATGGACAGGCCTATGGCAATGAGAAAAAGCTCAAAAAGTGACATATCATACCTCCTGGTCGGGTGGATATCGGTGGGGTTAATTAGTGATTTTTGTAAGTCCACCGCGGATCTATCATAAAATTATCCATAGTTTAGGCTCTGTTCCATAGGTTGGTCAAGGCTAACTTGTGGTAAAGTCTGTATATTTAGAAAAATAAAACCTGCTCATTTGTGAAAAATAGATATTGCAATGGGAATCAGGTTATGTTAATATAAGACCAATTTAATGCGGCAAAGCATGAGAAAGGCTGGGAAGGAGACTCTTGCCCCAGGAACTTCGACAGGAAGATGGCGTCACCGACTGAGAGCGCCGTCACGTTGGGCCAGGCAATAAGGGAACACTCCGGAGCCGGTATTCTGAACACAGAGCCGTCCTGGTGCGCGATGTACCAGAGGCTCATCAGTAGGGATACCCGTCTGACATTCGTTACATGTCAAGAGTGGAGTTTCGGCTTTTGCATGGAGCCGTTCTCAATGCGGGTGGTACCGCGGAGCACGATGCACGACGTTTTCTAGTACGGCATTTGATGTCCCGTCCCGGAGTATGTAACAGTATTCCGGGGCGGGATTTTTGTTTTTGTACAGGATGGTATTTGACATTCATCCCCACCGGAATCGAAACAGATTACATTCAGGTAAGGAGAGTGCCATATGGAATTTTTAACAGGTGTAAAGGAAAAAGAGACGCTGGATATCGGACAGATCGTTCAGGGAGATTATGAAGGAAGGGTTGTGAAAATAAACGGCAGCATCCACAACATCCGGGATATGGGGGAAGTGGCTTTCGTAATCTTAAGAAAGGCCGGCGGGTTGGTGCAGTGCGTGTATGAAGAGGGGAAAACGGGTTTTGATTTAAAGGATCTGAGGGAAGAGGCAGCCGTGGAGGTAACGGGGAAGGTGGCCACGGAGCCCAGGGCGCCCCATGGCTTTGAGATTCGGATGGAGGCAGTTAAGGTGTTGTCAGAGCCGGACCAAGTTCTGCCCATTGCCATTCACAAATATAAAATGCAGGCGTCTTTGGAGGCACGCCTGGAAATGCGTCCGGTCTCCCTGCGGAATGTGCGGGAGCGGGCAAAGTTTCGGATTCAGGAGGGGATCGTCAGGGGATTTCGGGATTTTCTTCACAGCCAGGGATTTACGGAGGTTCACACGCCCAAGATCGTGGCCAAAGGGGCGGAGGGCGGCTCCAACGTGTTTCGGCTGGATTATTTTAACAAAAAGGCGGAATTGGCCCAGAGTCCCCAGTTTTATAAGCAGACTATGGTGGGAGTGTTTGACCGGGTGTTTGAGGTGGCTCCGGTGTTTCGGGCGGAGAAGCACAATACGACCAGGCATCTCAACGAGTATATAGGACTGGATTTTGAGATGGGGTATATTGACAGTTTTGAGGATGTCATGGCCATGGAGACCGGATTTTTGCAGTATACCATGGGGCTTTTGGAGCGGGAATACAAAAAAGAGCTCCAGATGCTGGAAGTGACGCTGCCGGAGGTTGGCAGGATTCCCACAGTGCGGTTTGACAGGGCCAAGGAGTTAGCGGCAGAGAAGTATGGCCGGAAGATTAAGAATCCCTATGATCTGGAGCCGGAGGAGGAGCTGCTGATCGGCAGATATTTTAAGGAGGAGTATGGCAGCGATTTTGTGTTTGTAACCCATTATCCCAGCAGAAAACGGCCCTTTTACGCCATGGACGATCCGGAGGACGAGAGGTTTACCTTAAGCTTTGATCTGCTGTTTCGGGGGCTGGAGGTGACCACAGGAGGGCAGAGGATCCATGACTACAGGGAGATTTTGGCAAAGATGGAGAAGCGCCATATGGAGCCGGAGGATATGGAAGCGTATCTGATGATATTTAGGTATGGGATGCCGCCTCACGGGGGCCTTGGAATCGGACTGGAACGGTTGACCATGCGGCTTTTAGATGAGCAGAATGTGAGGGAGACATCTCTGTTCCCGCGGGATGTGAATCGTCTGGAACCGTAGAGGATAGGATTACTGTAAAGGGCAGGTGCGGGAAAGATTTCGAGAAAACATTTAAAACAAAGGGAGGAACGATCATGGCCAATGTGATTATGGATGAGACCATTGAATATGTAGGTATTTTGGCGAAGCTGGAGCTTTCCAGAGAGGAAAAAGAGGAGGCCAAAAAGGATATGGGACGGATGCTGGATTATATTGACAAGCTGAATGAGCTGGATACTAGCAATGTGGAACCTATGTCCCATGTGTTTTCCATGAACAATGTATTTCGCCAGGATGTGGTCACCAATGGAGATGACAGGGAGGATATGTTAAAAAATGCTCCGGAGCAAAAGGAGGGGGCCTTTAAGGTCCCAAGGACTGTGGAGTGATAAGCCAACCACGATCGGGGTTGGCGTGAAGGAGTAAGAAATGTGCGCGCTGTTAGAGGGGGATCTGTGAGTCGGCAAACTCTCCTTTGACGGCGCCGGAAAGGAGCAGCGGCATGTGTATATTGGAGTTAAGCGCCCTGGAGCTGGGAAAAAAGATAAAGTCCGGGGAAGTGACGGTGTTGGAGGCAGTGGAGGCGTGCCTGGGCCGGATGAAGGAGATGGAGCCTGGGATCCATGCCTATGTGACAGTTGTGGATGAAGAGCAGGCCATGGAGCGGGCCAAAGAGGTGCAGGCCATGATTGAAGAGGGGGCTTTGACCAGTCCTCTGGCCGGGGTGCCTGTGGCTGTAAAAGATAATCTGTGTACGAAAGGTTTGAGGACTACATGCAGTTCTGAAATTTTATATAATTTTGTTCCCACATACACGGCGGAGGCGGTTTTGAATCTGGAGAAAGCGGGAGCCGTGATTTTGGGGAAGACCAATATGGATGAGTTTGCCATGGGGAGCACTACAGAGACATCGGCATTTGGGGTGACCAGAAACCCGTGGAACACAGACCATGTTCCGGGCGGTTCTTCCGGCGGTTCCTGCGCGGCGGTGGCGGCAAAAGAGTGTTTTTATGCCCTGGGGTCTGACACCGGCGGCTCCATCCGTCAGCCAAGTTCGTTCTGCGGCGTCACAGGGATAAAGCCTACTTATGGCACAGTGTCACGGTATGGGCTCATTGCCTATGGCTCTTCTCTGGATCAGATAGGCCCGATTGGGAAAAACGTGTCTGACTGCGCGGCTGTTTTGGAAGCTGTTTCTTCCTATGATAATAAGGACAGCACGTCCATACCAAGAGAGGACCTGAATTTTACCGGCGCTCTGGTTAATGATGTGAAGGGAATGAGAATCGGGATTCCCAGGGATTATCTGGGGGAAGGGCTGGACGAGGAGGTAAGGGCCGCTGTTCTGGAGGCGGCAGGGGCTCTGCGTCAGCGTGGGGCCATGGTGGAGGAGTTTGATTTAAGCCTGGTGGAGTATGCCATTCCAGCCTACTATGTTATCGCGTCAGCGGAGGCCAGCTCCAATCTGTCCCGGTTTGACGGGGTGAAGTATGGGCTGCGGGCCAAGGAGTATGAGGGCCTTCACCAGATGTACAAGAAGAGCCGTTCACAAGGGTTTGGGCCAGAGGTGAAACGGCGCATCATGCTGGGAAGCTTTGTGCTAAGTTCCGGGTACTATGACGCTTATTATCTGAAGGCTCTGCGGACGAAGGCATTGATCAAGAAAGCCTTTGACCGGGCATTTGCGGAGTATGATGTGATCTTAGGGCCGGCAGCTCCCACCACCGCGCCGAAACTGGGGGAGTCTTTAAAGGACCCTCTGAAAATGTATCTGGGGGATATCTACACGGTAGCGGTTAACCTGGCGGGCCTTCCGGCCATGACAGTGCCGTGCGGGCAGGATAGGCAGGGGTTGCCTGTAGGGCTGCAGCTTATGGGGGATTGTTTCCAGGAAAAGAAGATCATCCGCGCTGCCTATACATTTGAACAGACCAGGGAGGGGAGATAGATGAGCAGACAGTATGAGACGGTGATCGGACTTGAGGTTCATGTGGAGCTGGACACCAAGACGAAGATTTTCTGTGGGTGTTCTACAGAGTTTGGGGGAGCGCCTAACACCCACACCTGCCCTGTGTGTACGGGGATGCCTGGGGCGCTTCCGGTTTTAAACAAGCAGGTAGTGGAGTACGCCCTGGCCGTGGGGCTGGCTGCCAACTGTCAGATCAATCAATACTGTAAATTTGACAGGAAGAACTATTTTTATCCGGACAATCCTCAGAATTATCAGATCTCTCAGCTTTATCTGCCCATTTGCCATGACGGCTGGGTGGAGATCGAGACGGCCGGGGGAAAGAAAAAGATCGGCATCCACGAGATTCACATGGAAGAGGACGCGGGAAAACTGATCCATGATGAGTGGGAGGATTGTTCCCTGGTGGATTTTAACCGAAGCGGGGTGCCATTGATCGAGATTGTGTCAGAGCCGGATATGAGAAACGCGGATGAGGTTCTGGCTTATCTGGATAAGCTGCGGATGATGATCCAGTATCTGGGGGCGTCGGACTGCAAGCTGCAGGAGGGTTCCATGAGGGCGGACGTAAACCTGTCAGTGCGGGAGGCGGGAAGTTCTGTGTTTGGCACCAGAACAGAGATGAAGAACTTAAACTCGTTTAAGGCCATTGCCAGGGCCATCGAGGGAGAGAGAAAACGGCAGATTGAGCTGATCGAGGAGGGGAAAAAGGTAGTCCAGGAAACCAGACGGTGGGATGATAATAAGGAGTATTCCTATGCCATGCGGTCTAAGGAGGATGCCCAGGATTACCGGTATTTTCCGGACCCGGACCTGACTCCTGTGGTCATAAGCGATGAGTGGATAAAGGAGATCCGGGACAGGCAGCCAGAACTGCAGCCGCAAAAGATGAGACGATATCAGGAGGAGTTCCAGCTTCCGGAGTATGACGCCGGGATCCTCACTTCCTCTAAGCATTTGGCGGATATGTTCGAGGAGACAACGGCTCTGTGCGGAAAACCCAAGGAAGTGTCCAACTGGCTTATGGTGGAGGCCATGCGGCTGTTGAAGGACCACGACCAGGACGTGGAGGATATGGTTTTCAGTCCTGGGAACCTGGCAAAGCTGATCGGTCTGGTGGACCGGGGGATTGTAAACCGGACGGTGGCCAAATCGGTGTTTGAGGAGATTTTTGCCAGGGACGTGGACCCGGAAGCGTATGTGGAGGAGAAGGGGCTTAAGATGGTCAGTGACGAGGGGGCTCTGCGCACAGCCATCGAGGGCATTTTGGAAGCGAATCCCCAGTCAGTGGCCGACTACCGCAGTGGGAAGGAAAAGGCCATGGGATTTCTGGTGGGGCAGACCATGCGGGCCATGAAAGGAAAGGCTGACCCTGCCATGGTGAATAAGATCGTAAAAGAACTCTTGACGAAATAGCTTTATTAAGGTAAAGTACAAGGAAATAAAAAGACCAGGAGGAAGAATATGAAACCATACGCAGAGATGACAAAGGAGGAGCTGCTGGCTTTGAGAAAAGAGCTGGCAGGGAAATACAGGGAGTTTCAGGGAAGGGATCTGAAGCTGGATATGTCCAGAGGGAAACCCAGCGTGGACCAGCTGGATCTGTCCATGGGGATGATGGATGTTTTGAGCAGTGATGATGACCTGACTTGCGACGACGGCACGGACTGCCGCAATTATGGGGTTCTGGACGGTATCAGTGAGGCAAAGGAACTTCTGGCGGACATGATGGAGGTTCATCCGGACCAGATCATTATTTATGGAAACTCCAGTCTGAACGTGATGTATGATACGATCTCCCGTTCTATGACCCACGGGGTTATGGGCAATACTCCATGGTGTCAGCTTGACAAGGTGAGGTTTCTCTGTCCTGTGCCTGGTTATGACCGCCATTTTGCCATAACAGAGTATTTTGGTATTGAGATGATCAATATTCCCATGCTGCCTACAGGGCCGGATATGGATATGATCGATGAGCTTGTGGCGTCGGATGAGTCTATTAAAGGGGTTTGGTGCGTGCCGAAATACTCCAACCCCCAGGGAATCTCCTATTCTGACGATACGGTGCGCCGGTTTGCCAGGCTGCGGCCGGCAGCTAAGGATTTTAGGATCTACTGGGATAACGCATATACCATTCACCATCTCTATGACTGGGAGCAGGATCATATTCTGGAGATTCTGGCGGCCTGCAAGAGAGCCGGGAATCCGGACCTGGCTTATAAGTTTGCCTCCACGTCGAAGATCAGTTTCCCCGGGTCCGGTATCGCCGCCATCGCGGCTTCCCAGAATAACCTGGTTGATATTAAAAAACAGCTGTGCATCCAGACAATCGGACATGATAAAGTGAACCAGTTAAGGCATGTAAGGTTTTTTGGCGGTATCCATGGGATGATGGTGCATATGAGGTATCACGCGGATATTTTGAGGCCTAAGTTTGAGGCTGTGGATGAGATCTTAAAGAGAGAGCTGGACGGTTTGGGGATCGGCACCTGGACCACGCCCAGGGGCGGGTACTTTATGTCTTTTGATTCACTGGAGGGGTGCGCGAAGAAGATCGTGTCCAGGTGCAAGAAGGCCGGGCTGATCATGACAAAGGCCGGGGCTACGTTTCCTTATGGGAAAGACCCTCAGGACTGTAATATACGGATCGCGCCGTCTTATCCGCCGCTGGATGATCTGCGGCTGGCTATGGAATTGTTTGCGCTTTGTGTGAAATTGACTAGTGTGGATAAGATTTTGATGGAGATGGAAGGGAAAGGGGGAGAAGCATAGGATTTCAAGAACCCAGGGGGTATCGCCGATGAACTGGAAATAGATTTGGATAGGATTCAAAGTATCTGCGAAACTATAGCAAAAAACGGGCAATTGTTCAGATGTTAAATAGGTTGAGGGGAAAGACAAAAGAAATGGTTACTATCTCTCGAAAAATTAAAGTTACATTTTTTTCAGCAATATTATTTGGAATTATAGATCATATGTTTGCTTTGGTAAATGAATGTCCCCATTCAGATGTTTTTTGGGCTTATTTTGGGTATGGAGCAGGTTATACTTCAGGAAGATGGGGATTGGCTCTTTTAGGGGATGCAATTAATACATGGTTTGGAAATTATCCTATTCCATGGCTTTATGGAATGTGCTCTATTTTATTTTTGGCAGTGTCCTCGGTATGCATTGTAGAAGCTTTGGAGATTTCAAATGAATGGAATTGTCTATGTATCAGTATGTTTATGGTGGCGTGTCCATCTATAATTAGTACAGTTGCTTATATTTTTACAACACCATACTATTGCTTTTCTATTATGCTTACATGCTATGCGGCTTATCTTGTACGAAAGAAAACAAAAGGACGGTTTGCGGGGATTTTGTTGTTAACATTTAGTTTGGGGATTTATCAAGCATATTTGGGTTTGGCCGCCAGTATGTTTATTCTTTTTTTGATTTTGGATTGTTTAAAGGACGATACAGATGGAAAGGCTATCTTTTGTAGAGCATGGAAATATTTAGGAATTTTATGTGCCAGTGTTTTATTGTATATGGGAATTGCAAAACTGTCTTTGAAATTAGTCGGAAAAGCGTCATTGACCAGTTATCAATCTATTAACACTATGGGACAGATACAAGTAACACAAATTCCAAAATTCATTATAAAAGCTTTTCTTGAGTTTATATCACCTGCAGTTGTTGATCGAAATGGTTTGTCTATGTTTTGGTCTGTCAGGATAAGCTATGCATTATTATTAATGATTTTGGCAGTTTTAGCTTATAGATTAATAAGGACGGTACAGGGAAGAGATAAGAAAATATTAATGACAATATTTTTATTATTATTTCCTTGCAGTGTGAACCTTATCTATCTTATGTGTGCTAATGGATATGTGCATACGATCATGAGACATGCTCAGGTTATGATTTATATTGCAGCGATTGCTATATTGGAAAAAGAGGGAGAAGTATTACTAAAAGAGAATATTTTTATAAAAATGAAGCATTTAATGGCGGCAGTTAGCATTGTTACAGTGATAAGTTTTTGTATTCAGGCAAGCCAGGCATATTTTGGATTGAATCAGGCATTTAATCAGGTCAAGGCCTATTTTACCGTATTGGCAGGTCAGATTAAGTCGCAGGAAGGGTATCGAATGGATATGCCGGTTGCAATTGTGGGAAAAGTAAACGATAAAACATTTCCTACTTTTTCACAGTACCATAAGTTTAAAACCATGGCGGGTATAAACGAGGTATTTTATTATGATTACCGGGCAGAAGAAATATTAAAATATTGCTGCGGTTTTGCGCCGGAATATATAGATGACACTTCTGTTATAGAAGAGATGGAAGAGTTCAAAGAAATGCCCTGTTATCCTGATTATGGTTCTATCGCTGTTTTAAATGGAACTGTTGTAGTTAAATTCAATGAAGAAACTTTTGAATAAGGATATAACAAAAATCTACTTGTGAGGTTGTCGATTTACACTGAAACTGACCAGATTTTATGCGGTAAAACCGGAACATTTTTTAGTGCAAATCGACAAATATAACATTACTTAATTACCAATATCCTCTAATTTGACAACTACAATATCTTGATAAATCTGTATTGAACCGTCTGCAGGATAGCAAGGCATATTCTTAATTACTGGATCTGTGTTTAAAACGGACAAGGCTTCATCACTAACGAGAGGAAGCGGAAACAGTCCGGTATAGTTATGGAAAAATGAATTCCTGGAATATACATTGATTAAGCTATTTAGATTTCCACCATAATTAAAGGTATTATTCCATGGATTACCATGCAAAGGGTCAGAAATATTTTCCCCTATAAATGCCCACTCCATAGTTGGCTGATAACCATCAACCATTCTGATTTGAGTAATAAGTGAATTAAGATAGTTATTGGCTTGTTGCGTGGTGTAATACATAGCTGTATAATTTCCATTAGATAAATATACATAATTCCATATTGCAACGGAAAGGGATAAGATTACTCCTAATTCTGTAATTTGCAGGAACCTCCGTTTTGCTTTGTCCAAAACATGTGGAAATAGATCTTTAGCGGCTAAATCAATAAGGATTATAGGAAAAAGATACATGGAAACACAACCATAAACCATCAATGTATAAATCGAGCTATGAGGCGCCATAAGCATAATACTGTTTGCGGCAAGAGGGAATATAGCACATAATATAAAGCAGCTTAATATAGTGGTGAGTCGTCTCTTTTGCCAAAACAGTAATAAAATCACTAGGATGACGGATATACAGTCGAGTAAGAATAACGATATTTTTAAAACCAGTGTACAAGACATACCACAATAATCTTTAAACGGTATCGCAATAAATTGATAATAGGTGTTTTTTATTATAGAAGGTAACTCATGAATATCGATTTTTCCCATTTCATTAATATTTTGGTAATTGCCTAATGATGTCTGCTGAATTTTTAATTGTATCTGTAAGGCAAGAAAATATATTAAAAGAGACAAAATAAGCGTTCCCACAAATAGAAATCCTTTTTGAAGAATTACTTTTATTTCAGAACATGGTTTCAAAATTTTTTGAATTAGTAATAATACAAACAGGGCAATGGTTATAGGTAAATACGCTTGATAAATTCCCAATGAACATGCGCACATCACTGCTCCTGGTATAAAGCCTAACTTATATTTGTCAGTAAACCAGACTGCCGCAATAGCAAGTAAAATTGATAATGAATAGTAGGGAGAGGTAAAAGCGTAAAAAAGCATACTTGTTATTGGAGGAGCAACTATGAAAATACCTCCAATAAGAGTACATAGTATAGGACGTTGAATGTTAAATATTAAAACGACTATACAGGCGGTAATAGTTAGAATACAGATGGATAAAATATTATTATAAGAAGGAAGGTTATAGTTTCCCCAGAATTTTCCCGCAATTTTTCCTAATACAGCTAATAGCCATCTGCCTGATATAAGTCCGCTTCCATAACCGTTGGGAAGTTCATTTAGACTATCATGATTGTGGATAATATTTGTAAGTACAAATAAATGTGCTAAAACTGCAAATATAATACAGGCAATGCAAGTTGTTTTTAGATTTTTGGGAAAGGATAATTTCCATTTTTCGTGACTGATCATAATAAGGTTCTACCTTTCTTTTTATATTTACTCTAAAGAAGTAGTCTCTTTCTTATAACTTTTTCATTATAACTCTTAACACTGCCGCACCGCAAAAACCTATCGCTATTTCTACATAACTTGCGGGAATATGATGAAAAGGATTTAACTTTAATTTCCAGCAAAAGCAAATAGCATGAGAAATATATTTATATCTAAGAATAGAAAAATGTGAATTCTTTATTCGTTGCTGATAGTATAATAACCATCCTTGAGGATTATTTTCGCGTAGCATATCAACAGCATAAGTCAACCCATCATCACGATATTCGCATATAGTCAATACTTTAGGAAAAATATAAAGAGGGTAGTGTGCATCTATCCGATCAAAAGCTACAGCCTCAGGCATAAATTTTTCCCCTTCAAATACAGGAAATGGAAATTGTGAAAGAACATTTGTTCTATATATTGAGGTTGTCTCCCCTACAAATCCTTTGCTTTGCAATTCCTGGATCGTCGCATGTCCAGCGCAAGGAAAACTTTCTCCAAACATAGTGTGATATGGGTCTTTTCCTCTATAGGCCACAATACCGGCCAATGTTTCTTTTGAATCTATAGTATCCCACAACTTTAAAATTGTTTCCACCGCATCATCTACCAAATAATCATCAGAATCAATACATACAAAAAGCTCTGTATGGCATAATCTTACTCCCTCATTATGCGCTCTCATTTTTCCGCCATTTTTCCGAAAATAATATTCAATAGAAATTTTAGCCTCTTGTATCCATTCCTGTACAAGTTGCTGCGTTCCATCTATGGAACCATCATCCACAATTAACCAAATAAAATTCTTGTTTGTTTGGCGGCACAATGCTTCATAAGCTTGTGGAAGAATATAACCACGATTATAAGTAGGGGTAAAAATTGTAAGCATATTCATCCTCTTTCATTTTTATACAACATTTTAATTAAATTATAATAGTTCAAAACAGTTTTTTGTCAATAGAAAAAACTAATGGTGTTAATCAAAAATCAAATATTTTTACGAAACAGATTTTTAATAATCTGTTTGATAGCAACTGTAAGGTTATTTTTATTCTGACTTTTGTTTATTTGACTCAGCGTGGTGAGAAATCATAAATATTGTCATTAACAGTATATTATAAGGAGAAACAATATAATGATTTTCAAATGAACCAGAAACAATCAACCCATATATAGAAGCAAGGCATATGCCTTTTATGGAATCAAAAGAAGATGTAATTACTTCTGAGATTCGTTTGTACATGAAGTAGAGAACTATCAAAAAAACAGGAATACCGTGAACAAATAGTAAATCTAAAAGCCCATGGTGAACTTCTTTTAGATATAAATCCGGAATCATCACATCAAAGTTAGAGCCAATACCAGTAATTGGATGATGTATAAAGACTTTAAAAAATTCATACCAAATAATATCCCTGCCGCTGGCAAATTTTTTTCCCAGAACGGTAACACCATCAACTAAACCGCTTTTCCATAACAGGACATATACAACAGGCATTAAGAGACTGAATCCCAAAATGAGAGAAATGGTAAATTTCTTTTTGGGAAGTATATAGTAAGTACCTGCCCATGCAATGATCGCAAGTAAAACTCCACGACAATGAAGAGATAAGATCCGTTTTGTGACAATATAAAAAATTATTAATATAGCAATATGATAAGTCCATTTAGAAAGACTAAAAGATGATAGACAATATACAAGAAAAGAAATGCAGACACAAAAGCTGGTAAAGATTATAAGTGAAGCTACATTGGGATTAGAAATACTATTATCATAAGTTTCTTTATTAATAAATAACCAATAAAATAAAACTAAAATACAGGAAAAGGCAATCGTTCCTAATTGAATATTGTCAAGGTGAATTTTATTTGCCAGGTAAAGGATTAATAGAAAGTCAGCAATTGTAAAAAATGCTCCCAGATTAGAACCAATTAGCATTATATTAACCCCAGCAAGAAAAATTCCAAAACACAGTAGATAAAATTCAACATCCTTTTTATAAAAACAATCTTTAAGAGAGATCTGATTCAAAAATAAGAGACATAATGCGATAAAAAGGCCTAGAGGAGCAATATAAGTAAATTGGATTCGTAGTGCGGCCGTAGTCATAGTGGTAACAATGAAAAAAAGAAAAATAGCGATGATACACCAATCAATAAGCTGGTGAATTTTTTGGTACTTCATAAAAAAGCCTCCTTATACTGTAAATTAAGATCTGTCCGTAAACTCTGTTTTATATGATTTTCTCCCATTAAGCATATATTGGATGGCCTGGAAAAAGGATACATACTTTTTATACAGGTTATATTTTCGTACGGCATACTGAGCTATTAAAAAAACAGAATAGCGAGAAGTCATTGCCTGAAAGCTGGCTCCACGGGCTATAAAAAAATCTCGATTAAAGCCACTGTACCATGTGGAAGGTTCATAGCGAAGCTGGGCTATTTTTTTAGGAACATAATATATTTTTAATCCCTGGCGCAGACATTCATAAAGAAAAGCGTTTTCTTCGCCCATACGATACTTGGTTCCGGCTCCTATGCGTTCGTTCAGGCGTATGTTATGGATGCTTTTTCTTTTAAATGAAATTTCATAGGAGATAATCTTTCCACTTGTGAGATAATTAATTTTTCTGGGAGACCGGTAGCATGGAACGGGATTTATCTCTGATTCTACATGAAAAACAATCATATCATATTCCGGGTGTCTCTCGTATTCCTGCAGGATTAACTGTTCATAACCTTCCAAATATTCCACGTCATTATCACAAAATATACAGATATCAGCCTGAGAGCGGTCGATAGCCATGTTACGGCTTTTGCTCAATCCTCTCTGTGGAGTCTCGATATAAGTGATTTGCCGGTCGTTTTCAGAGACGATCTGCTGATTTGTCTGATCACACTGGTTGATAATTATACAATTTCCTGTTATATTTAAGGAGTCAATGTAGTGATAGTCCTTTAAATGCATAGCCGACAATAAAACGTCCAAAGTCATGATGATTCTCCGCGTTAAGGTGATTTCCAGCGTTGTTTCGGGTAATATTATAGTACAATTACCGATAAAAAGCAAACAGGTTAACTGTTTTGTAAGAAAAATCCATTGTGGAGTAAATTGGCATATGTATGACAGCCCTAAATGGGCTTAACAGCTATAAAAAGGAGATTTGTGGGATATGAAGGAATTAAAGCGTCTGATCAAGACAACAGGGGTATATTTTTTTGGGACTGTGGGAACAAAATTAATATCTTTCCTGCTTCTGCCGTTATATACGGCATATCTTCAGCCAAGTCAATATGGTCAATATGATGTGAATATCACATACGCGCTTCTGTTTTCATCTATTTGTTTTCTGGATATCTGGACTGGAATTATGAAATATATGTTTGAGAATAAAGAAAATGATCGACAATTTAATGTGGTATACTGCGGAATTGTGATTTTTTCTGTTTCTGCTATACTCTATATTTTACTGATGGCGGCTTTTGGATTTCTATGGAAGATAGAATATCTGCCTGGAGTTGCGGCGTATGGATTTTTCTTTTGCCTGCAAAATCTGTACGGCTATTTAGCCAGAGCATATGGGAAAAATCTGCTGTTTATTTTTACAGGGATTATATCTACGGCATGTAATGCAGGACTTAACATTTTGCTTTTAGTGGTATTGGGATGGGATTATAAAGCGCTATATGTCTCTTTTTCTGTTGGAATTATGGTGCAATGTATAATATTGGAGATGAATCTTCGGTTAATCAGCCGCTTTAGGAAGAAGTATTTAGACAGAGATACCATGGTATGCCTTCTGCGCTTTTCACTGCCGCTCTGTGTCAACTCCCTGTGCTACTGGCTTTTAACAGGATATAACCGAGTTATAATAGCAAAAGAGATCGATAATACTGCAAATGGATATTATGCGGTTGCCTGTAAATTTGGAGGTATCCTGCTGTTAGTGTCCTCCAGCTTTTCTATGGCATGGCAGGAGTTGGCTTACAGCAAGTATGGGAAGGATAAAGATACAGGGCGGTTTTATTCCTATGCGACAGAGCTTTATATAAAAGTGCTTTTTTGCGGTTTTTTCGTAATAATGCCGTTAATCTATCTGATGTTTCCCTATCTGGTGGATGTGGGTTATGAGGCGGCAAAGCAGATGATACCTGTTAATATGCTGGCAACCCTTTCAGGAATCTTATTTATATTTTTGGAGAATATTATCAGCACATATAAAAAGAATAATATTGTGTTTCTCTCAACGCTTGCGGCCAGTATTGCGAATATGACGATTCTGCATCTGCTGATTAAGCGGATCGGGGCGGAAGCGGCGAATATCGCGCTGCTGGCAGGGTATGTGGTAAGCGATGGAATCCGGATCTGTATAATAAGAAAAGAGATCGATTATCGTTTAAATTGGAATATATTTTGTTATTTACTGCCATTTACCGCTGTGATTTTATTGGGATTTTGGAAGGGGCAGAAAGAGGACAATATAGTTTTAATATTAGTCAGTATCATTGTCAGCATATGGATTCTCTGGTCAGATATAGAACCTTTGATTTTAAAAGTACGAGATAAGCTGAGGAGAGGTTAAATTACCAAAGGAGAGCGTTCAAAGATGCAGGGGCTGGTTTTTAAATTGGGGAAAGAAGGGGATTAAAAAGGCAATGTTACAAAATATTACAATTAATATCATACTTTTCCCATATGCTAGTAGTAAACCTGCCCCAATTTCCTCAATTCATAAAAATTCCATAAATTATTTGATGCTTTTATGAAGAAAGTATGGTAAACTTGTCGTAATTACAAGCAACAGGAGATTACGGCCATGTATCACATAGCAATCTGCGATGATGAGATTAGGGAACTGGACAAGACGCAACGGATGGTAAAGACCTGGCTGGGGAGCCACAAGGATTATGATTTTAAGATAGACCGGTTTGAAAACGCCAAAGAGCTGTTGGACGCCATAGAGGATACGGAGTATGCGCCTGCGTTTCTGCTCCTTGACATCTACATGCCGGGCAAAACAGGCATTGCCGCGGCAAAAGAGCTGCGGCAGATGGGCAACAGCAGTCGGATCATCTTTCTCACCACATCCAGGGAACACGCCCTGGAGGCTTTTGGGGTGAATGCTGACCAGTACCTTGTGAAGCCTGTGACGGAAAAAGAGCTGAATCCGGTTTTGGACAAAATGCTGGATGGGTTGGAGAAAGAGCAGAAAAACTATGTCCTGTTCCGTATTGACGGGAAGAACTGCAGGGTGGCGTTTAAAGACATTGTGTGCTGTGAAGCGCAGGGAAAGAATCAGCGGATCCATTTTGCAGACGGCAGTTATGGCCAGATGCGGATGACCATGACCGAGATTTTTGGGGCGCTCTCTTCAAGGGATGAATTTGCCAGGGTGGGAGTGTCCTATATTGTGAACCTGGACCATATTAACAGCCTGAGCGGGCAGAAGATCAGTATGGATACCGGAAAAGACATTTATCTGCCCAGAGGCGCCTACCAGCCTCTGCGGGAACGGTATTTTGCGTACTACTGCGAGGAGGGGCAATGAGAGAGATGATATTTGCAGGCTGGACGGGGGAGGAGTGGAGATGAGTCCATTAGCGATTTCCATCCTGTACCCCCTTCATGGAGCGGCTGTGGTGCTTCTGTGCCGTTCACGGTTTGATAAGAAGAAGACCTGGAACATCTGCATGGGGGCCGCGCTTTTACAGGTGGTGGTCGCCCAGGCGCTTTTTGCTGTGGTGCAGGGCAAAGTGTGGATTTATGGGGTGTTTTCTATTACATTTCTGATACTCATGGCAGAAGCTTTTTATCTGTCTGCAGAAAATTTTCCAAAGACTATGTTTCTGGCTATGACATATGTGCAGGCGTTTCTTATTGTGGCTTTTTTGGCGGGATTGTTGTCTAACTGGTTATTTCGGGGAGCCCTGGGAGCCTCGTCCTGCATCCGCACGGTTCTCCATATATCGGGGCTTTTGGTTTACGGGATATTTTTTAAAGAGAAATTTGAGGAAGTGCGCAGTGATGTGATAACCGGCTGGTGGCCCATGTGCGTTTTGTCGATTTTCTATACGATTTATGTTATCTACATAACATTGACAGCCCAGGCCGTGTATTTCCGCGACGTGGATGCTGTACCGTTTTTGCTTCTGCTGGTGGCCATCATCACCGGGTATGGCGTGATCTTTCATACGATCCACTATATGAGGGAGGCAGCCTTAAACAGCCAGATTGAACAGCATCAGGCCATTCTTCTCAAGAAGCTGGAGATCATGGAGGAGTCTGAGGAGGCGGCCCGCCGCCTGCGCCATGATTTCAAGCACCATATACGCAATATAACCGAGTATGCCAGAATGGGGCAGACAGAGGAGATTCTCCACTATCTGGGGGAATACAAGGAAGAGGTGGAGAATACGGCGAGACAGCGGTTCTGCGCCAATCCGGTCATAGACAATGTGATGGCTGTGTATGGAAGTCAGGCCCACAGAGAGGGAATAGAGACAGAGTTTGTTATAACCACAGACAGCGACGCCGGAATCGGAGCTGTGGACATGGTGGCAATCCTTGCCAATCTGATGGAAAATGCCATCCATGGATGTCAGGAGTCAGGGAAAGAACACACATGGATTCGGGTGCAGATGGGGATGAAGGCCGGAAAACTTCTGATTGTTGTGGAGAATACCTGCAGGGAGGAGATCACGTTTAAAGACGGTCTGCCAAATCAGCCAGGGTTCAGACACAGAAAAGGGATAGGTATTTCCAGCATTGTTAGAAGCGTGGAGAAATATGGAGGCGATATGGATTTCAGAAGCGAAAATGGAAGGTTTATCAGCCGGATTATCATTGGCAGACAGGACTAATAGCGGAGTATGAAACAGGCGGTGCGCGCCGGGAAGCAGGATCAGCAATCATCCGGACTAGATGATAAGGGCAGCTCATACAGTCGGCAGCCGTAGGCGACAGGTACGGGCCAAGCGGAATATGCCCAAAAACACGCAATACATGCTCTGTCCGTTAAAACCTGCCTCTTTTGTGATATAATGTCTTAAAACAGGCAAAAAAGGGGAAGTTATGTTAGGTGGTGCATTTTGGGTTGCGTTTCTTCGCAACGCCATGGGCGCTGTGTTGGTTTTGGCGGTGTTTTTGCTGCTGGACCGCCCGCGGGTTGCTATGAAAAAGGCTGTTTTGTGCTATTTGACCTTTGGTCTGCTGGCAGTGGGAGGATTTAGCGTCTGGTATATGGTGGATCGGGAGGCGTATCTGCGTTTTTCGGGTATTGCCACGTTTCCGGTTTTGGGGATTTTCTGCTGTCTCATGAGCAGGGGTGGGCTGTATTTGTCCCTGTATAAAATAGCCGTGGGGGTTTATCTGCTTTCCGTGTGCGTGTGTCTAGGCATTGATTTGTCCAGATGGGGGGTTGGAGGAAGCATATGGGCGGATATTGTCATACGGTTTCTGTTTATCTCTCTGGTTCTTCTGTTCATTGGAAAAAGATTTCGGAAGATCTTCTTTAAAAATATTGATTTTCTTCAGGCTGAGATGGACCTTTTCAGCATTGTCACCCTGATTGTTTCGGCTGCCATTGCCGCTTTGGCGGCGTATTGGCCGGATGCGCGGGAATTTTCTGTTCTCAGGATGGTGAGGATTTTTGTGATATTGTTTATGGCAGGGACGATTCAGTACCTGATCTTTCACCTGTACATCCATCTGGGAAAGGAGCAGCGATTAGAGGCAGAGAAACAGCTGATGGAGATGAATGAGCAGCTGCTGCGTCGCCAGCTGGAGATGCGGGAAAAAGCGGAGCAGAAGGCGATAAAGCTGCGCCATGATGTGCTAAAGCGTTATCTTTTAATAGAGGAAAGCACAAAAAACGGGGACATGGATAAGGTTTTGGAATACCTGAAACAGTATGGGGAAGACATGGAAAGCCGCAAGGAGAAGCCGATCTGTGAAAGCAGGGCTGTCAACGGAATTTTATCTATCTATGAGGAGTATGCCAGAAGCAGGGATATTCAGATGGCTATGGAAGTCCACATGACAGAGGAGGTGGGAATACGGGAAATGGACCTGGTGGCCCTTCTTGCCAACATTCTGGAGAATGCCATCGGCTTGTGCGTGGATTCCGGGGAAGCAGAACGGTATATTGGTATGTCTCTGGCGTTTAAAAGCCATAAAATGGTGATCCAGTGTCAGAGTACCTGCGGTCTGGGCATATCAAAGGAGGCGTTTGGGGATGGGATGACAAAGACCTGGAAAGGCAGCCGGTCCAGTGTTTTTGACATTGCCAGAGTTGCGTCCCGGTATAATGGGGAGACGGATTTCAGGGTGGGCAACCGGGTGTTTTACGCCAGAGTGCTGTTGAATCTGCCTAAGGATGGGGAGACCTGGAAAAAATATGGGTGAAAACAGAGGACTTGACTTTGTATTTTTATCCGGTTATTATAGTAGGAGCACATAAAAGTACAGGAGCAAGAATATGATTTCTGCCATATGGAGAAAGCTGGGCAATAGGGAAAGCATTACTTATATTATCTGCGGAGTCCTGACCACGGCGGTGGACTGGATCACCCACAGGATCTTGTGGCATATGGGGGCGGAGTATCAGGTGTCCACAGCGGTCAGCTGGGTGGCAGCGGTGCTCTTTGCCTTTGTCAGCAATAAGTTTTTTGTGTTTCAAAGTTTTGAGATGAAGCCGGGGCGTCTCTGGAAAGAGTTTGTTTCTTTTGTGGCATGCCGGATCGCCACCTTTGCCATTACCATGGCAGGGATGGTGCTTATGGTGGGGATGCTGCACTGGAACGAGTTTTTGGGGAAGCTTGTGGTTTCTGCCGTGTCCATGGTGCTGAATTATATTCCCAGCAAACTGTTTATATTTAAGAAGACAGGGGATGGGACAAGCTGATATGGAGAATGATGAGATAAAGAAAGTGTCGGAGGAACTGGAGAGTCTGCTGGACGGATATGACTGGGATGTTAAAACAGAGGATGATGAAGATCAGGATTCTGACAAAGGGCGGGATCTGACAGACCAGGATGCCGGGGAAATATGGGAAGAGGAGGAACGTCCTGTCGTCCGTCTTGGCAGGAGCAGAAAAAGACAAAAGGGAGACTGGCTTTTAAAGCCCGCGGCTGCCATGGATGAGTATTTCAGACCTTCCGACGGCCTGTGGGCCGCTTTTTGTGTCCCCATTGTGATCATGATCATTATCTTTATTCAGAGAGGGATTTTTCCGTTTGGGGAAGAGAGCTTTTTGAGAACAGACATGTATCACCAGTACGCGCCGTTTTTTTCGGAGTTTCAGTACAAACTAAGCCAGGGGGGAAGTCTGTTCTACAGCTGGGATATTGGCATGGGGGTGAATTTTTCCGCCCTGTACGCCTACTATCTGGCAAGCCCCTTTAACTGGCTGTTGATCTTCTGTCCAAAGAGCTTGGTCATTGAGTTTATGACCTATGGGATCGTGCTGAAGATCGGCCTGGCAGGCCTTGCTTTTGCCTGGTATCTTAGAAAGCATGGCCGGTCCTGGGGAGGGGAAAGCTTTGGCGTGGGATTTTTCGGGATATTTTACGCCCTCTCAGGGTATATGGCGGCTTACAGCTGGAATATCATGTGGCTGGACTGCATTATCCTGTTTCCTCTTATTATGCTGGGGCTGGAGCGGCTGGTGGAGGAGAAACGTGGGATGATGTACTGCCTGACTCTGGGAGTCAGCATACTGTCCAACTACTATATTTCCATTATGACCTGCATTTTTATGGTGATTTATTTTGCCGCTCTGCTGATCCTGGGGACAGGGCGGGGGAAGAGCCTGAAAGACTACGGCGCTCATGTAGGGCAGTTTACCGTGTATTCTCTGCTGGCAGGAGGCCTGGCTGCTGCTGTGCTGATCCCGGAGATCTACGCGCTGCAGTCTACGGCGTCGGCGGATTCGGATTTTCCTAAGACCATCAGCTCATATTTTTCTATTTTTGATATGTTTGCCAGGCATATCGGCAATGTGGAGACGGAGATCGGACTGGAACACTGGCCTAATATTTACTGCGGTGTGGCGGTGCTGATTCTGTTCGGGCTTTATCTGGGGTGTGAGCGGGTCTCTGTGAAGGAGAAGGCGGTGTACTGCGGGCTTTTGCTGCTGTTTTTTGCCAGCTTTTCGGTTAACGGGCTGAATTTTATCTGGCATGGGTTTCATTTCCCTAACAGTCTTCCGTGCAGGCAGTCGTTTATCTATATATTTTTGATGCTGGTCATGTGTTACCGGGCGTACATGAACCTGGCGGGGACGCCGTGGAAACATATGGTTCTGGCGTTCTGGGGATCTGTCTGTTTTGTGATCCTGGCGGAGAAGCTGGTGGAGCAGGAGCATTTTGAGTTTTATACCTACTATGTGGCAATCTTGTTTTTGGCCCTGTACGGAGGGCTTCTCTACCTATATAAAAGGAAGGGAGCAGGCTATGGCGCGGTCATGGCTCTGACCCTGGCGGTGGTGTCCATCGAGGCGGCGGTGAACACCACGGTTACCAGCGTGACTACCACCAGCAGGACCAGCTACACAAAGGACAATGAGGATGTGAGGAAGCTGACCGGGGAGCTGGTTCCAAACGATACCTTTTACCGCATCGAGAAGGTGACCAGGAAGACGAAAAATGACGGGGCCTGGATGAATTTTCCCTCGGTGTCCCTGTTTTCTTCCACAGCCAACGCGGATTTAACGGAGTTTTTTAAGCAGCTGGGGTGCGAGGGCAATACCAACGCCTACAGCATTACAGGGAGCACGCCTCTTGTGGACGCGCTGTTTGCCGTCAGGTATGGCCTGTATTCGGAGGAGCAGGAGGCGAATACCCTTTTGGGACTTCTTGACCAGAGCGGGGATACGTGGCTGTACCAGAATATGGCGGCTCTGCCGGTAGGGTTTGTGGTGGCAAATGATCTGGAGACGGACTGGCAGAGAGACGGAGGCAATCCGGCGGAAGTCCAGAACAATCTGTGCGATGTGATCGGGGCAGATCGGGTGCTTCTGGACGCAGGCGGGGAAAATAACGGAACCACCTTCCGCATGACGCCTGCAGAGTGGGGCAGTTACTATGTGTATGTGTCCAACAAGCGGGTGAAGGAGGTCAAGGTTAAGATTGGGGAGAGTGCCCAGACTTTTAAAAATGTCAACCGGGGATTTCTGCTGGAGCTGGGGCAGTGTGAGCCGGGAGTGGAGATCATCATTACCAATGAGGAGGACGAGGAGAGTTTAAGTGCCAGGGCTTACCGCTTTTCGGAGGAAGGGCTTTGGTCGGTTTACAATATCCTGAACAGGTATCCTCTCCAGGTGACCAGGTGGTTGGATACCCGGCTAGAGGGGGAGGTGGACGCGGCGCAGGCAGGCGTTTTGTTTACCAGCATTCCCTATGACAAGGGCTGGACCGTGATTGTGGACGGGATTGAGCAGGAGGCCGGGAAGATCTTTGATACGTTTTTGAGCGTGGATATTCCGGAGGGAAGGCATGTAATAAGTCTGTCTTATGAGCCTTTGGGGTTGAGGCTGGGGTTGGGGATCAGCGGCTTTTGCGCGTTGTGCCTGATCCTTATTGGTGTGATAAATTGGAGAAATGGAAGAACAGGGAAGAGAGGAGAATACATCGAATGAAGCTTTGGGGCGGACGTTTTACGAAAGAGGAAAATCAGCTGGTGCATAATTTTAATGAGTCTCTGTCTTTTGACAGGAAGCTGTACCACCAGGATATTGAGGGGAGTGTTGCCCATGTGACCATGCTGGCCAGACAGGGGATCGTGTCCGAGGAGGACAGGGAGGCTATTGTAGACGGGCTGAAAGGGATTCTGGCGGATCTGGATTCCGGGAGCCTTTCGTTCACCAGAGAGCATGAGGATATCCACTCGTTTGTGGAAGCTAATCTCATCAGCCGCATAGGAGAGGCTGGAAAGCGGCTCCACACAGGGCGTAGCCGCAATGACCAGGTGGCTTTGGATATGAAGCTGTACTGCCGGCATGAGATTGGGGAGATTGACGGTCTTGTTAAGGGGCTGATGGAGGAGATTCTGAAGATCATGGAGGAGAATCTGGACACCTATATGCCGGGATTTACCCATCTTCAGAAGGCCCAGCCGGTGACTTTGGCCCACCACATGGGGGCTTATTTTGAGATGTTTTACAGGGACAGGACCAGGCTTCGGGATATCCGGGAGAGAATGAACTACTGTCCTTTAGGGTCCGGGGCCCTGGCGGGGACCACTTACCCTCTGGACCGGGAGTACACGGCGAAATTGCTGGGATTTTACGGCCCCACTCTTAACAGCATGGATTCAGTTTCGGACAGGGACTATGTGATTGAACTGCTGGACGCTATGGCTCTTATTATGATGCATTTAAGCAGGTTCAGCGAGGAGATCATTATCTGGAACAGCAATGAGTACCGTTTTGTGGAGCTGGACGACGCTTACAGCACCGGAAGCAGCATTATGCCCCAGAAGAAGAACCCGGATATCGCGGAGCTGGTGAGAGGCAAGACCGGTCGGGTCTACGGGGCGCTCATGTCCATGCTCACCACCATGAAGGGGATTCCCCTGGCTTATGACAAGGATATGCAGGAGGACAAGGAGCTGACTTTTGACGCCATCGATACGGTGAAAGGCTGTCTGGCCCTGTTTGCCGGGATGATCGCCACTATGACTTTCAGGAAAGACGTGATGGAGGCCTCCGCAAAGAACGGATTTACCAATGCCACGGACGCGGCGGATTATCTGGTAAATCACGGGGTGCCGTTTAGGGATGCCCACGGGATCGTGGGACAGCTGGTGCTCTGCTGTATCGGGAAGGGCATTGGGCTGGATGATATGACCCTGGAGGAATTTCAGGCAGTCAGCCCGGTGTTTGAAGAGGATATCTACGAGGCTATCAGCATGAGGACCTGTGTGGAGAAGCGGGTTACCCTGGGTGGGCCGGGGAGGACGGCCATGGAGCGGGTGATTCAGGTGTGCAAAGAGAGGCTTCAGGAGTAAGTGGGAAGTTCTACGGTGAAGCAGGTTCCGCCTTTGTCGGTGTCAGACAGGTATATGGCGCCATGGTGGAGCTCTGTCAGTTCTTTGGCAATGCTTAAGCCAAGGCCGAAGTGGTGTTTGTCGGTTCGGGAGGCGTCTGCCTGGTAGAAGCGGTCAAACACGTAAGGTTTGTCCTGATCAGGAATTCCGCAGCCTTCATCAATGACCTGGACGGAGAGCCGCTGTTTTTGGGCGCTGGCTCTGGAGCGGATGTGGATGGAGCGGCCGCCGGGCGTGTGGGTTTTGGCGTTGTCCAGAAGGGTTAAGAGAAGCTGGCGGATTCTCTGAGGGTCGCCGGGAATGTGAGGAAGGGCGGTTTCGGGCAGGTCCAGGGTGAGGGTGACGCCTTTTTCCCGGCAGGCAGGCTCAAAGGACTCAAACAGGTCAATCAGGAGGGTATCCATATCCACGTCGTCCACGTGGAGGCTCCAGGTTTTGGCGTCAGCAGACGCCAGAAGGAGCATATCGTCAATAAGGCGTGACATACGGACACATTCGCTGTCAATAACAGGCAGGAGTGTGTCTTTTGCTTTTGGGCTGGATGCCAGGGCGGCTATTCCGGAGCGGAGGACGGCAAGAGGTGAGCGCAGCTCGTGGGAGGCAGCGGCAAGGAAGCGGGCCTGTTTTTGACGGCTCTCCTCCACAGGTTTTAGGGACCAGCCCACGAATTTCCAGCTGATAAGGCCAAGGCAGGTGATGCCAAAGACTGCCAGGACGCACAGATATAGCACCGTTCCTCCCATGGATTCCCTGGCAGGAGGAATGTAGGACACGGCGCAGATACTTTTCACCCCGTTTTTGACGGCAAGAACCAGGACTATGGCATAGTAGGAATCCTTGTGCTCCCCTTCTATGGTCATCAGGGAGCTGGAAACTGCCGTTGAAGATATAGGAGCCTGGTCTATGAAAACCCCCTGGGCTGCCGCCTGGTCCGCTGCCAGCTTAATCAGCGTCCGGCGGTCCGTCAGAGGCTGCCAGGCCCCCTGATAGAGAAGCGGAGTCCCATTTTCCCTTATATGGACCACCATCTGATAATCCGCCTCTGTCTGGGCGAGGAACCCGTGGGAAAATGTGCTGGAGGTCAAAAACCTGGAGGTCAGGGAATTCCAGATAACCTGAAACTGTTCCAGCTGAGCATTGCGGTTACTCTGAATGGAGGACAGGAGAAAAGCCCCCATAACAAGGAGCAGGATAGAACCTGTGGTGATCGTATAAAGCCCTGCAAGCCGTTTCTGTAAAGTTTTCATGATCGCAGTTCGTCCTTTCTTTAATTACAGTACAGGTTCACGACAGCATCGCCCCTTACTTTCTTCATATTTTACCACCTTATTACCTTCCCTACAACCATTTACAAACTATACCTCAAAAACAGCAATTCATTCCGAACTACTTAAAACCCCTCTTTTTTTTGTTATAATGTGGAAGAGTACTCCCGGAGTCTTCCCTGCAAGCCCTTTCGGAGACAGAGTTTTGTCAGATGCAACCCCGATTCAATCAACCAACATGCCATGCACGCCTCACAAATAAGTGCATGTCTGACAGAAACCGTCTCGCAGATCTGGGTATTAAAGATTCCGAGGGTACTTTGCAAAAGAGAGGGAGGCCGTCAGCCATGAATGAGGTTTTAAGGCAGGAAAAAAAATATCTGCTGAATATCGGGTGCAGTCATGAGCTAAGCTATCGTCTTGGCAGGGTCATGATGGAGGATAAACACAATGGCGCCGGCGGCTATCGGATACGTTCCCTGTATTTTGACACGCTGGATGACAATGATTACAGGGATAAACTGGACGGTATGGAGCTGCGCAGGAAGATCCGCCTGCGAAACTACGACCCCCGCGGAGACTTTGCCATGCTGGAGATGAAGCAGAAGGAAGGGCCTTATCAGAGAAAGCGGTCTCTTCCATTGAAAAGGGAGGATGGGCAAAAGCTTCTGCAGGGCGATTACTCACCTCTGTTACAGTTTTCAGAGGCCTTTGCGGCAGAGTGCTACGGGCTTATGAACCGCATGTGCTACCGCCCAAAGGCTGTGGTGGAGTATCGGCGGAAGGCTTTTGTGGCAAGGGAAAACCGGATACGTATTACCATTGACAAGGATATGACGGCCACAGAAAGCTGTTTTGATATATTTTCGGAAAACCTGATCCAATACCCGGTTTGGGACGCGTTCCATGCGGTGTTGGAGGTTAAATATAACGGGTTTCTTCCAAGCTACATAAAGGAGCTGGTCAGTTCGGTGAACTGCTCGGAGATTTCCGTCAGCAAGTACGGGCTGTCCAGAAGCGTGGGGCTTCATTCTACATAGCAAAGAGGCGTTATCTATGAAAAAAGAGCTTTTTGAAATGTTTGGTTCACCCAGCGATCTGTCCATAGAGGCGATCCTGGCAAGGCTGTCCATGGCCACAGTGATAGGCCTGTTTATTTTTCTTTCTTATCGGCTTTCCCATGACGGGAGCATCTACAGCAAGAAGTTTAATGTTTCCCTGGTAACCCTGACTATTATAACTACAACGGTGATGATCGTCATCGGAAATAATCTGGCCATGTCCCTTGGCATGGTGGGCGCTCTGTCCATCGTGCGGTTTCGGACGGCTGTTAAGGATTCCAGGGATACGGTATATATTTTCTGGACCATTGTGACAGGTATTTGCTGCGGGGCAGGGGACTACGTGGTGGCGGCCATTGGAAGCGGGTTTATTTTTATGGTCCTTCTGCTGTTTGGGCGGATCCGCAATGACAACCGGGTGCTGATGATCATTCGCACGGCCCGGATGAATGAGGGGCAGGTGGAGGCTCTGATCTTTCAGCGGTTTTCCAGGAAGGCTACTTTGCGGGTGAAAAATTCTACGGAGACTGACATGGAATTTATCTATGAGCTGAATCAAAAGGTCTTTGACAAGAAGCAGAAGACAGGAAAAAGCATTATGGATGAGATCTATGCCATTGGAAATATTGAGTATTTTAATGTAGTGACACAGAATGACGATATCAGCAGCTGATCTGCGGCGGCAGTACGCCCCGAAATGGGGCCGAAGGGGCATGGGCCGACGGATTGGGCGGGGAATTTGCCGGGGAAGAGGGGTGGGACATGAAGTACAGGATGCTGGGCATGGGAATGTCCGTTTTTTTGCTGGTGACAGCCGCGTTT
Source organism: uncultured Hungatella sp. (assembly GCA_910588505.1). GTDB lineage: Bacteria > Bacillota > Clostridia > Lachnospirales > Lachnospiraceae > UBA3402. Next base: position 44,510 of record CAJUPQ010000007.1, on the reverse strand, counting down.
TTTTCCCGGGCGGAGACTGCGGAGGGTCAAAACCGCGTCCACCATCACCTTACCGGGCGGCGGGATGACGGCTGTGACTGCAATGGCTCTGAGCTGTGCTCCCATCTGCCTCTTGTGGTCATTGACACCAGAAGGCAGGCCATACCCGGGGCGGTTACTGAGGCGCGGGACCGGTTTGGGCAGATGACGTATACCAAGGCGCCGGATGGAGACTCTACGGTGCGCGTGGATCTTAAGGTGATTGACAATGAGGCTTCTAACAATCATCCCGGTGATGCGCCTGCCTTTTCTACGGACTGCCGGCTGCGGGTCCGGGGCAATACGTCCAGGCGGTTTCCAAAGATCCCCTATGCTCTCCGGTTTGTTGATGACAAGGGGGAGAACAGAGACATTTCCGTCATGGGAATGGACGCTCATCATGAGTGGGTGTTAAACGGGCCGATTTTGGATAAGTCTCTGGTGCGGAATTACATGTGGTACAACATTTCCGGGGAGATTATGGATTATGCCCCCAACGCGCGGTTCTGTGAGGTGGTGGTGGACGGGCAGTATGAGGGCCTGTACCTGATGGTGGAGAGCGTCACAGGGGGAGAGGACTGCAGGCTGAATCTGACTGCCAATGTGAAGAACGCCCAGCTTACAGGGTATCTCCTGCGGTATGACAGGCCTACGGAGGCGGATCTGGAGACTGTGCGGGATATTTACACCTACTCGGAGCGGATGTTCCAGACTCCCCAGGATATCGCGATCCGCTATCCGGGTCAGGCCAAGCTTACGGAGGAGATGGCAAAGCATATTGAGCTGGATTACTCGGCATTTGAGAAGGCGCTGTTTTCGTTTGATTATGATTCGGACAAATATGGGTATGAGCAGTGGATCGATGTGGACAGCTTTGTGGACTATTGTGTCATCAATGAGTTTACGAAAAATCTGGACGCAGGCAGTTATTCCACCTACATCTACAAAGAGGTGGGAGGAAAGTTTAAGCTGTGTGTGTGGGATTTTAACAATTCCTGCGATAATTATCTGGAGGAGGCAGTGGGGCCTGGGGGATTTTTTATCAACGAGAGGGCGTGGTATTTTATGCTGATGAAGGATGAGCGGTTTGTGAAAAGGGTTCAGAGGCGGTATCAGGAGCTGAGGAAAAGTTTTCTTAGCCAGGAGTATCTGACAGGGTATATTGACGAGACGCTTAAGTTTCTGGGGCCGGCTGTGGAGAGGAATAATGAGCGGTGGGAAGCGGAGATCAAGGGGTGGGGCGGGCTGATTCCGGAGGAGAGAAACCTGCACAGCCATGAGGAGGCGGTGGAGCAGCTGAAAGGGTGGCTGGTTGCCAGAGGGGAATGGCTGGATGAGAATGTGCATGCGCTGGAGCAGTATGGGCATTACTCGCGGAATAAGGTGTATGAGCATTAAGGGGGAAAGGGCAGGGATTGTCGCGGAGCCAGAGAGGGAGGGCAAAAGCAGAATTCGCTGGCTTTGCGACAACCGCCGCCGCCCCTTCGGATATTATACTTATAATATAATGATTTGCAAATACTTAATAATGGAAAGCTGCTGTCTATGAAAAAATTTATCATCACCATTTGTACCCTGATCGTCCTCCTTTTTATAGCCAATACCATTTACTACCGCCATGGCGTCTACATAGATATGGATCCGGATTCTGCGGTTACTTCTCTTGCAACTGTAAGCGGAAAAAATATTTACTTAAAGCAGCAAACGGCGGATACCCCTTTTGAGATACGGGGGGTGGATATGGGGGTGGGGATGCCGGGGAAGTGGGCTACGGATTATGCCATTGACAAGGAGACATACCTTCGGTGGTTTGGGCAGATTCAGGAGCTGGGAGCTAATACGGTCAGGGTGTATACAATTTTGCAGGATGATTTTTATGACGCGTTTTATGAGTATAACCAGGGCAGGGAGGAGCCGCTGTATCTGATCCATGGGGTGTGGATTAATGATTACATTTTTAACTCTCACAGGGATGCGTTTGATGAGGAGCTTTTGGAGCCTCTTCTCTCGGATTGCCGCACCATTGTGGATATTATCCATGGAAAGAAAAGTCTTAATCTGGGGGAGGGAAACGGAAGCGGAAGGTATCGGAAGGATATCTCGCCCTGGGTGCTGGGGTATATCATCGGTGTGGAGTGGGAGAGCAGCCTGGTGGTCTACACTAATGAAAAGAGCGGGGATAAAAATGTCTATTCCGGGAAGTACCTGTACACGGAGGAGGCTACGGCTTTTGAGGCTTTTCTCTGTCAGGTGGGGGATAAGATGATCGAGTATGAGAGCGGCAGGTACAAGCAGCAGAGGCTGGTGGCGTTTTCCAACTGGCCTACTACAGATCCTTTTGTGTACCCGGTTGTGGTCACCTCCTACCGATATAAGATCGCCTGTGTTGATGTGGAGCATATCAAAGCCAGGGAGGAGTTTCAGGCCGGGATGTTTGCTTCCTACCATGTTTACCCGTATTTCCCTGATTACCTGGAGATCACGAGGGAGGGCAGCCGGTACAGTGAGGAAATGATCGATGAGCGTCTGGGGGAAGTGATACGGAAAAACCTGGAGTATCACACATCCCTGCTGAAAGGGGCCAGGATTGAAGATTATCTGACCGATAAAGATTACTATGATTCCAGGGGGCGGTACAATACATATGCGGCCTATTTGAAAGCCCTGAACCGGTATCATACCATTCCGGTGGTCATCTCGGAGTACGGTGTTACCACGGGAAGGGGTATGGCCCAGAGAGATGTGAACACGGGGCGGAATCAGGGGCATATGACGGAACAGGAGCAGGGGCAAGCTCTCATTGACTGTTACCGGGATATTGTGGAGGCAGGATGTGCCGGAAGCTGTGTGTTTACCTGGCAGGACGAGTGGTTTAAGAGGACCTGGAATACTATGCATGCCATAGACCTGGACAAAACGCCCTACTGGAGCGACTGCCAGACCAATGAGCAGTACTTTGGTCTTTTGTCCTTTGACCCTGGAAACGAGGAGAGCGTCTGCTATGTGGACGGAGACATCTCCGAGTGGAGCGTCAGCGATGTGGTGATGACTGCCGAAGACATGGAGCTGTCCATGAAATATGATGAGAAATTTATCTACTTTCTGGTGAAAAAAGAAGGGTTTGACCCGGAGAAGGACACCTTGTACATTCCCCTGGATATTACGCCTAAAAGCGGCAGTACCTGGTGCAGCGACTATGAGGCGGCTTTTGAGCGGGCTTGCGACTTTTTGGTGGTTATCCGGGGGCGGGACCACAGCAGGGTGGTGGTGCAGAAGCGATATGAAGCTCTTTTGTCCACCTATGGAGGGCCGTATTATCTGGACGACCCATACATCAATCCGCCGGATGTCAGCACGCCTCATTTTGAGCGGATATACCTGCCTCTCATATTAAGCGGCGTTCTGCCGGACCGCAGATCCACCATTTCCACAGGGGTGAAGTATGAGACCGGAGCGCTGCGGTACGGCAACGGGAACCCAAAGGCAGAGGAATTTGACTCCCTGGCGGATTTTATCTTTGCAGGGGATTATGTGGAGATGCGGATACCCTGGCAGCTTTTGAACTTTTCCAATCCGTCGGAGATGATGATACATGACGATTACTATGAACATTATGGGATTGAGAATCTGCACATTAAAGAGATGTATGTGGGCGCAGGGTGGTCCGGCGGAGGCGTTCACCGGATCCCCATGACAAAAGTTCCTCTAAAGGGCTGGGGAAAAAAGATAACCTTTCATGAGCGGCTGAAGGAGTCCTACTACATGCTGAAAGAGTACTGGGCTTTGGAGCCGTGACAGGCTTCGGCAGGAGGTGATGGGTAATGGGCAGCGAGGTACTGTTATACGGGTATGGGGCTGTGTGTCTTAGCATGCTGGTGTTCAATATTGTCAACAGCATAGTCATGAAAAAGCAGGAGATGAGGCTGGAGAGAAGGAGCAGGGTTCTTGCGGCTCAGGTGGAGATTCAGATGGAGCTTATCCGGCAGGGAAAGGAAGTAGAGCAAAAACATATGCGCTACCTGGCCCGGAAGCTGCGGCGTGTGAAAAATCTGGTGGCCTTTGACCGTGTGATGGAGACTTATCAGGAAAATGAACAGGATTTAGGAATCCTGGAGTACAAAAGGCAGATACAGTCAGTGCTTCTTCAGCTTGCGGTGGTGTATCTTGGCCGGGATACCATGCAGTCCGCCTATTTTGCCTACTTCCTTTCCAGAAACCGGCTGCAGAGGCATATGGCGGTGGACGCCCTGGAAGAAATCCTGGTCCAGTACATGCGAAAGCAGAACCTTTACTGCCGGGTCAATGCCCTGGAGGCTCTGTGCAGCTTTGGCTCTGAGGAGAGCGTTGTTAAGGCGCTGACAGTCTTAAACCAGGAAGGCGGGTTTATCCATGAGAAGATACTGACAGACGGCCTTCTGGCATTTGGAGGAGATCATGACAGGCTGATGGCCCTTTTGTGGGATAAGTTTGAGAGGTTTTCCGGCAAAATGCAGATGGTGGTCCTGAATTACATCCGCTACAAAAGCGGCGGCTATTGTGAGCGGATGTTTGGGATTATGACGGACTTAAAGAGGGACAAGGAGCAGAGGCTGTTGGCCATCCGGTATTTTGGGCGGTATGTATATGAACCGGCCAGGGAAGCGCTCCTTGGGTTTGCCTCAGATCAAAACCCCTTAAACTGGGAGTACGCGGCTGTCAGCGTTACGTCCCTGGCCAGATATACAGGGGAGAAAGTGATGGCTGCTCTGATCGGGGCGGTTCACAGCGCCAACTGGTATGTGCGCTACAACGCGGCGATAAGTCTGGAATCCCGGGATGGCTACGACTGGGATATGATGGAAGCAGCCGGGGGCAATGACCGGTACGCCAGAGAGATGCTGATGTACCGGCTGGAACTTAACAATGCCAGAAAAGGAATACAGGGAGGCAGAATATGAGAGATGCGTTTCAGGTGTTTTTTCACGGGGTAGGTATCTTTTTTGTTCTGTATATGGTGGGGTATGCAAGTTTCCTCTTTTTGTCTGTCACCGTCGGCACCGCGTCCCTGTACAATTCGAAGCGGAACAATGCCCTTAAGAATGAACTGCAGAGGGATTATTATATGCCGGTGTCTGTTCTTGTGCCTGCCCACAATGAGAGCATTACCATCAAGGCTACGGTTGACTCGCTTTTGTCTCTGGATTATCTGCTGTATGAGATCGTGGTGGTGGACGACGGGTCCACGGACGGCACGGCACAGGTTATGGAGGAGGCATTTCACATGGTCCGGGTAAACCGGCCCATTCAGAGAAAGCTTCCCTGCCAGACAGCGGAGGCAGTGTTTGAGACCAATGAGTACAAGGTGCCGATCACCCTGATAAGGAAGAAGAACGGCGGAAAGGCGGACGCCCTGAACATGGGGATCAACATGGCAAAGTATCCTTACTTTCTCTGTATAGATGCGGATTCGGTGCTGCAGAGGGATTCTCTGAAAAAGATCGTGCGGCCAGTGCTGGAGGATGACCGGGTGGTGGCTGTAGGCGGCGCGGTGCGGCCCTGCAACGGGGCCGAGATACAGGACGGCAGGCTGGTAAAGTACCGCATGCCCAAAAAACTTCTGGCCTGCATGCAGGTGCTGGAATATGACCGCTCGTTTCTGGCCTCCCGGATCCTCTTTGACAAGTTTAACGGCAATATCATCGTGTCAGGGGCTTTCGGGCTGTTTAAAAAGAATGTAGTTATGGAAGCAGGAGGATACGACGCTACCACCATGGGGGAGGACATGGAACTGGTGGTTAAGTTGCATGTGTACTGCCGGGAACATGGTATGGACTACAGGATCCGGTATGCCACAGATGCCATCTGCTGGACTCAGGCGCCGGAAAAACTGTCGGATCTGTGCAAGCAGCGGAGGCGGTGGCATATTGGCCTGTACCAGAGCATGACCAGGCACCGGAGGATTCTGGGCAACCCCAGGTATGGCGCCATTGGGTTTATTTCCTATCTGTATTTTTTGATATATGAGCTTTTATCCCCGTACATTGAGGTGTTTGGGACCGTGACCATGGCTGCGGCGTGGATGATGGATTTTCTCAACATTCCCTACATGTTTTTGTATCTGGGTATTTATGTGGTGTATTCTTCCATCCTGTCTTTGACAGCCTTTTTTGCGCGGGTCCACACCATTGATCTGAAGCTGACGTTTGTGGACGGCGTCAAGGCTGTGGGGCTGTGCGCGGCGGAGGTTTCCTGCCTGCGGTTTATTCTGGCCTGGGTGCGGGTGACGGCCCTGGGGCGGGGGAAGAAGCGCAATGTCTGGGGGCAGATTGAGCGGAAGGCCATTAATTTCAGCAGCAGCGGACAGTGAGGAGGAGTGTAAATGATGCGGTTGGATGAACTGAAGAAGGGATTCTGGGGGTACAAGAAGGAGAGCGTCTACCAGTATATCGCGGCCATGGAGGATGAGGCGGCCAGAAAGCTGGTGCAGCAGCAGGAGCAGGCCGAAAAGGAGGCGGACAAGGCCCAAAAGCGGATTTGTGAGCTGGAGGAGGCTCTGAAGATTTTGAGGGAGGAAAATAAGGCTCTGTATCAGGATCAGATTCATATTTCCGAGACGCTGATGGAGGCTCAGAAATATTCCCGGAAAATGAATGAGGAAACCGCGCGGCGCGCGGAGGAGGCCAATAAAGAGATGGAGACAGCCTTCCAGGTCCACAGAGACCGGCTGGAGGAGTACGGGAAAAAGGTCGGGAAGCTGGGAAGGGTTTTGAGGGAGCTTCTGGAGGACATGGAAGCAGAGACAGAGCACACGGAGGAGGAAATCGGGAAGGTGAAAGAGCAGGCCCCGGCGCATGGATTAGCCGTGTTTCCCAAAAAGCCGGGAAATGGACGCCAGGAGAGTGCTTAAGTGGGAAAAGCGGTTATCTATGTGGCAGGAAATCCCGATTCCTACCCAGTGGAATATTATGATGCCAGAGAGGGCATTTACAAGGGAATGATTCCGCGGCTTTTCCAAGAATTTTCGGAGGGCTGGGATTATGATATCAGATATTATGAGCCGGGGGAGGAGGACCTAAGGGAGCCTCTGGCCAGGGACAGGCAGGTGGATATTATCTCCGGATGTGCGGGGGAGGAGTCTTTTCGCCACAGCCCTCAGGGGGAAGTACTGGTGCTGGACACAAGAACAGGGGAGAGTGAGATTTCTTACCGCATTTTGGTGACAGACGCGGCGCCGGGGCAGCTGAAGGCGGACTTGGAGGAGTTTCTTTCCGGGGTTTCGGGAGAGTCTATGGCCGGAATGCTCATTGACTGTTCCAAGGAAAGGCCTGCACTTTATAGAAGAAGGACCAGACTGGCTTTTGGCGGGCTGGGAGTTGTGATCCTGGGACTGGCGGCCGGGGCTGTATGGCTGGCCGGAAGGTGCCGAAAGTACCGCAGAGCCGCGGACAAAAGGGATGAGACGGACAGCCTTACAGGAATCGGCAACAGGGAATATCTTTCCCACTATTATCAGCAGTTTGTTATCCGTGAGAACAGGGCGTTGTATGCCATGGTTTATTTCCATGTGGATACGGATAGAATGAGAAGGACAGGGACCAGTGAGAGGACTGACGGGTTTTTGCGTCATATGGCTTCGGTTCTCTTAAACCACACAGGGGACAGGGATATTTTGGCCAGAGTCAGCGACCAGGGATTTGTCATGGCGCGGATGTGTCCTGGGGATGAGGAATTAGGCCAGTGGGTTACCTCCATATTGAATCGCGTTCGGAGCTCTTGGGGGGAGCAAGGCAGGTATGTGAGCTCTGGGGTGTGCCGGTTAAAGGATGGGGACTGGGATTTGGATGAGCTTCTTCTCAATGTGAGCCAGGCGGCCCAGGACGCGTGCCGGGAGGATTTGGACTATAAGGTCTGCACAGACAGCTGGATCCGCCAGTTTGAGGAGGACCGTAAGCTGCAGGAGGACATGAAGCGGGGGGTGGAGAACCAGGAGTTTCAGCTGTATGTCCAGTTTTATACGGACGGGGCCACAGGGCGGATCGCGGGGGGAGAGGCCCTGGCCCGGTGGGGCCATCCGGAGAAGGGGATTCTGCTTCCTGGCAGCTTTATCCCTCTGATGGAGAGGGCCGGGCTTATGGGACAGCTGGACCTGTATTCTCTGGACCAGGCCTGCGGGTTTCTGGAGCGGCTCCATCAGGTGGGGATGGAGGACTTTTTTATGTCCTGCAATTTTTCTCTGGAGACACTGAAGGAGGATGACTTTATGGATCAGTGCAGGGAGATTGTGGATACCTATCGGTTTGACAGATCGCGGCTGATCTTTCAGGTCCCGCAGCAGGCGCTTAGAGAGGAGCTTCCTGTTGTCACGGGGCATATCAGGCAGATGAAGGATATGGGGATACAGGTTGCGCTAGATGACTTCGGAGAAGAGTTTGCGGCTTTTGCGGAGGTAGAGAAGTATATGCCGGATGTGCTGCAGCTGGATAAACGGTTGGTGGACCTTCTGGGTACCAATGCGGGCAATGCCATTGTAAGGGCTATGGTGCAGGTGGGCCACCAGCTGGGGATCGCCGTTATGGCGGAGGGCGCCCAGAGGGAGGAACAGGCAGGGCTTTTGCGGGACATGGGATGCGACATGATTCAGGGGTTTTGCTTTTACCGGCCCATACCGGCGTGGGAGGCGGCCAGAAAGTTGTTGGAACAGTCTGCGGATGCAGGGAAAGGCGGTTTATGAGAAGACAGATTTATTGGGCAGTGTGCGGGATCGCGGTTCTGGCAGCCTGGGGCGCGGTTCTTGGATTTGGAGGGCCGGGAACGGAGCCGGAGGATAAGGCGGCCAGGGAAGGATTTGGGATGTTCAGCTGGGATGAGGGGGTTTTGGAGCCGGAGGAAACGCAGACTTTGTCCGACGTGGCAAAAAAGGCTGACGTAACCACCATCTATCAGCAGTTTTCCAGGGAGTGTTTGGAGGGGGAGAAATGCGGGGATTTTGTTATGAAGATGGAGGAGACGGGGATTGAGGTGTTAGCCCTTATGGGGAAGGCAGAATGGGCTTATGAGAGAGATGCCGGAACCCTGATCGAGGAGATGCGGTATGTGGCGGAGTACAATGAACGTCATCGGGACCGGGGCAGGATACAGGGGGTTATGGTGGATGTGGAGCCCTACCTTCTGGACGAGTGGGATGAGGGAAGTGAGAAGCGGGGGGAGCTGATGGCCGGTTACGTAGCCAGCATGGAGCGGGCCTGCGCCTACGCTTCGGAAAAGGGCCTTAAGTTTCTGGTATGCATTCCCACATTTTATGACGCTACCAATGTGGATATTCTGGAGCGGCTTATTGCCTATGGGTGCGACGGTGTTGCGGTGATGAATTACAACCGAAAGGACGAGTATGGGCAGATGGCCATGGAGGCGGGATTTGCCAGAGAGTATGACAAGGAGATCGTGTGCGTTTATGAGCTCCAGAGGCCGGGTAAGCATCAGCTGGAGGAGATCAACACCTACGCCAATGAGGGGCTTGAGGCTTTGCGGCAGTCTGCCTGGCGTTTGGGGCGGCAGTTTGGGTATGACAGGCTTCGGTTTGCCTATCATTATTATAAACCTTTAAAGGAGCTTTTAGAAAAGAAATAAGGGCAGTGACTTTTGGATGAGTCACTGTCCTTTTTCTTCCAGGCGGTAGCCTACGCCGTGGATGGTGGTCAGCCGTACGGGAGCATCCAGGGATTTAAGCCTACGCCGCAGGAAGTAGATGTAATTATCCAGGTTGCCTTCCTCCACCTCGCTGGACGCGCCCCATACATAGGAGAGGATTCTGGCGCGGGGAAGGGTTTGGCCCGGATTTTTCAGGAAGAAGCCAAGAAGCGCGGCTTCTTTTTTGGACAGGGTCAGGGACGCGCCGTTAAAGTCTAAGCGGCGGCTGTCCGGGGTCAGGGTCAGGCCCAGGGCAGTGATGCTGGGGGAAATCTGCAGGTTCCCCGGCCTTCTGGTGACGGCCCGGACGCGGGCCATAAGCTCTTCCACGGCAAAAGGCTTTACCAGATAGTCGTCCGCCCCTGCGTCTAAGCCGTCTATGCGGTCATGGAGCCCGTCCAGGGCAGTGGCCAGGATAATCGGAGTCAGGACGCCGTGGCGGCGGAGAGATTTTAGGACTGTGAGTCCGTCCAGCTCCGGCAGCATCCGGTCCAGGATGATGGCGTCGTATACCTGATTTTTCGCGAAAAACAGGCCGTCGTTTCCAGTATGGCAGATGTCAAAAGCGCATTCGGATTGTTCCAGGGCCAGGGCGATAAAACGGCACAGGTCCTGGTCGTCTTCGATGATTAGGATTCTCATGGGACTCCTTTCCGTGTGTTGTTTTTTATAGTATATCATGGAATTCTCTAAAAAGTCTTGAAAAAGACAGGATTCGCTTCAGTCAATGACATGGGGTTTACAGGATTTTTAGAGAAATGAGGGGTATGATGAAAGGGAAAAGTACATTTTAAAGTTAAGGAGGCTGTTAAGAGGATGGCTGGAAAGTTTGAAAAGAGAGGATTTTGCCAGGTCAAACGGGGGCTGGCGTGGATTTTGGTGGGAGGTCTGATGGCCAGTATGCTTGGCGGCTGCCAGAAAAGCGGAGCGGATGGAGAAACGTCCATGCGGGCGGAACAGGACGGACAGGGAAGCGGAACTGAAGTGAGCCAGGCGCCAGGCGACGAGAAGAGCAAGCCTGATGCCATGGGAAGATATGGGGAGGTGCAGGTTCAGCTTCCGGAAAAGGTGGAGGACCAGTCGTATGTTGGCTTTTTGCGGGGGGAAGGCGGAAATATGGAGCTGTATACCGTGGAGCGGGACGGGGATGCCGTGAAGGTCACAAATGCTTTCCGATACATATACAGGGAAGGCGCATGGCAGTGTGACGAGAGCTGGGAAGGAAACGGGATTTTAAAGGACAAAGGGATTGATCTTGCCAATGTGGCTTACGGGCCCGACGGAAAGTATTATGTGGGAGGAACGGATGAGGAGTATATGTACCATCTGTTTCGGTTAGACGGAGGCGGTTCGGCCACAGAACTTCTGGAGGATGTATTCTTGCCTAAGGACGGGCAAAGCTATGGGATGCATCCGCCGAAGTTTGAGATCTTGGAGGACGGCAGGCTGGTGGTCTTTGACTATTATGAGGTCAATGTGTATGACGCTTCGGGGAAACGGATGTTTTCCATGGCCAGAGATTTTTCTGGAAATACAGGAGACCGGAGAGGATTCTGTGAGGGCGGGGAGTTTGTGACGGTCTATGAGGGTGAGCTGGTCAGGTACAGCCTGCAGACCGGAAAGATCGTGGACACAATGAATTTTGATGAGATCAAGGGCAGATGGGGGAGTGCGGAACTGTTTGGGGACGGCAATGGGGGAATCTATGTGGCCAATGAGACAGGACTGTCCCACGGAAACAGAGGAGGAACTTTGTGGGAGGTTCTTATAGACGGAAGCCTGACCCGGCTGGGGATGCGGAGTTTGAATCTGCAAAAGTTTCTGGAGGGGGATGACCAGGATTTCTACGGAGTGTTTACAGGCGAATGGGAAAAGGGAATCCAGATGTTCCACTATGAGTATGACCCGGACCTGGCAGCCGTCCCGCCGTCGGCTCTTACGGTCTACAGCCTGGAGGACAATTCTACGGTAAGGCAGGCGGCTTCTCTGTTTCAGAGCAGCCATCCGGATGTGAGGGTGGAAGTGCGGACCGCGGTAGAAAATGGCGGCACGGTGACGGAGGAGATGATCTCGGGGCTGAATACGGAGCTGTTAAGCGGCAGGGGGGCTGATGTGCTGCTCCTGGACGGACTTCCGGCTGACGCTTATATAGAAAAGGGGATTCTCATGGACCTGTCCGATGTGGCAGGGGAGTTGGAGGACTCGGGGGATATGTTGAACAACCTTCTGGAAGGGTTCAGGCAGGAGGACGGAGCGGTGTACCAGGTTCCGGTCAGGGCTTCTTTTCCGCTGCTGGTAGGGGAACAGGAGGCTTTGCAGGCGTACTCCAGCCTTGACACCATGGCAGGGTATCAGGGGGAAAAGCCTCTTATGAAAATCGGGATCTATGAAAATCTGCTGCGCAAGATCGCCCATCTTCGATATGAGGAGCTGTTCGGGGCAGAGGGAGCCGTGGACAGGGAGGTGCTGGTAAAGTATCTGGAGACCGTGAAAGCTCTGGGGGATGCCAATGGTTCCAAGCGGGCATTTACAGAGGATGAGTTTGAGAAATATTTTGTCAGCAATAATGTGGTGTCAGACGGAATCATCGGAAGCGCTACGGAGTATGACAGAGGTGTGTGCGACAGCGGTATTGAGCGGGTGAACGGGTACTGGGCGCTGTGCCTTGCTGCGGAGGTCAGATATCTTCATCCGGAAAGTAAGTTTATGCCAGCGGGCAAGATCTATCTGCCAAGCGGCATAGCGGCGGTCAACAAATCTACGGCTAATGGGGATCTGGCGAAGGAGTTTATCCGCTGTCTTCTGTCCTATGAGGTACAGAAGGAGGACCTTACAGACGGATTTCCGGTGAACAAAAAGGCTCTGGAGCTTTGGGTGGAGACTGACAGGCCGGAGTATTCCATTGCTTCTGGATACGGGGATTACCATATTTCCGGAAGTTGGCCGGATATTGAGGTGCGCCGGGAGATTGCCGCTATGCTTGAGGGGCTGACCGTGCCTGTGGTAGTGGACGAGACGATCATGAGGATGATCGTGGAAGGTTCCGGGGATTATCTGGAAGGCAAGGCCACAGTGGACCAGGCGGCGGACGGGATCATGAGGAAACTGTCCATCTATCTGGCAGAGTAGGTATGGCCGGGAAGGAGAAGGGGGCCGGGGGCAGGGGAAGATTGGGCCGGTTGAAAAGGGTTCTAACTCCATGGCTGTTTCTGGCGCCCAGCCTTGGCGGCGTGACAGTGTTTACGGCGGTTCCCTTTTTGGATGTGGTCCGGCGGTCGTTTCAGGACGCCATGGGCAGGCGGTTTGTGGGTCTGGATAATTACCGGGCAGTGGCGGATAATTCGGCTTTCCGTCTTGCAGCAGGAAATACGGCCCGGTTTCTTCTGATCTGTATCCCGCTGTTGATGGTTCTGTCTTTTGGAGCGGCGCTTCTCTTGGCCGGGGGCGCGGACTCCAGTAGGGAGAGCGGGGATTTGGAGGATATTTCAGGGGAAGGAGACCGGGACGGGAGGAATAGACGGCAGAGGGGAAAGAGGTATGGGATCTTCCGCACGACTCTGGTGCTGCCTATGACCATCCCTGCGGCCGGCATGGTGCTGGTGTGGAAAATCTTCTTATGCCCGGACGGGGTGCTGAATCAGTTTCTGACAGGAGTTACAGGGCAGGTATGGGAGGTTGACTGGGCATTTTCCCGGTGGGCGTTTTCGGTGCTGATCGCTACATATCTGTGGAAGAATATTGGGTACGACATGATCTTGTGGCTGGCAGGCCTTGGGGGGATCTCAGGGGAGCTGTATGAGGCGGCGCAAATGGACGGGGCAGGGCTTTGGGCCAGGTTGCGGTATGTGACAATTCCCAGTCTTAGGGGGACCTGCGGACTGGTGGGAATCCTCTCTGTGGTCAATTCGTTCCGGGTATATCGGGAGGCCTACCTTCTGGCAGGGTCCTACCCGGACTCCTCTATTTATCTGCTCCCTCATCTGTTTGCCCACTGGTTTTTGAAGCTGGATGTGCAGAAGATGACGGCAGCAGCCGTGATGCTGACAGCCGCGGCGGTGATTCCCGCCGCGGGTATATGGATCAGCAAAAGAGGCAGGAAGGAGTGAGGCGGCTATGAAGAGAGGAAAGTTCTGGATTACCGCAGCGCTTTTCGGGATGTGCCTTCTTGTGTGGCTGCCTCTTCTTATAATGAGCGCCGGGGTTTTTATGCCTGAGGATGAACTGTACTGGAGATATCTTTCGCCTCTGGGGCTGGGGAGGGACAGGGTGAGGGCAGCTCTTTTGCCGTCATATCCGTCTTTGGAGGCTCTGGAGGAGCTGCTGATCCGGTCGCCGGGATTTTTTGTGATGTTCTGGAATTCCTGTATCCAGGTGCTGCCTATGCTTTTGGGACAGCTGATGGCGGGCGCGCCAGCGGCTTGGGCTTTTGCCAGGTTTCGGTTTCCGGGGCGGCGTGTTCTGTTCGGCATCTATGTTGTTTTGATGGTGCTGCCGTTTCAGGTGACCCAGGTGTCTGATTATCTGGTTCTTGACAGGCTGGGGTTTTTGGATTCCCATCTGGCTATGATTGTGCCGGGGATTTGGGCTACTCTGCCCGTGTTTATTATGACCAGGTCATTTGAGACGGTTCCCCATGCTTTGGTGGAGGCGGCGCGTCTGGACGGCGCAGGGGAATGGTATGTGTTTGTCCATATTGGGCTGCCTTTGGGGTATCCGGGGATCGTGACGGCTCTGATGTTAAGTTTTGTGGACAGCTGGAACGGCTTAGAGCAGCCCATTACGTTTCTGAAGGATAAAACGCTGTGGCCTGTGGTCCTGTATTTGCCGGATATTGCCGGAGATAAGGCGCCGGTGGCTTTTGCGGCCGCCCTGATCGTGTGCCTTTTGCCGGCGCTGATCTATCTGAACTGCCAGGAGGAACTGGAGATGGGAGTGGCGGCGTCGGGGGTGAAGCAGTGAGGGTGCAGGCGGTTTTGGGTGGCGGGCGCGAGAGCGTATAGCTCCTGTCCGGGTTCAGATTTTCCGGACGCTCCGATGAGCCCAGGAAAAACGGGTTTTGAGAAAGGATTTTTAATGAAGAGTATGGGAAGATTATCAGCCAGACGCTGGGTATTACTCCTCTTTTTTCTTTTTATGGCCGCCTGTACCGTGATCTCCAGGATTTACGACAGCATTACTGTTCCCAAGGTGCAGACTACCACTGCCAAACGAAAAACGGTGGAGACGGTGGTGGAGGGGACGGGGACTGTGACGGTAAAGGAGAAGGCCGGGTATTTGGCGGAGGCCGGGCTGCGGATCGGGCAGGTGTTTGTGGAGCCCGGCAGTCAGGTAGCCAGGGGAGAGGCGTTGTTTGCCTATGATGGGGACTCTATGGCAAAAAAGCGGGATGATATTTTGAAAGAAATAGAACAGCTGGATATGGATATGGAAAAGGAGCGGATATCCCAGGAATCGTATGTAGGAATGACCCAGGCAGAGGGAGCCCAGTGGGAGCTTGATATGGCTGTGAGGGAGCTTCAGGAGGGACAGGAAAAGTACGAGGAGGCTCTGGCAGACTATGAGAAGGAACTGCAGCGATTGAAGGATGACTATGAGGACAGCTTAAGTCTTACGGAGGAGGAGTTGTGGCTGCAGCAGATACGGGACTGGGAGCTGGCCAGACAGAATCTGGATTCGGCGAAGGAGAACAGGGACCGGGAGTTGCGGGCAGCTCAGAGAAATGTGGAAGACCTGGAAGAACAGATTGCTCTGGCAGAGGACGAAGAGACTGCCCGGAGGCTGGAGCGGAATCTGAAGCGGGCAAAGGAGGATATGGAGGATCTGCGGAGATCCTGGGAGACGCAGATAACCTCGGCAAGCTTTCAGATGGATTTTGTGGAGGGGCAGGAAGAGCGGATCCAGGCAGGCCAGACTACGGCCCAGGAGGCGAAAAGGGAATCTTATGAGGCGGCTGTGAAACAGCAGGAGGACAGCATAGAGGCAGAAGGGGAGAGGCTGGCAGATCTGCGGAAGGCAGTGGAGAAAGCCCAGTGGCAGGCAGAGACAGCCAGGAAGGAGGATTCGGCTGCGGCCATGTCCCAGGAGCAGAAGAAAAGGCTGTCCGCGCTGGCTGTGAGGGAACTGGAGCAAACCAGGCGTGACAAGGCGGGTGAACTGGCTGTTCTGGAGGAGCTGATGGCAAAGGGCGGTCAGGTGGAGGCAGAGGAAGACGGCGTGGCCGTGGATGTGGAGGTTACAGCCGGAAGGACAGCTACTGGGGAGGAGCTTGTGACATTGGCTGTGGGGGGCAGCAGGTTTGAGGGAACATTTGAGAAGGAGGAGCAGAAGCTTGCGAGAGGGGATACCATAAGTATCGCCATACCGGGGACGCCAAGGAGTAAAGAGGCTATGATTGAGGCCATGAATCTTCTGGGGGACGGGGACGGAACCTTCCAGGCAGATTTGGGGGACCTGGAGCTGGACCTTGGGACTGTGACCAGTTACACCTGCAAAAAGCAGTCGGATATGTTTGCCAAGGTAATCCCTCTGGAGGGGCTTCGAAAGGACATGAAAGGGTATTACTGCCTGGTGGCAAGAAGCAGGCCCTCCATACTGGGGGAGGAGTTTCGGGCGGAGCGGGTGGAAGTGCAGGTTCTGTACCGGGGAAGCAGAGAGGCGGCTATCGAAGGGGCTTTGCTTGAGGAGGACAGGATTATTGTCAGGGAGAATCAGACCATTGGGGAAGGGGACCGGGTGCGGATTGTGACCGAAGGATGAGAAAGTGGTGGAAAAGGGTGAGACAACCATGTTGTTACAATGATTGTGGAGGCAATCTTTGAAGCTCTGAGAAAGGGAAGTTGACAAAAACAGACAGCAATAATCGAGATGAATGAGAGGATGAGACGGGGAAGACAAAAAAGAAAAGCGCTTTCCTGGTTTCTGGCAGCAGCCCTGGCGGCGGGCATTCTGGCAGCGGCGGCTGTGGCAGGACGGTACTGGCTGTTTTACAGGCCTTACCGCGCCTATGAGGACTGCAGAGGACGGGAGATTGATGTGGAAACCATGAAGCGGTGGGAGGAGAGGGCAGAGGACGGAGCTCTTGGCATTGTGAGGATGGCAGGGTGGCGGACAGGCCCGGATGAGATGGTGGCCTCCGTGAGTACCGGAAGGCGGCAGAGAGCCGGCGTGATCTGTGTGTACGGCAGTATGGAGCTGACGAACCGGGGCGGCCTTCTGTGGGGACGCATGGGGCTTGAGGAGGAAGATTTTTGTGTCATAAGTGAAGCCCTGGCCAGGAACCTTTTTGGCAGTGTGGATGTGACGGGAGAATGTATAAGAGCAGGGAACAGGATTCTGACGGTGGCGGGGGTTATGGATGAGGACGGGGAGACGGTCATGGTTCCTGTCACGGAGGGGAAAGTGGAATACCTGTCCGTGGAGTTTGACGGCAGGATGGGGGCGGAGGGGAAGGTAAAGCGGCTGCTGGAGGAGTACTGACGGCACAAGAAGGTTTGGAGGGGGAAGGCGGCTCAGATCTGTATTTCCCACGCCTTCATGATTCAGGATATTGATACGTCGATCGGTGAGTTTGATGTGGGTGAGGATGATTATCTGTTTATGAAGGAATTTGTGGCCAATGGGGTCTATGATGATTATGACCGTCTGGTGCAGCTGTGCGACGCCCTGGCCCTGCCCACAGGTTTCTGTTTCTGGAAAAGAGGTTTGTGGATGTGACCATCCGGTATGGTTTTTGTCCGGCGACCATAGACAGGTGGAAGAAAATTCTGGAGATAAAACATGGATTTGAGAAGAAGATCGGATGTTCGGTTTACGATCTGCTGCCGGGGGTGTGGAGAACAGTTTCAAATAGCAGGAGGGAGTGAAGATTCGGTTAACGTTAAGCCATACGGGACAACTTATGGGAGGCTGCCACATACTCTGTGGCAGCCTCCTTACGGCGTAAAAAATCTTTGATATTCTTCCGAAAACAGATCTCCCCCCATACGACGCACGCCGCCGTACAGATGCCGCTTTAACAGCGGCTCAATGGCGGAGAAATTCCTGGTTTCGATAATCTCTATCAATTCTTTATGTTCCACCATTACATCCGGTACATTGCGGCCTTTTACGATATCCAGGCGGATAAAGCGGGAATAGTCAGCCTGGGGGCGGGTGAGATTCTCCCAGAGAGGGATCTTGTCCATCACCTCAAACCAGACTCTGTGCATGGACAGATCCGTGTGGAGAAATTCATTGATGTCAAACCGCTCCGGTTCATGGTACATCTGGTCCACAATCTTCTGGAGCAGGTGGTTGCAGGCACCGTTCAGGGCATGAGAGGCGGACAGTTTGATTTCAGCCCCAGGCTGCTGATGTTCACCCTTCCATTCCTGGCCCAGAACCGGGCTCAGGTTACGGCCCTTCTTCAGAGCGACCTGGCGAAAAAGGTCTGTGCGGAGGCAGAGGCTGAGACAGGCACCGTGATCATTAATCTTTGCGACGCCGGCGGCTGGAGACAGTTTTCCAACGGTAAGCACCCCATCACCAAGCCGGAGGATCTTCAGGGCTTAAAGATGCGCACCAACGGCATGAATACCATTGACAAGACCTTTATCGCTCTGGGAGCTACCACCACCACGATTCCCTATTCTGACCTGTACATGGGCCTTAAGACCGGCGTTGCCGACGGACAGGAAAACCCCTGGGTTAACGTGGAAGGCATGAAATTCTATGAGGTGCAGAAGTACTTTACAGAGGTAAACTATCAGTTCCATCCGGATCCGTTTTATGTAAATGCGGCATGGTGGAATGGGCTTCCCCAGGAGTACAGAGATATTATTTCGGAGTGCGCCACAGAGATGGGAACTTACAACGACCAGCTGATCGACGAGAATCAGGCGGCTGCCAAGCAGGTGGTCATCGACGCGGGCTGCGAAGTGTATGAGCCCAGCGAGGAGGAGTTAAAGGCATTCCAGGAAGCGGTTCAGGTTGTGTATGACCAGTGCGTGGAGGAAGGGATCATGACTGCCGACGAGCTGAAGGAGATGCAGGATATCGTTGCCAACACCAAATAGAGGGAGATGATCCCATAGTCATCAAAAAAGCTACTTAAAATCAGAAACTCCTGGAATCGGCTGTCCCGGACAAACCGGTGTATTCCGGGAGTTTTCCAGGTTTTAAGTACAGATTGTTGTAAAAATAACCGCCTGTCAGGGCGGAAGCAGGAAAGGGGCTGGTTATCATCGAAAAATTGAAAAAGATCGGTGAAAAAGTATTTCAGGTGTATTTTGGAATCGGCGTGGCAGCTATGGGCCTTTTGGCAGTTTTGGTGATCTTTTCCGTAATTGCGCGCTACTTTTTCTCCCTCAGCTGGAAAGAGCTGTCGGAGTTTAATGTGACCCTGTTTGCCTTCACCACCTTCTGGGGCATGGGAATCAATGTTCTGAAAGGCGAACACGTGATCATTGACATTGTCTATGACAGGATAAGGCCGGATATCAAAAGGTGGCTTACAGTCGTAAATTATCTGATCATGCTGGTGGTTGACGTGGTGTTCATCTGGCATGGGATCAAATATGTGGGCGTGGCGGGAAAGCAGATCAGCCAGGGCATGGAGATTCCCATGAAGTACATGTACGGGATCATGCCGCTGTCCGGGGCAATCTGCGCGCTGTGCATCGTGATCAAGATTGTTGAGTTTGTCACAGCAGATGTTTCCTACTTTGCGCCCAAGAATCAGGTGCTTACCAAAGAAACCCCATAAGTTCAGAAAGGAGCTGAGTATCGGTTATGGCAATGATTATACTTTTGATACTGCTGATTTTCTTCGCGGTTCTTGGCGTGCCTCTGGCCTTTGCCATCGGAGCGTCCTGCGTTACCTATATTTCCACCAATGCCCCTACGTTTATGTCCATGGTTCCCCAGAGGATCTGGAACGGCGCTTACAGCGAGCTGATGATTGCCATGCCCCTGTTTATGCTGGCCGGGGAGCTGATGAACACCGGAGGCATCACAAAGAGGATCATTAATTTCTGTCTGCAGCTGTTAAAGCCTTTTCGGGGCGGCCTTGGAGAGGTGAATATTGTGGCTTCCATGATCTTTGGAGGTATCTCCGGCTCTTCTGTGGCGGACACCTCTGCCCTGGGAAGTATTCTGATCCCTGCCATGGAAGATCTGGGGTATCCGCCGGACGCCTCCGCAGGTATCACGGTGGCGTCCTCCACCATGGGAATGATCATTCCTCCGTCAACGCCTATGATCGTCTACTCCATGATTTCCGGGGCTTCCGTAGGCGCGCTGTTTATGGCAGGCGCAGTGTCGGGGCTTCTGATCGGAGCGACCCAGCTGGTTTTGGTGTATATTATCAGCCACAGGAGGGGATGGCACCCCAAAAGGACTCCCTTTGTATTTAAGGAATTTGCGTCCGCCATTTTGTCGGGGATTCCCGCGCTTTTGATGCCTCTGTTCATCATTATCTGCGTTTCCTTTGGCGTGTGTACCGCGTCGGAGAGCGCAGGCGTGGCGGTGCTGTATTCTCTTCTTGTGGGATTTTTCGTGTACAAGGAGCTGACCTGGAAGGCTGTGCTGGAGGCCCTTAAGAAGACTTTGATCTCTTCCTCCTCCATCATGATCATCATCGGCTTTACCACCATATTTACCTGGGTTCTGACCATGCAGAAGGTTCCCCAGATCGTGGCCAATTTCTTTATCGGGCTTAACATGCCGGCGTGGGGGATTGCCCTGGTGTTCTGCGTGATGATCCTGATGATCGGCACGTTTATTGACGTGAGCCCCGCCATCCTTCTTTTGACGCCCATTATGCTTCCGGTTATGCAAAATTATGGATTTTCTGCTCTGCAGTTTGGCGCTATGATGATCACCGGTCTGGCTATCGGTCTGGTAACTCCTCCTGTGGGTATGTGTCTCAATGCCTGCAACAAGATTAACCGAATGCCCATCATTGCCATCTTTAAAGGGGCGCTGCCTTATCTGATCTGCAATATCATTGTGCTGCTGGCCATCAGCCTGTGGGGGCCTCTTACCACATGGCTGCCTTTGATGCTGGGGTACAGTCTGTGATTTGGCGATGAAAATAAACGGAGAGGACACGGCTTTTTTGCGGGTGCGGGAAGCGTCGGCAGGAAGGCCGTGTTTTTTGTTGGGAGAAAATGACGGGGAACGGCTGTTTTCGCGGCAAGTTCGGGACTGAACATGGCGCATGTGGGAAAGGGGCCGGTGTACAAGATTAACCGGTTAATTGGCGAACCTTGGCGAAGTACTTGCAAGTAATTGTGCAGATGTGCTAGAATAGAAAGAAGCAGCTTTTGAAAATTTCAGCAAAATGAGGGAAACAGGACATCAGAGAAGGAGTGAGAGACTATGTTGACAAAATTCAAACAGCTATTTGCTCAGGTGGATATGACAGAGGGGAGGCCCTGGGAGAAGATCGTGGCCTTTACCATCCCCATGCTCATTGGCAATGTCGCCCAGCAGCTTTACAACACCGTAGACAGCATTGTGGTGGGAAAGTATGTGGGGGACAATGCCCTGGCGGCCGTGGGAAGCGCAAGCCCTATGCTGAACCTTCTTCTGGTGTTATTTGTGGGTATATCCATGGGAGCCAGCATCATGGTGTCCCAGTATTTCGGCTCCAGGGACAGGGAGAATCTGTCCCGGACCATCGGAAGCACCATCACGCTGACCGCGGCGGCTTCCGTTTTTCTTATGGTTTTCGGGTCCATGATTATTCGGCCTGTGCTGCACATGCTCAACACGCCGGACAGTATTATCGACTGGTGCGCCTCCTACCTGTTTATTCTCCTCATGGGAATCGGCGGAGTGGCTTACTACAATATTCTCTGCGGCGTGCTGCGGGGGCTGGGGGATTCCCTGTCAGCCCTGGTGTACCTGCTTGTGGCCACCGTCATTAACATTGTGCTGGACGTGTGGTTCGTGGCAGGCCTCAACATGGGGGTGGCCGGGGTAGCCCTTGCAACGGTCATCGCCCAGGTGATCTCCGCGGTTATGTGCGTGTTTAAGCTGCGGAGAATGACGGATCTGTTTGATATGAAGATAAAGTATCTAAAGCCCAACAAGGGCAACCTTATGACCGTCTTAAGCCTGGGGCTTCCCTCCGGCGTGACCCAGGCCATCTTCTCCCTGGCCATGGTTGTGGTTCAGTCTTTGACCAACAGCTTTGGGGAGATTGTCATCGCCGCCAACGTTATCATCATGAGGGTGGACGGATTTGCCATGATGCCCAACTTCTCTTTCGGCACGGCTATGACCACCTACGCGGGACAGAACGTGGGAGCCAGGAAGCTGGACCGGGTAAAGCAGGGAGCAAAAGAAGGAACCTGGATTGCCGTGGGGACTTCCGCGGTGATCACGGGGATCATTGTAGTGTTCGGCCATCTTCTTATGGGGATCTTCACCAACACGGAGGAGCTGGTGAACCTTAGCGCGGACATGATGAAGATCCTGGCAGTGGGATACATAGCCATGGCAGTGACTCAGAGTCTGTCTGGGGTCATGAGAGGAGCCGGGGATACCATGACTCCCATGTGGATCTCCATGATCACTACAGTTGTGATCCGGGTGCCTCTTGCCTATGGGATCGCGGCTGTCACAAAGACGGCGGAACTGCCTCAGGGGCGGTATGAGTGTATCTGGATCTCACTGCTGATCTCCTGGGTACTGGGCGCGGTGATGACGGCGGCGTGCTACCGGATGGGGAGATGGAATAAGACGGCGTTAGGGGGATGAAGGTAAAAATCCGCATTGACGTACTAGGGTGTCTGCCAAGCGTTGAAGTAAGGTGCTGTGCCGGAGTGCAGTGCCTTATGAGCTTTATAAGGGTTTGACATTTACCACAATCCGGCTAGGCGGTGCAGGTTGCTAAAAGAAAATGTCTGAAAAGCTCTGCGAAAGCAGGGCTTTTTAGCAAAAGAGATTGGGATGAAACAGGGTAAAGATAAAAACATGTTCTGGCGGCATTGCATGAATCCTGTCCTTGCCCCATCAATGCCGCCAGTCATGTCTGTTGATTTCCAGTCCCTACCAGGAAATTACCTCATGCCCGTCCTCCGTCACCAGCACCTGGATCTCCCACTGGGCAGACGGCTTCCCGTCCGCCGTGTACACGGTCCACTCATCTTTCTCATCCACATAGATCTCCTCAGTCCCCATATTGATCATAGGCTCAATGGTAAACATCATACCGGGAACCATCAGCATCTCCGTACCCTTCCTGGCCACATAGCTGATCCAGGGATCCTCATGAAACTCAACGCCCACCCCATGGCCGCCGATATCAACCACCACACGGAAACCGTTGGCTCTGGCGTGGTCATTGACTGCCTGGGCCATATCGCCCAAAAAGCCCCAGGGCTTTACTTCCTTAAGGCCCAGTTCCATGCACTCCTTTGTCACCTCCACCAGCTTTCTCTTCTCCGGCGACACATTGCCGATGCAGAACATGCGGGAGGAGTCGGAAAAATACCCGTTTAAATTAGTAGAACAGTCAACATTGACGATATCCCCGTCTTTCAGCACCACATCCGGGGAGGGGATGCCGTGGCATACTACCTCATTGATGGAGGTACACACGCTTTTGGGGTAGCCCTCAAACTGGAGGGTGGCGGAAGAGGCGTGGTATCTGGCTGTCTGCTGACACACCCAGTCGTCGATCTCCTGGGTGGTGACGCCCTCCTTTATATGTTCCGCCACATAATCCAGGACAGCCACATTCACCTTGGCGCTCTCCCGGATGGCCTGGATCTGGGGCGGGGTCTTGATCATGCTGGTGGAAGGGACTATGTGTCCCTGACGTCGGTACTGGGCGATCTTCTGGTCAAAATCATAGTGGCATTTTTTATACTTCAATCCGCTGCCGCACCAGCAGGGATTGTTCCGGTTAAGAAAATGCATAGGGTTTGCTCCTTGTCTGTGGATTTACGGCTGGCGCTTACGGGCCGGCGGATGCTGCATAAAGCAGGGCCGGGGCGCTTAGAGCCGATTTTTACCCATAGTATAGCACATTTCATGAAAAAGGGGGAGAGTATTCCGCTTGTTTCCTCTTGCTTTTTCCAATAAGAAAACTTATAATAATAAAAATAATCGAGACAGAACAATTTATACGCTTAAGAAGGTGAATGTATGACCAATAACCATTCTGAGAGACAGCTGGAGCGGGAGCTGGAGGCGCCGGCTTCCTTTACAAGTCCGGAGATTTTATATAATGACCTGATTCGCAGCATCTACAAGTACCACCCTTCCGACGACATCACCATGGTGGAGAAGGCGTACCAGATTGCCAGGGACGCCCACAAAGACCAGAAGCGCAAATCCGGGGAACCCTACATCATCCATCCCCTCTGCGTGGCCATCATCCTGGCAGATCTGGAGCTGGATAAGGAGAGCATTGTGGCAGGAATCCTCCACGACGTGGTGGAGGACACGGTGATGACCCTGGACGAGATCACGGAAGTGTTCGGGCCGGAGGTGGCCCTTTTGGTAGACGGGGTGACCAAGCTGACCCAGCTGTCCTGGTCCATGGACAAAGTGGAGATCCAGGCAGAAAATCTGCGGAAGATGTTTCTGGCCATGGCAAAAGACATCCGGGTGATCCTCATAAAGCTGGCGGACCGCCTCCACAATATGCGCACCCTGGAATTTATGAAGCCGGAGAAGCAGAAAGAAAAAGCCAGGGAGACCATGGACATCTACGCCCCCATTGCCCACAGGCTGGGCATCTCCAAGATCAAAGTGGAGCTGGACGATCTGTCTTTAAAATACCTAAAGCCGGAAGTGTACTACGACCTGGCAGAGAAGATCTCTTTAAATAAGGAAGCCAGAAAAGCATTTGTCAATGACATCGTGGAAGAAGTAAGGCACCACATGGCGGACGCGGAGATCGCGTCCACTGTGGACGGGAGGGTAAAACATTTTTTCAGCATCTATAAAAAGATGGTCAAGCAGGATAAGACCCTGGATCAGATTTACGACATGTTCGCCGTGCGGATCATCGTGGATTCCGTCAAAGACTGCTACGGGGCCCTGGGGGTGATCCATGAGCTGTATAAGCCCATTCCCGGCAGGTTCAAAGACTACATCGCCATGCCAAAGCCCAACATGTACCAGTCCCTCCACACAACTCTTATCGGCAGCAACGGACAGCCCTTTGAGATCCAGATCCGGACCTACGAGATGCACCGCACCGCGGAGTACGGCATTGCGGCTCACTGGAAGTACAAAGAGAGCGGCAGCGGACAGGTGGCTGCCGGCGACGAGGAGGCAAAGCTTAGCTGGCTGCGCCAGATCCTGGAGTGGCAGCGGGACATGTCGGACAACAAAGAGTTTTTAAGCCTGATCAAAAGCGATCTGGATCTGTTCTCTGACAATGTATACTGCTTCACCCCATCAGGGGATGTAAAAGCCCTTCCCAGCGGCTCGACGCCCATTGACTTCGCCTACGCCATCCACAGCGCCGTGGGCAACAAGATGGTAGGCGCCAGGGTCAACGGAAAACTGGTGAACATTGACTATATCATTGAAAACGGAGACCGGATCGAGATCATCACCTCCCAGAACTCCAAAGGGCCCAGCCGCGACTGGCTGAAGCTGGTCAAGAGCACTCAGGCCAAGAACAAGATCAACCAGTGGTTCAAGACAGAACTAAAAGAAGACAACATTGTCCGGGGCAAGGACATGATCGAGCGGTACTGCAAAGCCAAGGGGATCAATTACCCGGACCTGAACAAGCCGGAATTTATGGAAAAGGTTATGAAGCGGTACGCCTTCAAAGACTGGGATTCCGTGCTTGCTTCCATCGGCCACGGCGGCCTGAAAGAAGGCCAGGTCATCAACAAGATGCTGGAGGCCAGGGACAAAAAGCTGAAGCGGGAGGTCACGGACGCCAACATCCTGGACGGCCTTGAGGACATGACTAACAAGGTTCCCGCGGCTAAAAAGTCCAAAAGCGGGATCGTGGTCAGAGGCATCCACGACGTGGCGGTCCGCTTCTCCAGGTGCTGCAGCCCGGTTCCCGGAGACGAGATCGTGGGATTTGTTACCAGAGGCAGAGGCGTGTCCATCCATCGTACGGATTGTATCAATATTATCAATCTCCAGGAGAGCGAGCGGGTGCGGCTCATAGACGCTGAGTGGCAGCAGGCGGAGAGCGCGGAGAACAAGGAGCGGTACTCCACAGAGATCCAGATCTACGCCAACAACCGCATCGGCATGTTTGTGGATATCTCCAAAGTATTTACGGAGCGGCAGATAGACATCACTTCCATGAATGTGCGGACCAGCAAGCAGGGCAAGGCTACCATCATCATGACCTTTGACATACACGGCAAGGAGGAGCTTACCCGGCTGACGGATAAGCTAAGACAGATTGAGGGGATTTTGGATATAGAGAGAACAGCGGGATAACCTGCTTTCTCTCTTCTTCATTCATTCAGGATAAATAAGCTTGGACGATTTGGCAGGCAGCGCCGGGCAGGCCGCCTGCCCACACATATCAAATGAGGAGGAAGAGCAATGAAAGCATTAAATCTAGAGTGCTGCGTCATTGGCATGGTCAGCACCAACTGCTACATCGTCTACAGAAAAGAGCGGGACGAAAACAGCGAAGAAGGCGGCTTAAAGCCGGGGGTGATCATTGACCCGGGCGACAATGCCCCCTACATCCTGAACAAATGCAGGGAGCTGAACGTGGAGCCCAAGGCGATTTTACTGACCCACGGCCACTTTGACCACATCCTGGCAGCGGAGGACATCCGCAGAACCTTCCACATCCCGATTCTGGCCAGCGAGAGGGAGATGGAGCTTCTGGAAGAACCGGACATGAACCTAAGCAGCACCTATGAGGAATCCATGTCCCTGACTGCGGACAGATGGCTGAAAGACGGGGAGACATTGGAACTGCTGGGCAAAAAGTGGAGCGTCATCCACACGCCGGGCCACACGGCAGGATGCCTGTGCTACTATATAGAAGACGAGAACCTGCTGTTTTCCGGGGATACCCTGTTTTTGGAGTCTGTGGGCAGGACAGACCTTCCCACGGCCAGACCCGGGGAGATTATTGACTCCGTTGTAAAAAAGCTGTTTGTGCTGCCGGACGAGACAAAGGTGTATCCGGGCCACGGCGGAAGCAGCACCATGGGCCATGAGAAGCAATACAACATCATCGCCCGCCACAGAGGGCAGAGACGGCCATGATCGAGATTCTGTTAAACGACAAAGCCTATGAGCAGGACATCCGGGAACTTCTTATGGCATTTTACCCGGGCGAGATCTATTCTCATGAACCTTCGCCCCAGTCGGACTTCTCCGTGGAAGGCATGGTGGACCAGGCAAAGAGACACGTTTCTCTAAAGGTGGTCAGCCACAAGCGCCAGGAAATCCCGGAGCTGCCGGCAGACATGGGGGAGGCGGTTGAGGAAGAGCTGGAGCACGTGGAGGAACCCATAGAAGTCAACTATGAGAACCGTCTGGAGACGAAAAGCCGGATCAAGAGACGGCTCTACGCCCTTTTGGTCCTTCAAACCGGCCGCCTTCTTCCCTGGGGAACCCTCACCGGAATCCGCCCCACCAAGATCGTCATGACAAAGCTGGAGGCGGGACAGACTTGCCAGGAGATCACCGCCTGCATGAAAGACACGTATTTTACCAGTGATGAGAAGACCAGCCTGGCTATCAGGACGGCGGTTCATGAGAGGGAGCTTCTAAAAACTTTGAACTACGAAAACGGATACAGCCTGTACATCGGGATTCCCTTCTGTCCCACCACCTGTCTGTACTGCTCCTTCACCTCATTTCCTATAGGACAGTGGAAAGGCCGGACCGGCCTCTACCTGGACGCGCTGGCCCGGGAGATGAAGGCTACGGCTGAGATGATGAGGAATAGGACCCTGGACAGCGTGTACTTCGGCGGAGGAACTCCCACCTCCCTGCCGGCCGAAGAGTTGGACCGGCTCCTGGAAACACTTGAAAAGACCTTTGACCTAAGGGCCGTAAAAGAGCTGACCGTGGAGGCAGGGAGGCCGGACAGCATCACCAGGGAAAAGCTGGCAGTGCTGAAAAAACACGGTGTCACCAGGATCTCCGTCAACCCCCAAACCATGAAGCAGGCCACCCTGGATCTGATCGGCCGCCGCCACACCGTGGACATGGTAAAAGACTGCTTTGCCATGGCCAGGGAGGAGGGCTTTGACAACATCAATATGGATCTGATCGTGGGGCTTCCGGAGGAAGAAGTCCGGGACGTGAAAGCCACCATGGAGGAGATACGGCGGCTGAACCCGGACAGCATCACTGTCCACTCCCTTGCCATAAAGCGGGCCGCCAGGCTCAATACCATGAAAGAGGTGTATAAAGACTTAAAGATCACCGGAACCCAGGAGATGATCGATCTGACCGCCGCCTATGCGGCTGAGATGGGGATGGAGCCCTACTATCTGTACCGGCAGAAAAATATGGCGGGGAACTTTGAGAATGTGGGATATGCGCGGCCGGGGAAAGCGTGCCTGTATAATATTCTGATCATGGAGGAGAAACAGTCTATCGTGGCCTGCGGAGCAGGCTGTACCACCAAGGTACTATACCGGGACGAGAACCGGATTGAGCGGGCGGAGAATGTGAAGGATGTGGAGCAGTATATCGGGCGGGTGGATGAGATGATTGAGAGAAAACGGAAACTGTTATAAACAGGACAACTATTCCAGGATTATTTCATTGATATCCGACAGCATTTCATTGACCCTCATAACCCCGAGCCGGTGCTTTCGAGCCGTTGATGATCTGGTAAGCATAGGTCCGATCCAGGCCCGAATCACGGATTACCTGGGATTTGGTAAGCTGCTGCTGTTCCAAAAGAGACTGAAAAACCCCGGAAAAATTTTGCTGCGGATGAAAAAATTTATTATGATGACGGAACATGCGATGAATTTTTTGAAAATTTAATGTCATTGTCACAGTGAGCGATTTTTAATTTATGAATGTCGATTTTTGAGTCTGCGCGGCAGGCAGCCTGTTGAATCCGTTAAGAAAGATTTACAAGAGGGGCTGTTGCGCTAAAATCGTATTTCAGTCGCATTAATGTATAAAAAATCATAGGATTTCAAACAAAAAAACAAGGGGCTGTTGCATTGAAGATTTACAAAATCTTAGTGCAACAGCCCCTTTTGCTAAACTTTTAAAAATACGTTGACTTGACGTAACATATATGTTACATTGTATTAAATGCAAGCGAGGTGAAAAAATGAATACACCAAAAGAAAGCGACGATATTATTAATAAACAGAATTTGATAAGACAAGAGATTATAAAACAATATATTGCCTGCAGGAAAATAAGAAATCTGACACAAAAGGATTTAGCCTGTGCCATGGGAATTAAGCGACCTAACATAAGTCGTTTTGAAACAGGACAGTGTAATCCAACGTTAGACTTACTGGTAAAAATGGCCGAATGTATGGATTTGGAAATCAGGATAGAGTTAGTTGACAAAAGTAAGGAGAAGGATGATGAAAAAAAATATTAGTTTGTTTTACACAAATATAGAAAATAAAGAGGGTATAGAAGAGTTTTTTTCGGCGTTAGAAGAATATGCAGAAAAAGGGATTAATCCAGTATATATCATTAACAGACCTTTGGAAGAGAAGAAAACTTCTTATGGATATGAAAAGGGAATCGTAGTTTTGATTCCTAAACATAAAATCATGTTTATTAACTATGGAAATAATGAGGAAAAGTTCAATGATTTTTACGAAGATTTTGTCGAAGATTTAGGACAATTATCAAAAAAATATGATTATATGAAAATTTTGGGAAGACCAAGACAGTGGAAGGATGAGTTTACGGTAACATACAATTATGGGGATGTAAAAAAACTTATGTTATCGGATTTTTTAGAAAAAAATAAATTACCCTCAAAAGAAGATGCAAGAAAAGGAGAATTTCTGATTTCTTTGTTGACGGGTAGTATTAATGATGTGGAAAGGACAGGAATCGATTATCCTGATACTGTACTGGAGAAGATAAGAAGAAAAATCATTTTATTTGACGGCGATCAGACCAGGTTTATTTTTGATGAGCCACATAAAGAACGGATTGTGATCCAGGGTCTGGCAGGTACTGGAAAAACGGAATTATTGCTGAATAAAATAAAAGAATTATATTTAGACAAGCAAGAGTTAAAGATCGTATTTACCTGCCATAATAAAATTTTGGCGGAGAATTTAAGACAGCGAATACCTGAATTTTTTGATTTTATGAAGGTAGACGAGCAGATAAAATGGAATGAAAAATTGTGGGTCATGAGTGGTTGGGGATCTAAAAGCGATTTTAATTCAGGCGTGTATAGCTATATATGCAATTTTTATAATATTCCATTTGAAAGATTTTCTTACAGTGTAACATTTGACAAAGTGTGTAGAAGAGCTTTGCAGAAACTAAATGAAATTAATAATTTTGAGGCATGTTTTGATTATATTCTGATTGATGAAAGTCAGGATTTTACAGATGCTTTTTTTGAGCTGTGCAAAAAAGTTACAAAAAACTGCTTATATATAGCAGGTGATATATTTCAGAATGTCTTTGAAAAAGAATCTGTCAGTGAAGTGAATCCTGACTTTTTACTGAATAAATGTTACCGTACAGATCCTAAAACACTTATGTGTGCTCATGCTATAGGAATGGGATTGTTTTCAAATGAACCAGATAAGTATTTGAGATGGTTGGACGATAAAGCATGGGAAGCGTGCGGGTATGATATAAAGAAAGAGAAGGGTTTTTATGATTTACAGAGAAAGCCACTGCGAAGATTCGAAGATTTGGGAAATACAGGGATAAAGAATATTGAGATTCTATCGATTGACAGACGGCAGTATATAACACAGATTTTAGATATTATCGATGATTTGAGAAGAAATAATCCTACTCTACAGCCAGATGACATAGGAATCATGTTTTTGGAAAATATTAATGAAAATTACAAGCTGGCAAATGAACTCCAGTCAGCTGTCGGGGAAAAATTTGGATGGGACATTAATATCGGATATGAAACGAAAGAAAAAAGAAAGGGAGCAGTTTTTGTAAGTAATAAGAACAATGTAAAAGGTTTGGAATTTCCATTTGTGATTTGTTTAATGCAAAATCCATTAGACGAGGATTTGCAAAATAGAAATTCAATATATATGATGTTGACACGTTCCTTTATAACATCTTATTTTATTATACCAAATGAAGAGGAAGTGACGATTAAGAGAATAAAGCAGGGAGTGGCTTTTGTGGAAGAGAATGGGTATCTCCATGTGAAGGAACCCAACCAGCAGCAAAAGAAAATCTTAAATAACGCGATAATTAATAGAAATAATATTTACAAATCTCAGCAAGATATAGTCGAGGAGATTATGGATAAAATGCGTATAGAAAAGATGTATAGAAGCAAGCTGCATAGTATAATTAAAAGTGGTTATAAGGACGAACTGGACCGCGATAGATTATTCGAAATTATCAGGATGAATTATAGTTTGATGAACTAAAGGATGATGATAAAGATGAAAATTATAGAAAGAAAGATAGGAGAGTTTTTTAGCGAAAAAGTGTTAAGACCGGTTCGAAACAAACAGGATGTAATATTACTCTTATTGGAGACACTCAAGTTGATTAATGATAGTGAGAAAGGAATTGTGAATGAGAGGGGAAGAGTTATTATATGCATTGATAAAATGAGCAGAGTGTTTTACGAAACAAATAAAAAAGCATTTTCTATTTGCTTCCCCTTTTCGATAGAAGAGAAAGATGAGCGCTATTTTAGGATTTATGACAGTCTGACGGATGTGGAAATAACGCTTCAGATGATTTCTTTGTTAATAAGTATATTTAAAAAGGATGGAAAACTGGGCGAATCACTGGAGAGTGTAATGGACTTTATCATTGAAAGTGCTGAAGACTATGAGTATAAAAATATTGATGATATATGGAGGATGTTGTTTAAGCTCTGGTATATGGAGGAGGGATATATACGTTATGACTACGATCCAGAACATGAAAATAAAGAAATACATCCGTTATATCATTTAGATGTGAACTATTCCTCTGGAGTTACATATAAGATTGGACTAAATGGGGCATTGCAAATTGGAGGATTGAAGAAAATTTTGGATACAACGACCGATTGTGCGTATCTGACTGTAAAAAGTTGAGTCAGTCGAGGATGATTCAGATAGAGATTTTGGATCAGGGCCTTGGGTGTCTTGTGGAAAATTTGGCAGCAGTGAATGCGGAGGTTGTCGTGATGCCAGTCAGGGAAGGAGAGGACTTTGATAGAGCTATTGATGAGATAGATGCTAAATATGGCTTATAGGGTTATGATTATGCCACCTGCCAAACGCAGGCTGGACATGTACGTGTTCTATACAATGGATACCGAATTTTCTTACGCAAAAACCCCAGGATGAACAATCCTGGGGTTTTTGTATAACCACACCTTTACTTTTACAGACAAATCACCAGAAGCCGGCAGAAAACGGCACTGTCCACAGTTAAAATAAGACAAAAAGTCAAAAAAGTTACAATAAAGCATAAAAAACAGCAGACAAAACCATAATAATGCAAAGAAATGTCAAGTGCGTCCCTGTAAAAAATGGACAAAATACTATAAAATATTCAAAAAGAACATCGTAAACACAGCGCAAATCACAAAAGTGGACCCCAAATGAGTATCGGTACGATTACGGGCACAAAAATATCTATTATCGGGGGGACGAGGGAGACATTTTCCGGTCCGGCGATGTGGGAGGCATGACGCCCTTTAAACTGTTTGAAAGTCTGAAAGAATACAAAGCCATGGCATTTCCCCATCATCCGGCAGCGGACTGGGTCATTGTCAGCGCTGCTACGGACTGGGATTTTCATGATGAGCAGATCCAGCGTCTGGCGGAGATCTTTTCCAGACATGCCAACTTCGAGGACTTTGAAAGCCAGTCTAAGTATACGAAGAATATAAAAAAGATGAAGGGACGTTCCGTGCAGGATGCCCTGGCAAAACGATACCGCATAGGCTTTACGGCAGGAAGCGACTCCCATCAGATGGAGCACGGTGTGGAGGGCGGGATTTTTGCGGTGATCGTCCCGGAATTCAGCCGGGAGGCGATCTACGACGCCATGTACGACCGATTTACCTATGCAACTACAGGCGCAAGGATCCTGGCATCTCTGAAGGCAGGGACCGCCCATATGGGCCAGGAAATCAAGATAAAAGAAGGAGAGCCGGTTGTTCTGGATGTCAGCGTCATGGCGGTGGACAAAGCTAAAGTGCAGATTGTGAAGAATAACCATGTATTGGCGCAGAAGGAAGCCGCGGACGGGATCTGTGATTTCTCTTATACAGATCCCCAGTGGAAAGACGGGGACTGCTACTATGTGAAAGTCATACAGGCAGATGAACATATGGCGTGGACCAGCCCGATCTGGGTAAACAGACTCATTTGACACAGGAGAATATAATTATGAGAATGTATGATCTGATTGAAAAGAAAAAAGCCGGAGAGGCCCTGACAAAAGAGGAGATCCGGTACATCGTCCGGGAATTTACAGAAGACAGGATTCCGGAATATCAGATGGCAGCCATGCTGATGGCCATCTGCTTTAAAGGGATGACAGACGAGGAGATGACAGAGCTGACCCTATCCATGGCCTCCTCCGGGGAAATGGCGGATCTGTCAGCCATCCAGGGGATCAAGGTGGACAAGCACAGCACCGGAGGCGTGGGGGACAAGACCACGCTGATCGTAGGCCCCATCGTAGCTTCCCTGGGAGTGAAAGTGGCAAAAGTTTCAGGGCGGGGCCTTGGCCATACAGGCGGTACGGTAGATAAAATGGAAAGCATACCAGGGATGCGCACAGCCATTCCCAAAGACGAATTTTACGATATTGTAAACCGCTGCAATATAGCGGTGATCGGACAATCGGGCAATATGGTTCCCGCGGATAAAAAGCTGTATGCGCTTCGGGATGTAACGGCTACCATAGACAGCGTTCCTCTCATCGCCGCTTCCATTATGAGCAAGAAGATCGCGGCGGGAAGCTGCGGGATCGTGCTGGATGTAAAAACGGGAAGCGGCGCGTTTATGAAGACCCTGGACGACTCCATCCGATTGGCTGAAAAGATGGTGGCCATCGGAACCAGGGCAGGGAGGCGGTGCTGCGCCCTGATCACGGATATGGATATTCCCCTTGGGTACGCCGTCGGAAATTCTCTTGAGGTGGCAGAAGCAGTGGAAACCCTCAAAGGCAGCGGACCAGAAGATCTGACCTTCGTATGTCTGGAACTGGCTTCGGCAATGCTTTTTCTGGCCGGGAAGGGAACCATGGAGGAATGCCGGGCCATGGCCCGGAAAGCCATTGAGGACGGTTCCGCGTTAAAAAAACTGATAGAGATGGTAGAATGTCAGGGCGGAGACAGCCAATATGTGAAAGATCCCGGCAAATTTAAACAGGCAGAGATCCAGGTCCCGGTAAAAGCCGTATCAGCCAGATATATACAGGCCATGGACGCCGAGGAGATCGGCCTGGCCTGCGTGGGGCTGGGAGCCGGCAGAAGCAAAAAAGAAGATGTGATCGATATGTCCGCCGGAATCCGCCTGGTAAAGAAGTACGGAGACTATGTGGAGGAAGGAGACACTCTGGCGGTTTTGTACACATCAGACGAAAAACGCATCAAAGACGCGGCAGAACGGCTGACAACAGCCTATAAAATAGGGGAGGAGAAGCCAAAAGAGCGGAAATTGGTTTATGCCAGGATAACGGACCGAAAAGAAATATTAAGACATGTGGACCACACACAGCTGGCGCAGACAGCCGGCTGGGAATCCATCCGCCAGCTGTGTGAGGAAGCCATGGCTTACGGCACAGCCTCCGTGTGCATTCCGCCCTCTTACATCAGACAGGCTAAACAATATGTGGGAGAGAACATGGCACTCTGTACGGTGATCGGCTTTCCAAACGGATACTCTTCCACAGAAGTAAAAGTGTTTGAGACAGAGCAGGCCGTCAAAGACGGAGCCGATGAGATTGATATGGTCATAAACCTTGGATGGGTAAAAGACGGACTGTTTGATCAGGTAGAACAGGAGATCCGAAAAGTCAAGGCCGCGTGCGGAGGCAAGATCCTCAAAGTGATCATCGAGACCTGCCTTCTCACCAGAGAAGAAAAGATCCGCATGTGTCAGGTCGTAACATCTGCCCAGGCAGATTATATCAAGACATCCACAGGCTTTTCCACCTGTGGCGCCACCTTTGAGGATGTGGAACTGTTAGCGGAACATGTGGGAGAAGATGTAAAGATCAAGGCGGCGGGAGGGATCTCCACGCTGGAAGACGCCCAGCGTTTTCTTCGCCTGGGGGCCAGCCGGCTGGGAAGCAGCCGCGTGATCCGCCTGGTAAGAGAAGCGGAGGAAGCATAGACTAAGAAAAAAGGGAGCTGCCAAACGGGGCGGCTCCCTTTTGGAATGTTATGATTTAGAGCGCTCTTCTTCCGGAGTTTTCCCCATATATTTTTTATAAAGGCGTGAAAAATAACTCTGAGTGGAGTAGCCTACCTGATAGGAGATCTCCGATATCTTCATATCCGTTTTTTTCAGCATCTCCCGGGCGCGGTTTAGGCGGTAGCGTATCAGGTAAGTGCTGAAATTCTCCCCCACCTCTTCCTTAAAAAGCCTGGAAAAATATTCAGGAGACCGGAAGATGATTCCGGCCACGTGGACAAGGGAAATATCTTTATTATAATTGTTGTGAATATAGTTCAGGGCCTGCTCAATGGACTGGGAATATTTCCCGTTCTTTTTATCGTACAGTTTTTGGATCAGCTGCTCACAATAATTTTTACATTCCCGTAAATTCTTCGGAAGAAAGCCTATTTTGGCCTCCCTCTCCTCAGAAGGGTCCAGGTGAAAACACTGCTCCTCCACCATAAGGACCAGACGGCGGCATCGTTCAACAGCCCATTCCACGTCCTGGGCGCTGATGTCCTTTAACATGGAAAACCATTGTTCCAGATAAACCAGCGCCTGATCATACTGATTATACGATAAAGCTGTCTGGATTTCCTGATATTTGGACCTTACCATCTCAAAATTTAGCTGAGGTAAGTGGGCCAGGCTGTCATAATCGAAAATTCGCTGATTTTCCGAAAGAAAATGGTACTCATAGGCTGTGATGGCCTGCTTTAAGCCTGTAATAAAATCTTCCGTATCCGAAAAACAATGGCTGATCCCCACCACAGTATTGCGGGAATCCAGGATTTTTTCAGCCATGCGTCTTCCCGCGCCTTTAAGCTTCCTTGGATGGGCGTCTTGAAGGATCAGCAGCAGGTATTCGTTTCTTGACGCTGGAATACAGCGGCTCACACCCTCCGCAGCCGCCAGGGAAGTGAAAAACTCCCCCTGTTTTTCAGGCTGGCTCTGGCCAAAACAGAGGACCTGGCAGGCCTCCTCTGTCCGGACGCCGATATCCGTTAGAAACTCCCTGCGTCTGGAATCCTGGTCCGTCTGATACAAGCCATACAGATCCACAAAACCGTTGGGAAGCCGCTGCTGTTTTTTGCTGTGTCTGATCCGTAGTTTTTCCTCCTCAATCTTATTTAAAATGCGGATCAGATCATCGGCCTTCATTTCCGATTTCAGCAGATATTCCCTGGCTCCCCAGGAGATCGCCTCCTTGGCGTAAGAAAACTCCGCGTAGTTGGTCAGAATGATAAACTCTGTGTAGGGCGCCCGCTCACGCATGTATTTCATCAGTTCCAGGCCGCTCATTCCCGGCATGCGGATATCGGTAATGATCACTTCCGGGATCTGGTTTTTCACCAGGGAACAGGCCTCCTGTCCGCTTTTGGCCACGCCCAGGATCTGTATTTTTTCCGGCTCCCGCTTTAGACAGTACTCCACCCAATCCCTGATGGGAGCCTCATCATCAACAATCAACACACTTAACATTCCATTCTCCTTGGCAAAACAAAAGTTACCGTAGTTCCTTTTCCCTCAACACTCTCTACTTTTAAACCGTACTCCTCTCCGAAATTCAGCTGGATTCTTTCGTGAACGTTTTGGATTCCCACCTTGCTCAGATGCCCTTCCTTTAAGAACAGCTGGTTTAACTGTTCTGATTTGATGCCCCGGCCGTTGTCAGAGATGAGCAAATACAGGCAATCCCCCTGTTCAAAGCCTCTGATCAAGATTCGGCAGACCCTTTCCGGCGTCATCCCGTGAAAAATCGCGTTTTCCACAATGGGCTGGAGAATAAATACAGGGATTTTATTTTCAAGGATTTCATGATCAATCTCATATTCCACAATAAAACTGTTTTCATACCTTTTTTTCTGAAGTTCCACATAGTCTTTAATGGTCTCAAGCTCCGCGCCGATGGTCACAAACGCATTGGGGTTTGACAGGGACTTTCGCAGGATCCTGGAAAAATGATAGAGCATGTCCTCCGCTTCTTTATTTCGGTTCATCTCCACAAAAAAACGAATGGAGCTTAAGGTATTGTAGATGAAATGAGGGTTGATCTGCGCCCGGAGAAAATCCTGTTCCGCAAGGCGCTTTTGCTTTTCCTCCTCCTTCACGGCATCCATGGATTCGTTCATCTGGTTGACCATATAGTTAAATGCTCTGGCCATTTCCCCAAATTCGCCTTTCCCGGATTCAGGGAGGCGTACCTGCATGTTGCCGTCCGCCACTTCTGTCATCCGCTCTTTCACCGCCATAACAGGCTCTGATATGGCCTTCAAAAAGAAATTTAAGATGAAAAGCAGGACAATAATCACCACAGCCGTAGTCCCCACGATCAGCAGATTAAATTTTCCGAGAGAGACTAAAAGCCCTGACGTTTCAATGGTCTCAACCAGATACCAGCCGGTCTGGGGGATCTCATAGTAGAGAAAATACGACTCCTTTCCCCGGTCATCCCACAGGACCAGTTTATCCTCATGACCGCTGGCGATGATCTGGCTGATCTTGACGCCGCAGAAAGTCCCGATCCGCTGTTTGTCTTTTTCGGAGATGATCATGCCGTCAGGGTCGGTAATATAAAAGTTTTTGCCTGTATCGATCAGATCCTTATAGGTGTCATAGAGATTCTTTTCGCTGATATTTAAAATAACATAGCCATACACTTCTTCCGTAATATGGTCCTTTATTTTTCGTATCAAAAAAAAGGAATAGCGGGTTACACCCTTTTCCTTTTTGTTTTCAATGGTCGGCTGATAATAAAAAACATCCGGTTTTGCAAGAAAATCATCAAAATCAAAATATTCCAGGATCAGTTCCATAGCGGTGTCCCGGCTGTAGGCGCTGGGGTAGAGAGTTCCTTCTTTGGACATAACATAGGTATAAACTAGGGCGTTATATTCAGAATAGGTCCAGGCGTAACTGTCAAGGATCTCCTGAGTCGCTTTTTCCACAGCATCGCCGTTGCGGACATCCTCATTTTGACTCAGCATGTCGATGATATGGCTGTCATTGGCAATTTTGCTGCTTAAATGGTTATATTCCGCCAGCTTTAAACTGGTGCCAAGGCCGATCTGCTTTAGAGAACGCTTGTTTACAAAGAAAAGCTCATTTTCAATCTGGGTCTTTCCATAAAACGCGATGCCACCCAGCAGGAGGACGACGAAAGTGATCATAGTCCCCAACAAAATAAATAAATGCTGTATATAGCCGTTTCTTCTCATGGTTATAGTATACACATGATATGAAAAAAACGCAAGAAATTTAGGCAGCCCCAAAACATCATAAAAACATTGCCATTTACGGACAGTAATAGTATAATCGTTTACACAAAACAGGATTAAAAGAGGAAGAAAGCGGGGAAAATCTATGGCATTGAAGAAAAAGCCGGTAACCGGTATGAAAGATATCCTGCCCGGGGAGATGCAGATCCGAAACTATGTTATGAGTCAGATCCAGGAGACCTACAGAGCCTTCGGCTTCTCCCGGATCGAGACTCCGTGTGTGGAGCACATCGAGAATCTGACCAGCAAGCAGGGCGGGGACAATGAAAAACTGATCTTCAAGATCTTAAAGAGAGGCGAGAAGCTGAACCTGGAGAGCGCCAGGTCCGACGGGGATCTGGTGGACGGCGGGCTCCGCTACGACCTGACCGTACCCCTGGCCAGATACTACTCCAACAATGCGGCGTCCCTCCCATCCCCGTTTAAGGCCTTGCAGATGGGCAGCGTGTGGCGGGCTGACCGGCCCCAGAAAGGGCGCTTCCGTCAGTTTGTCCAGTGCGACATCGACATTCTTGGGGACGCCACCTCCCTGGCGGAGATTGAGCTGATCCTGGCCACCACCACGGCCCTGGGGAAGATCTGCCCGGACAATTCCTTCACGGTGCGGATCAATGACCGTGGGATCTTAAAAGGCATGGCCGCCTGGTGCGGCTTTCGTGAGGAGTCCTACGACCAGGTGTTTATCACCCTGGACAAGATGGACAAGATCGGCATGAACGGCGTAAAGGCGGAGCTTCTGGAAAACGGCTACGGGGAGGACCAGGTGGAGCGATACCTTGGCCTGTTCACCACAGTGACAAAGGACGCCGACGGCGTGCGCAGGCTGGGAGAGCTGTTAAAAGATGTGATGCCCCAGAGTGTGTCCCAGGGACTGGCCCACATTATGGATACGGTGAAAGACGTGGCTGTGGCGGAATTTAACATCGAATTTGACCCTACCCTGGTGAGAGGGATGTCCTACTATACGGGAACCATTTTCGAGGTGGCCATGGAGGGCTTTGGCGGTTCCGTGGCAGGCGGCGGCCGCTACGACAAGATGATCGGCAAGTTTACCGGCATGGAGACCCCGGCCTGCGGCTTCTCCATCGGATTTGAGCGGATCGTCACCATCCTGATGGACCAAAACTTCCAGGTTCCGGACCAGGAGGAAAAGATCGCCTACCTCTTCGAAAAGGGGCTGGGCAGCAAGCGGCTTGGAGATGTGATCAATGAGGCCATGAAAGCGCGGGCAGAGGGCATCCAGGTTCTGGTGGCCCAGATGAACAAGAACAAGAAGTTCCAGAAAGAGCAGCTGCAGAAAGACGGTTACACTCAGTTCAGGGAATTTTACAGGGAAGCGCTTAAGTAGGCAGCAGGCGCTAAAGGCCAGTTGCAGGCCTGACTTTAAAAATCGAAATGCAGCGGAGTGCAAAGAGTACCCGGAAACCCGCTGGCAGAAATGGAGGAGATTATGGCAGAATCAATGATGGGGCTGAAGCGGTCCCACAGATGTACGGAGCTTGGCACGGCCAATGTAGGCGAACATGTCACGGTTATGGGCTGGGTGCAGAAGAGCAGAAATAAAGGCGGCATTATTTTTGTGGACTTGAGGGACAGAAGCGGGATTTTGCAGATCATTTTTGAGGAGAGCGACTGCGGGGCGGAAAGCTTTTCAAAGGCGGAGAAACTGCGCAGCGAATTTGTCATCGCCGTCACAGGAAAGGTGGAGGCCCGGTCCGGCGGCGTTAATGAAAACCTGGCCACAGGAGCCATCGAGGTGCGGGCATCCGGCCTGCGGATCCTGTCAGAGTCCGAGACCCCGCCCTTCCCTATTGAGGAGAACTCCAAGACCAAGGAAGAGCTGCGGCTAAAATACCGTTTCCTGGATTTAAGGCGGCCTGACCTGCAAAGAAGCATGATGTTTCGAAGCAATATCGCTATTCTCACCAGAAAATTTCTGGCAGAGGAAGGCTTTCTGGAGATTGAGACTCCTACCCTTATAAAGAGCACGCCTGAGGGAGCCAGAGACTATCTGGTGCCCAGCCGGGTACACCCGGGCTCCTTCTACGCCCTGCCCCAGTCCCCCCAGCTGTTCAAACAGCTGCTGATGTGCTCCGGCTATGACCGTTACTTCCAGCTGGCCAGATGCTACAGGGATGAGGATCTTCGGGCGGACCGCCAGCCGGAGTTTACCCAGATCGACATGGAGCTGTCCTTTGTGGATGTGGACGATGTGATCGATGTCAATGAGCGTCTGCTCCAGAGGCTGTTTAAGGAGCTGATGGATGTGGAGATTCCCATGCCCATCCCCAGGATGACGTGGCAGGAGGCTATGGACCGCTTTGGCTCCGACAAGCCTGACCTGCGCTTTGGCATGGAGCTGAAAGACGTGTCCTCCGTGGTGAGAGACTGTGAGTTTGCCGTGTTCAAAAACGCCCTGGACCAGGGCGGAAGTGTCCGGGGAATCAATGCCAAG
The DNA here is from genome assembly GCA_910588505.1 of uncultured Hungatella sp. Classification (GTDB taxonomy): domain Bacteria; phylum Bacillota; class Clostridia; order Lachnospirales; family Lachnospiraceae; genus UBA3402. Next base: position 3,594 of record CAJUPQ010000007.1, on the reverse strand, counting down.
GGCCAGGGCGGCATGGCCCGCAAGAAGATTGACGCTCTGGTGGAGTTTGCCAAGGGCTTTGGAGCCAAAGGGCTGGCCTATCTGGCTGTTTTGGAGGACGGCTCTTACAAGTCTTCCTTCGCCAAATTTATGACCGAAGAGCAGCTGCATGACCTGGCAGCTGCCATGGACGGCAAACCAGGAGATCTCCTTCTCTTTGCCGCTGACAAGAACAAGGTAGTGTGGGACGTGCTGGGCAATCTCCGTCTGGAGCTGGCAAGGCAGCAGGACCTTTTGAAGAAAGACGACTTTAAATTTTTGTGGGTTACCCAGTTCCCGCTTTTGGAGTACTCCGAAGAGCAGGGACGGTTCGTGGCCATGCACCATCCATTTACCATGCCCATGGAGGAGGACTGGGGCAAGATCGACGAGGACCCGGGTTCTGTCAGGGCCAAAGCCTACGATATCGTGCTCAACGGCACGGAGCTGGGCGGCGGCTCCGTCCGTATCCACCAGGCGGATATCCAGGCAAAAATGTTTGAGGTTTTAGGATTTACGCCGGAGAAGGCAAACGAGCAGTTCGGATTCCTTCTGGAGGCATTTAAGTTCGGCGTTCCGCCCCACGCAGGGCTGGCCTACGGCCTGGACCGCCTGGCCATGCTGATGGTGGGAGCAGACAGCATCCGGGACGTTATCGCGTTCCCAAAGGTAAAGGACGCGTCCTGCCTCATGACCGAGGCCCCCACTCCGGTAGACGAAAAGCAGCTTCAGGAACTGGGCATTGAGATCGCCCAGGAGGAAGAGGCGTAAGCGCAGGCAAAAAAGCGCCGGAAGAATTATCTGTGACAGAAAGGCAGAGATTCCGGAAGTGATTGGAGAGAGCAGGCAGAGGAACTGGCAGATATGCTGATTTTGCGAGTGCAGAGAGTACTTGCAGGAAAGGCTGTTTGGCGGCTCCTCTGCCTTTTTCTGTGCTGCAGATAACCGGACCATAAGGATTTGCCTGTCAGGCGCCGGTTTTTGGAGGATATGAAGCAGCTCTGTCTAAAAGGCATGTACCCTCCGACACAACTGTGAAATCTCTGTGAACCCATAGAAATATGAATCATTATCTGATAAAATGGCATTAATACAGAGAAAAAGGAGGTTTTACCATGGAAAATCTAAAAGTACTGGTGGTGGACGACGAGGCCAGAATGAGAAAACTGGTAAAAGATTTCCTGACGATAAAAGGATTTTCCGTCATAGAGGCAGAAGACGGGGAGAATGCGGTGGACATATTCTTTAAGCAGAAGGATATTGCGCTGGTCATTCTGGATGTGATGATGCCAAAGATGGATGGGTGGGAGGTCTGCAAGGCCATCCGCCAGTATTCTCAGACCCCCATCATTATGCTGACTGCCCGGGGTGAGGAGCGGGACGAGCTGAAAGGATTTGAGCTGGGAGTGGACGAGTACATTTCCAAGCCCTTTAGTCCCAAGATCCTGGTGGCCAGAGTGGAGGCAATCCTGCGGCGAAGCAATGCCGCGGCCAGCGATGTGATCCAGGTGGGAGGCATTGATATCAACAAGGCGGCTCATGAGGTAACCATTGACGGGACTCCGGTGGAACTAAGCTTTAAAGAGTTTGAGCTGCTGTCCTACTTTGTGGATAACCAGGGGATCGCCCTGTCCAGGGAGAAGATTTTGAACAATGTGTGGAATTACGACTATTTCGGAGACGCCAGAACTATTGACACCCATGTGAAAAAATTGCGAAGCAAGATGGGAAGCAAAGGGGAGTACATTAAGACCGTCTGGGGCATGGGATATAAGTTCGAAGTGGCGGAGCAGCAGAGGTAGAGTATGAAACGTTCCTTAAGAGTGCGCTTTACCATGATCTTCATAGGCCTTATGGCCATCATCCTTATAGGCATCTGGTGTGTGAACAACTTGATGCTGGAATGGTTCTATATAAACCAGAAGGTGGACGCCCTGCAGCTGGGCTACACCAAGATGAATGAGCTGGTTATGGAAAAATGGGAGGCTGGGGGGAGTATTAACGACGAATTTATCACAGACAGCAACGGGGAAGAAATACAGACGCCGGCTATTGAGCTTCTGCGGAATCTGGGAGACCAGTACAATATCACTATGGTGATTATTGACAGTTTCAGCAATACTCCGGTGGTAGCGTCTACCCGGGATGTGAAATTTATGATGGACCGGGTATTTCAATACATGGTGGGAAGAAATAATCCTAGGACAGAACTGATCCTGGAGGAAGATAACTATACCATCCAAAAAACCTATGACAGCCGCTCGAAATCGTTCTATCTGGAGAGCTGGGGGTACTACACGGACAACCGGACCATTTTTATCATGTCCATCCCTCTGGCAAGTATTCGGGAAAGCGTGCAGCTGTCCAATAAATTTTTAGCCTATGTGGGGATTATTGCTCTGGTTCTCGGCAGCGTCGTGGTGTATTTTACCACGAAAAAGGTCACCTCACCGATCTTGCAGCTGGCCCATATTTCAGAGCGCATGTCCCACCTGGACTTTGACGCCAAATACCAGGATGATGCACAGGATGAGATCGGAGTCCTGGGCAACAGTGTAAATGTCCTGTCAGATAAATTAAAGGAGACCATCGGAGAGCTGAAATCTGCCAACAATCAGCTGTTAAAAGATATTGAGGAGAAAAACCAGATTGACGAGATGCGGCAGGAATTTATCGGCAACGTATCCCATGAACTAAAGACCCCGATCGCCTTGATTCAGGGGTATGCTGAAGGGCTGACAGAGGGCATGGCCGAGGACAAGGAGAGCCGGGATTATTACTGTGAGGTTATCATGGATGAGGCCAACAAAATGAACACCATGGTCAGGCAGCTTTTGACCCTCAATGCCCTGGAGTCGGGAAATGACATGGTGACTATGGAGCGGTTTGACCTGGTGGAACTGATCCATGGAGTATTGACTGCCGCTAAAATCTTAATTGAACAGAAACAGGCGGTTATTATGTTTGACTGCGATCATCCGGTGCATGTGTGGGCGGACGAATTTAAAATCGAGGAGGTGGTAACCAACTATGTCAGCAACGCCCTGAATCATCTGGGTGGGGAGAGAGTTATTTCTATTATAATAGAAGAACTGGGGGAAGATGTCAGGGTGACAGTGAGAAATACGGGGCTGCAGATCCCCCAGGAGGCCCTTCCTAACCTGTGGACAAAATTTTATAAAGTGGATAAAGCCAGGACACGGGCATATGGGGGCAGCGGGATCGGATTGTCGATCGTGAAGGCTATCATAGACTCCCACCATAAAGAATGCGGTGTACGGAATGTGGAGGACGGGGTTGCGTTCTGGTTTACTGTGGATTCAAAGGTCTGAAAAAAGTTAAAAAATTCCAAAAAAAGTGTTGACTTTTGTAAATGGATTTGTTATTATAAGACTCGCCCCGTGAGAGCGGGGCGTACAAAACTAAATCGGATGAAGAATCTGAAAAATAATTTAAAAAATAGTTGACAGATCAAAAGAAGTATGGTAACATAAACAAGCTGATTTTGAGAAAGCAACACAACGGACCTTGAAAATCGAAGATTGAACAGTATGTAAGACCCTGAAAATTCCAAAT
>CAJUPQ010000006.1 GCA_910588505.1 uncultured Hungatella sp. | reverse complement strand
GCTATTCATGCGGTTTTCAGGGCATTTTTTACACAATCCCTTGCAAAATTCAGGTTTCATGTCAACATAAAAATCATATAATTTTCTAAAAACAGCGCGATTTTTCTCGGCATCCTCTACAAAAGGAGCTACGGTCATGAGCCCGCGGACCCTGACATGGGGAAATCCCCCTATGGTCTTAAGGGCTTCCTCCACCTCTTCCAGCAAAAATCCGAACTTGCTCTCCTCCCTTGCCACATTTACCTCCAGCAGGATATCTGTCACCACGTCCTGCCGTTTGGACTCCTTCTCGATCTCCCCGGCCAGCTTCAGGGAGTCCACGGAGTGGATCAGGCATGTCTTTCCTATGACCTGCCGCACCTTGTTGGTCTGGAGGTGGCCGATGAGATGCCACCTTACGTCCGAAGGCATCAGAGGAATCTTTGAGAGAAGCTCCTGCACCCGGTTCTCCCCAAACTCCCTGGTTCCGCCGTCGTAAGCTTCCCGCAAAAGCTCGATTGGCTTTGTCTTGCTGACCGCGATAAGGGTCACCTCCCCCTCAGCCCTTCCCGCCCTCTGACAGGCCTGTCCGATCTCCCTCTGGATCCTATGTAAATTTCTCTGAATATCACCCATACAAACCACCTTTCTCACTGATAGATTAGCGTGCCCTCAGCCTCGATCATCGACGCGTTTAGCACGATATGGTCATAAACGCTGAGCCCGTAGCTCATATTTTTGCGGATGGTATAAAATTCATCGCTCTGGGCCAGCACCTCGACCTGCCTGAATACGGTATAGCCCTTATTTATATTGTAAACTCCCTGGAGGGAAGCCGTGATGCCCACCTGAAACCGCTCCTGGGAGTCAGGCCGCACCAGGTAATCCCCTGCCCGGATAGAATCTTCCTTGTCACAGTCAATATAGTAGTACTCCTCATTGCCAAAATAGATGGGCACAGGCACAAACTCCACGGAAGTCCCCGCCTCGGAGTACACCTCCTTGTTAAACCCGTCCTCTAACCCATCCCCTCCCTTTGTGAGAAAATCCACAGGGATCAGATAAAAATTCTTGGTGGTCACAGAGCTTATAGGGATCTTAAGTCCCTCGGTGACGCTGGTAAGGATCTCAAAATCCACGTACCGGTCCGACACGAACTGGACCATATACTTGTTAAAATCCAGCTTCCCATAGGCCTTGCCGTCGCTGCCAGTGATCAGAGAAAACGCGCCGTTTGTAGTCAGGTTCTGGGCCGGAAACGAGACCTTTAACGTGCCCTGGGAGCTGAAAGCCACCCCATCCTCCTCCGTCACCGGAAAGACCACGGACCAGCAATCATCCGTGATCACTTTATAGATGGGCGTCCCCGGCTCCACCCACTGTCCGGCCCTGGTGATGGCCTTTGTGTACTGGCTCCGGTCAAAGACCGCCTCGCTGATCTGTGCCGGGGCCAGGGTCTCGAAATTGTCAATGCCATAGGACACAACCCCGCTGACCGGGGCCGTGATCTGCCTGAAATCATTGCCCATCTGGGCCGCCATCTCCCCCTGGGTGTCCAGGGTATTAAAATTCACGTACTCCAGAGCCATGGCCTCCAGAGCATACCTGGTATTGTAAACATCGTCAAAACTCTCATCAGAATAAGACAGGACGTAGGTGTTCAGCTGCTTCTTAAGATCCGCGATATCCCGGTCCGTCAAAGCCCCGGCCCCCTGATTCTGCTCCTCCATAAGAGCTGACACGGTTCCCCGCTCATCAATGGAATAGATGCTGGTGCCCACGGAAGCCCGCTTCCCCTCCCGCACATAGTAATTAATAGCCCCCGCGCTGTCCGCGTACTGGGTGGTTTCCTGGCGAAGGATGATGCCGGTGTAGCTCTTGTCATCCACAATGGACCCGTCGGTCACCTCGTAAAACTGTATCTTCTCCTTTGTCATGTAGGAGTACACCGTAAACACAAGGTAGATAAAGATCATGGCAAAGATCAGCATCCCGATATTAAAATTCATGGAAGCTTTCCTGTGATTGTAATTAATGACGTTGCTGCCCTTTTTCTTCGCCACAGCGATCACCTCCTTCTTTGCGTCTATGAAATTAACATAAAATAATTATGTCAACTCAAAGAATCATGTCGGCGTTCTCCCTATTATAAACGTGAATGGGAAAAAGTTCAAGTCCATCTCTCTATAAAAAGGGCCTGCCTCAAAGCAGACCCCACTCTTATGTACAATACAGTCATCCGATGATATATGATCATAAAGAGATGATAACATCCTTTTTTGCATTCTCCGGTAATTCGTCCACATCCAGGGACACGCTCAGCACGAAATCTACGTGGAACTTCTCACTAATCTTCTCCAACTCCTCAACCGCCTGGGAGATGTCCTCTCCCTCCAGGCATGCCAGCTTCAAAAAGCTGTCCAAAAACATCAACTCCAGATCGTGATCCTGGGAAATGATCCCGCGGATAAATCCCATAAAACCGGAACAGTCAGCGATATCGAACCCCTTTACATTGATCAGACGGATCTTGTTACTCAACTCATACATGTGCTTGGAACTTTTATCCAGGTAAACGATAGACCCGTTGGCCTCCTTAATGGCTCCGTTGGCCTTGTCCAAAAGATGTTTGGTCTTTCCCTTTCCCTTATTTCCAGCTATAATCTGAACCATAGTCGTGTCCTCCTTGGGTTTATTGATTTTGTATAAAAAGATGATAGATTTCTTCTTAATTATAGTATAAATAGGGATAAAAGGCAATGACTTAATTGACAATTTTAGAAATTATATTTGTCATGTTCTCGTACAGGTTATCCCTGTTCTTTGCCTTCATCACAATGGATACATACTCATCGCCGCTCTCTCCCCCATTCCTGGACGCCATGACCAGACAGCAGCCCGCGGCCTGGGTGGTGCCGGTCTTGCCCGAGAACACGGTGACGCCCTCTGGGGCCTGCCGCTTACCCGTCAGATACCAGTTGCCGCCCTCCCACACCTTTGACACGTCCCCGCCGTCCTTGTCCTTGTAGTTGGCCGTATAGGCCACGGTTTTCGTCACTTCCCGGAACTTGGGATATTTTAAGGCCTCGTTAAAGATCAGATACAGATCATAGGCCGTGGTGTAGTGGTTCTCGTCGTGGAGCCCGTGAGGATTGACAAAATGGGTCCCTGTGGCCCCCAGTCTTGCCGCCTCCTCGTTCATCAGCGCGGCAAAGTTTTCAATGCTCTGAGACATGTGGACCGCGATAGCCGCCCCGGCGTCATTGCCGGAGGGCAGCATAAGACCGTAGAGAAGCTGCTCCATAGTCAGGGTATCTCCCGGCTTTAGGTCCGCCAAAGTAGCCCCTGCCTCCGTGATCACCGCGTCCTCGGTCACTGTCACCATATCCTCCAGATTACCGTACTTGACCGCAAGGAGGGCTGTCATGATCTTGGTGGTGCTGGCCGGATAGAGCCGCTCAAAGGCGTTCTTGCTGTAGAGCACCTCCCCGTCGGACAGAGAAAACAAAACGCCTGCCTCCGAGTCCACCTCCTCCCCGTCAAACGCAGCCTCGTCCGCCACCACGCACAGATCCCGGGCAAACAGAGGCACTGTAAGCGTCTCCCCGTCCTGGGCAAGTTCTTCCGTGACAAAGGGCCGCTCCTCAAAGGAGTAGGGTTTTTCCAAGCTTGACGTCTCCCCAAAGCCGCATCCGTAAAGGGACGCCGCCGCCCACACCCCAAGGACGGACAGGCAGACCCCGGCTTTTGCGGCCCTAAGGTTTTTCTTTCGCCTCATCACTTGTACATCTCCCGCCACTCAAGGTCTCCCCGCTCCAGAGCCTTCACAAGAAGCTCCGCCGTGGCCACGTTGGTGGCCAGGGGGATGTTGTGCATGTCGCACACCCGGACAATAGGACTGCTGGCCGGGTCCACCCTCTTTGGCATATCCGGCTCCCGCATAAAGATCACCAGATCCAGCTGATTCTGCTCAATATCCGTACAGAGCTGCTGGCCTCCCCCCAGATGGCCAGCCAAATACTTGTGGACATTTAAGTTGGTCATCTCCTCGATCAGGCGGCCTGTGGTCCCGGTGGCGTACAGGGAATGTTTGCTTAAGATCCCCCTGTACGCGATGCAGAAATTCTGCATCAGTTTTTTCTTTGAATCATGGGCAATTAAACCGATATTCATGTCTTTACCTTCTCCCTCTCTTCTATTCTAGTAATCTTCTCTCGTCCTTCTCTGTAACCCTACATTTAATACCACTCCCATGCCGATGTAAAGACTCAGCAGGGAGCTGACCCCATAACTGATAAACGGCAGCGGCAGTCCCGTGTTGGGAAAGATCGCCGTAGCCACCGCGATATTGGCAAAGCTCTGAAACGCGAGAAACGTGGCCATGCCCACACAGATCAGCCTGCCGGAGAGATCCTTTGACCGGCTTGCCATAACAAGACACTCCATGACGATCAGCAAAAGCAGGCCCATGACAAGGAGGGCTCCCGCAAACCCCATCTCCTCCCCCACAATGGCAAAGATAAAGTCTGTCTGCTCCTCAATGAGAAAATTGCCGTTTTTTACCGAGGCGATCTCCGTGTTGCTAAGGCCCTTGCCCCACAGCTGCCCGGAGCCGATGGCCATGATAGAGTTCTCCTGCTGGTAATAGGCCTCCGCGTACTTCTCCGGGTCAATCCACGCCAGGATGCGGTTGGCCTGGTACTGTTCGATAAACGGTATCATGTCGTAGCGCAGCAGGTAGATGATAATCCCCGCGGCGGGGATCACCACCGCCAAGGTCCCAAGGACCCACTTGTAGCTGACTCCCGACGCGAACACCACGGAGGCGATGATCACAGTGACCACCAGGGTGGTGGACAGGTTTGGCTGCCTGAATATGAGAAACGCCGGCACCGCAAACAAAAGCGCCCCGATACCCAGGATGGACGGCTGATTTTTCCGATCTTCATACTTGCCGAAATACCAGGAAAAAAACATGATGAGTCCGATCTTTACAAACTCCGCCGGCTGGATCTGGCCGATGACCGGCAGCACGATCCACCGGGTGGCAACGCCTCTGGAGGTACCCATGAGGAGAACCGCCACCAGCATGACCACGCAGACCAGGTAGATCATGGTGCTCATGGATAAAAGCTTGTGATAATCAATGAGGGACAGGGCCACAGCCAAAAACAGGCCGATGCCGATACCCATAATCTGCTTTCCCACCATGGCTTCATTCTGATTGGTTGCGCTCCAGATGGCCAGAATGCCGATAACGCTTAAAGCCAGCATGTAAAGCACCACCCGGAAATTGTATCTTTTGAAATTGTAATCAAATAACAGCATGAAAATGTCCTCTTATAAGACTTCCATCTACAGGTACGGCGGCATAGAGGGCAGGTATCTGTTCCCTGCCGCAAAAGGCCTTTGTCAGCCCCACCTCCATATCCCCCCTGTCAATGTCCAGGTATTTTGAGATGACCAGAAACAAATCGTCTTTTATCATCTCCAGAAACTCAGGAGAACAGTTGGTCTTGTCCGCTACCAAAAGCAGCTTTAACCGCTTTCTGGCGATCTCCCCGGACCGGTTCCCGAATACGCGTCTGCTGCGGTACATACTCCCCCTCCTAAGCCCGTTTTAAAAATCCCGTCAGTCTGGATATAAAACTTTTCCCGCCGTCATAGACCGTAACAGGGATATCCTCCCCCAGAAGCCGCTTGCAGATGTCAAGGTATGCCTGTCCCGACGGCGTGTCCGTGCCTGCCAAAGGCTCCCCCTGGTTGGTGGAGACCACGATGGACTCATCATCCGGAATAGCCCCTAAAAGGGGGATAGCCAGAATGTCCATCACATCGTCCACGGACATCATGTCCCCCCGGCGGACCATGTCCGTCCTGACCCGGTTCACGATCAGCTGGACCTGGCCCATGTCCCTGGCCTCCAAAAGCCCGATGATCCTGTCCGCGTCCCGGATGGCCGACACTTCGGGGGTGGTCACCACCAATGCCCGGTCAGCGCCCGCGATGGCGTTGCGGAACCCCTGCTCAATGCCCGCCGGGCAGTCCAGGAGTATGTAGTCAAAATCATCTTTCAGGTCTTCTGTTAATTTTATCATCTGTTCAGGATTTACTGCCGACTTGTCCCTGGTCTGAGCCGAGGGGAGCAAGTACAGGTTCGGGTATCTTTTGTCTCTGATCAGGGCCTGCTTCATCCTGCAGTTCCCCTCCACAACATCTACCAGATTGTAGACGATCCGGTTCTCCAGCCCCATGACCACATCCAGGTTCCTAAGCCCGATGTCCGTGTCGATGAGAGCCGTGCGCATGCCCAGCATAGCCAGGCCTGTTCCAATGTTTGCAGAGGTTGTGGTTTTACCCACCCCGCCTTTTCCGGAGGTAATTACAATGACTTCGCTCATATCTGCATCCTCCTGCAATAAATTCCTTAACAATAGATATTCTACCCTAAAAGTCTTAATATTTCCAGTATTTTTTCCACATTTTAAACAGATTTTAACACATCAAAAAAACTTTTTTTTATTTGAGTCAGGCTGATCCTCTGATCTTCCACACTGGCGGTCACAGGCCCCCTCCCCAGACGGCGTCCTTTCTCATTCACCTCTGTCTCAAACTCCGCGATCCTCAGCTGGTAGGGAGCCATGGTCAGGGCCACGATGACCGCCTCCTGATTGCCCGAGGCCCCCGCCACCACGGTGCCCTTAAGCTCCCCCAGGACAATAACATTGCCCTTAGCCGTGATCCTGGCCCCCTGCTCCACGTCCCCGATGACCACGATGCTGGCCTCAGACTCCAGAGATTCTCCCCTGTGAAGGTGTCCTCTGTAAAACTGGCCCGTGCAGGCGCTAAGCTCCATCAGCTTTTCGTTGAGCGCTTTCTCGCACCGCCGTATGCGGTTGCTGTCCAGGTCCACCAGGCACATGATCTCGATCTGGGAGTGGTCCATGATCACATTGGCGATCTGAAATTCCTGCTCCGGGGCCAGGGGACGCCCGGCCAATGTCAGGGTCATCTGCACAGATCCCCAGAACCTGGCGCTCTCCTCAAATTTTTTGGCGATATCCCCCAGAAGCTCCTCAAAGGGAACCTCCGGGGCCAGGATCACGGTCATGCCAGACTTGTTGCTCTTGATCACTACTGAACTTTTCATACACTACCACCTCTTTACCTGAACTAATCTCCGATGACTACATTACTTGCGTCCAAAGCTCCCGCGCCGATAATGTCCTCCAGACTGGTGTAGCCGTAGTAAAACCGATACACGCTCTTGGCTATGGTGGCCGCGTTGGCGGAGGCATAACCGTAGGGGATGTTGACGGTCACGCTGATCTCCGGGTTGGCATAGGGGCCGTAGGAGATAAAAAACGCGTGGTTTGCCCTGGTGTTCTCCTGGGCCGTACCGGTCTTTCCCGCGATCTCCACCTCCAGATCCCGAAAGATACGCTTGGAGGAGCTGTCGGTGATCACCCGGCGCATACCGCTCTGCACGGCGTCCCAGGTGGTGTCGGCGATATCCACCACACTGGAGATCTGGGGTACATGGTCCTCCACCACCGTGCCGTCGGAGCTTGTGACTTTGTCGATAAGGCTTAACTCAAAGACCTTGCCCCTGTTGGCGAGGGCGGTCACATACCGGGACAGCTGCACATTGGTGTAGGCGTTGGTTCCCTGTCCCATGGAGGACCGCTCCGGGTCCTCGGTGGACAGCTTGGGTGAGCTCTCCGCGATCTCGATGCCCGACGGATGGTCCAGGCCGAACTTGGTGGCATACTCCCGGATGATCTCCAGTCCCCGGTCCGTGGAGTACACGCCATCCTCATTGGTGGAAAGGCGGTGGGCCACCTCGGAGACAAAGTAGTTGCAGGAATTGCCCAGGGCGTCGGATACAGCCAGCTTTCCGTGGTGTCCCGGATTGATCCAGCACTTGATGGGGGGAAATACCTCCTCATAGGTGCCTGTGCAGTCAATCTCTTCCGCGGTGGTGATCACGCCCTCCTCCAGGCCCGCTATGGCAGTGATGGGTTTGAAGGTGGACCCCGGCGCCTTCACAACCTGGGTCACATTATTGTACAGGGGCAGCGACATGTCCTCGTTCAGCTGGCTGAAATAGGCCGCATCCACAGTGCCGCTTAACATGTTGTTGTTGTAGCTGGGATAGGTCACCAGAGCCAGCACCTTCCCTGTGTTTACGTCTATCACCGTACACCCGGCAGTACATGGGTCCAGGGCCAGCTGAGCCGGCGTGATCTCAAGGTTGTTGATCTTATCTATAAGGAAGGAAAAGGCGTAGTCCTCTCCCCCTACCGACAAAAGCCTCATCTGCTCCTCGTCGTAGGGCAGAATGTTCTGGGAGTACAGGGCCATGCACAACTCCCGGCCGGTGATGATGTCCTGATTGATCAGGTAGCGGTAAATCCGCTTGGTAAACTGGGTGTCATTCTCTAACTGCTCCATAACATAGTCCACCAGGGCATGAAAGCTGTCGTCCGCGTTGGAGTACTTGTTGTCCACCGGCAGCTTGGTGGTGTCGATCCAGTCCTGGGAAATGCCGTAGTACAGGTAGTCACGCAGGCTTATGGACTCTTCCTTCCACCCGTTTGCTTCCGGGCTTTCCGAGTCGATCTTGCTTCTCTGGATGATCCCCACCGTGTCCTGGGACAGGTATGAGTACACGTAGAGCATGTAGGATTTCATGTCTTCCCCAAGGGCAGATATGGGCGGCGCGTTCACGTCCGCCAGCTGGCTTCTCATATTTGTCAGGATCTGCTGCCTGGATGCGATGAATTTTCTGTGGATTTCCTGCTCCACAGCCCCAGCGTCCTCCTGCTCCATGGCTTTTAAGGACAGGACGTTGTTGTTGATCAGCTGGTAGTAGGCGTCTTTTACCGGGATCTTCTTCTTGCTGGAGTCCCGCTCCTCCTGCTCCGTCATCTCCCGGTTCACGATGCGGTCTGTCAGGATGCCGGCCAGATGCTTTTCCAGCAGGTGGTAGATACCGATCTGCAGCTCCCGGTCAATGGTCAGGTAAATGTTGCTGCCCGCCTCCGGCTCCGTGGCGTCGTCTAAAACCTTTAACACCCTGCCCCGGCTGTCCACGTACATGTTCTGGACTCCCTTTTTCCCCTGGAGTTTGTCCTCCTGGGTGGCCTCAATGCCGATACGCCCCACAATGTCGTTGAGCTCATAGCTTTCGTCCCTCTGGCGCAGCTCCTCTAACTGCTCCTCGCTGGAGACCTTGCCTGTGTAGCCGATAATGGGGGCAAAATACAGGGCGTCCTCGTAGATGCGCACTGTGGATTCGGCCACGTCCACTCCCTGAAGATCAGCCATGTGCTCGGAAATATCCACCACCGTGTTCTCCGACACGTTAGAGGCCACGGTGGTGGTCTTGTAGCTGGTGTACGCGGTCAGGGAAAGGGAGTAGCGGATGATCCCCACCTTCAGAGCCTCGTCGTCCGCCAGCACCAGAGGATTCCCCTTGGCGTCCTCCATCTCCCCGATCTTAAATTTCTCCTTTGTCATCTCAAAGACATCCCTGGCGCTGACATTGGAGGGGTACTTGCCGTCCTCGTCGTCCAGCTCATTGACAGAGCGCCTCCCGTAAAAGTCCCGAAGAAACCGAAGTCTGGCAGTCTCCGATGAGGTGGTGTACACAAAATCCCCGTTCTGGTCAATGGCAATGGGCAGATCTCCCTGGATGGTCTCCCCCTGCCTGTCCAGGATCCGCACCAGCTCCAGGATCATCAAATTTTTGGCCTTGTCCGAGCTGTAGGCCCCCACGTCCTGGATGGTGACAGAGTAAGCCAGCTCGTTTCTTGCCAGGACCACGCCGTTGCAGTCGTAGATATTGCCCCTGGTGCCTGTGGTGTAGGCAGTGCGCAGGATCTTGGACTCGTATTTTTTCACGTACTCCTCCCCCTGAACGATCTGCAGATCAAACAGCCGCACCACAAGTCCCGCGAACATGCACACAAAGATCACGGCCAGGGCAAAAATCCGGGAGGTCAAAATCCTCTTTAAACCAATTTGTATCAGTTCCAGCAAATCTCTAAACAATGGTGGTATCTCTCCTATTTTCAAATTCAGTCAGCCATCTGCCGATGTAGAGCAGCAGACGGTAGATGAGAAGGGTTGTCACAACCGTAAAAATGGTCTCCGGAATTACCAGTTCCTTCAGATAATAAAGGACGTTGAGCCGCCCCCGGATGAGAAAGCGGAATACGTACACATAAAGATTGTACGCCAGCTCATTGAACACGCTTAAGACCAGGGGCAGGGTGATGTACTCTTCATAGTAATATTTGGTGCAGATCCCGTTGACATATCCCACATACACGTAGAACAGGGTGTAAAAGCCAAAGGGGCCGCTGTAGAACAGATCCAAAAGGATCCCTGCCAGCACGCCGTAGAACATGCCCGCCCTCTGGCCTTTCATGAATCCAAAGGAAAAGGTCAGGATCAGCAGCAGGTTTGGGGACGCCGACAGAAAGGGGATCAGCGGAAACACGCAGTTCTGTATGGTGAAGGCGACGATGATCAGCAGTAGATTGATAGCTGTCCGCTTCATGGCTCTCCTCCTGCGGGGTCCTGGATCTCTTTCAGGTCCGTGATAATAAGCACCTCCTGAAGGTTGTTAAATTCCGCCACAGGCACCAGATACCCAGAGCTGGTCAGCTGGTTGCTGTCAACGGTGATGTCCGCCGCGTACCCGATCAGGATGCCTGGCAGGTAGGTGGTGCTGATGTTGGAGGTGACGATCCGGTCCCCGTCCTTCACGTCCCCGTCCTTCTTGATGTCGCTGATGGACAGTCTGCCTTCTTTGTAAAGGGTCAGATCGCCGCCTACCATACAGGTGTCCCCGGACTGAAGGGCCATGGCGCTGACCCGGCTGGAATCGTCGATGATGGAGCGGACCGTGGCGTAGTGGGCTCCCACGTCTGTGACGATACCTGCCAGGCCGCCGCCTGCCAGCACGTTGTTGCCCACCTGGATGCCGTCGGCAGAGCCTTTGTTGACCCGGAATACCTGGAACCAGTCGCCGGAGTCATTGGCAATGACCCGGGCAGCGGTCTTTTGGTACTGCATGTACTGCTGATCCAGGGCGTAAAGCTCCCGCAGCCTCTGAAGCTCGAACTGCTCGGAGCTTAGCCGGTTGTTCTCCTCGATGAGCCGGTCAATCTCCTCCTGGAGTCTGCGGTTCTCCTCTACGGCCCCTTTCAGCTTCCCGTAGTCGGACAGCTGCTCATATATGGTGACGCCCACCTTGTTGACTCCGGACTGGATGGGGATCAGCACATAGCCCACCCCTGTGCGCAGAGGCTCCAGCCACTGGTCCGTGACCATGGTGATGCCGATGAGCGCGATACAAACAACGGTCAGGCCTGCTAAAATATAACGGTTGTGTTTGGATTCCATCTATAACATTCCCTCTTTTTTAAAGCTGCAGTAGTTATTGTCCCCAATGACAACATGGTCTAATAGCTGGATGTCCACAAGGCTTCCGGCTTCGCTGACCTTCCTGGTGAGAAGGCAGTCCTCCTGGCTGGGGGTGGAGTCTCCGCTGGGATGGTTGTGGACCAGGATGATGCCCACAGCCTGGCAGCGCAGAGCCTCGATAAAGATCTCCCGGGGCGAAGCTAAGGACGTGTTCACCGTGCCTTTGGAGATGAGCAGGTCTTTGATAAGCGCCTGCCTGGTGTTAAGGAACATGACATAACAATGCTCCTGCTGTAAGTGCCTCATCTCTTCCATATAGTATTCCGCCACGGACTGGGGGTTTGTGAATGTGGTATTTGTGACAGTTGCCGCGCGGCGGCTGATACGCTTTGACAGCTCCCCGATGCACTGCAGCTGGATACCTTTGACAATGCCAATTCCCGGAAGCTTCTGAAAATCAGACAGGGATAAACGGCACAGACCCAGAAGGCCGTCATCTTTGGGGTAGGTCAGCTCCAGCACCTTCTGGGCAAGCTGCAGGGAGCTTAAGGTCCTGCTGCCGGTCCGGAGGATAACGGCCAGCAGTTCCGCGTCGCTTAGGATCCCGGGACCTTTTGAGACGCACTTCTCGTAGGGGCGGTCCTGTTTCGGGATATCTTTCATCTTGATATGGTCGTCCACTGGTACACTCCTTGCCGCGTGACTCTCCATAGTACGAAGCCGGGAACAGGGGACTTGGGTGGTAAAATTTTGATTCCATGACATTTTACCATAAGATGGTATTTCTGTATAGTTAGTTTATAAAAAGTTAAAAATTTTTTTCGGGGTGGGTTACAATGGGGTATATAGGAGGTCCGGCGGGTCAGAGACCCCTCATTGGGAATATGGGGCATGACCTGGCTACTTTACTGGCTAAATTTACAAAAAATTGTAACAAAAAAATCTTTGGTAGAGTGGCTGAGGATACATTTCCTGCAGTGAGTTATGGGGCGGGTGTTACTGGCGGCGGCAGGGAGGCTGGGGTTTGGGGGTAATGTTTTTGGGGGTGAGACCAGTGAGGCCTGCGTCGCAAAGTTTTTGGAGGGACATGAGGATGCCCAGTTTGGCGTGGTACCAGGTGAGGCCGCCCTGGAAGTATACGGCGTAGGGGGGCTTTATGGGGCCGTCGGCGCTTAACTCGATGGAGGAACCCTGGACAAAGGCTCCCGCCGCCATGATGACCGGGGCGTCGTATCCCGGCATGTCCCAGGGTTCCGGGGTGACGAAGCTGTCCACGGGAGCAGCGGCCTGGATGCCCTGGCAGAAGGCGACGACGCCTTCCGGCGTGCCGAAGGTGATGGACTGGATGATGTCGTGGCGCTCCTCTTTGCTGTCAGGGACTACGGCAAATCCCAGCTTCTCATAGATGTTGGCCGCGAAGATGGCTCCTTTGAGGGCCCCTGCCACCACGGTGGGCGACAGAAACAGCCCCTGATACAGGGACTGATTCAGCCCTAAGCTGGCCCCTACTTCCCTGCCAAGGCCGGGGGCGCTTAAGCGGAAGGCGGCCCGGTCAACGCAGTCTTTCCGCCCTACGATGTAGCCTCCGATGGGAGCTAAGCCGCCGCCGGGGTTTTTTATGAGGGAGCCTACAGCCATGTCAGCCCCCACCTGAGTGGGCTCTGTCAGCTCCACAAATTCGCCGTAACAGTTATCCACCATACAGATCAGGTCCGGCTTGATCTTTTTGGCAAAGGCGATGACTTCACCGATCTGGTCCACGGAAAAGGTGGGGCGCACGGCGTAGCCCTTAGACCGCTGGATGGTCATCAGCTTTGTCTTTTCGTTGATGGCTTTGGCGATGCCGTCAAAGTCAAAGGAGCCGTCAGGGCGAAGATCCACCTGGCGGTAGGTGACCCCGTATTCTTTCAGAGAACCCGGGGATTCTCGGATGCCTATAACCTCCTCCAGGGTGTCGTAAGGCTTTCCGTTGGGGGAGAGAAGCTGGTCCCCGGGGCGGAGATTGCCTGACAGGGCGATGTGGAGCGCGTGGGTCCCGCTCATAAGCTGGGGCCGCACCAGGGCGCTCTCCGCCTCAAAAACGCTGGCGTACACTTTCTCTAAGGTATCTCTGCCCAGGTCATTGTACCCGTATCCTGTGGTGGCCGCGAAATGGATATCGCTGACCCGGTTCTTCTGCATGGCCTTTATGACTTTTAACTGATTGTACTCCGCCCTCTCGTCAATGACCTCAAATCTGTCCTTTAAAGACGCTTCGATCTCCTCCCCAAATTTCAGCACCTGAGGGGTGAGCCCCAGGGAGGTATATATGGTCGTTTTGTTCATATCATCTGTTCTCCTGTGTTATGGTTTTATTTTCCCAACCCTTTTGGGAGATCTCCTCCAGCATACGCGCAAGCACCTTTTCCCTGTCGTACCCAAACTCTGGCAGGTTCAGCCACCGCACATCCCTCTCCCGCTTGAACCAGGTCAGCTGCCGTTTGGCGAAATGCCTGGTGTCTCGCTTTAAGATGTATATTGCCTCCTCAAGGCTGCATCTGCCGTCTAAGTAGTCCAAAATCTCCTTGTACCCAAGCCCCTGCATGGACACCATATCCCTGGTGCAGCCCATATCCGCCAGCTTCCTCACCTCGTCCACAAGGCCGTCTTCCACCATCCGGTCCACCCGCCGGTCGATCCGGTCATAGAGCGCGGCCCGGTCCGTGTTGAGGACATAGTAGAGAAAATCGTAGGGGGACTCCTTTTTCCGCTCCGCCTCATTGTGGTCCGAGATCCGCGTGCCGGTCTTCTCGTAAAACTCGATGGCCCGGATGACCCGCTTGATATTGTTTGCGTGGATCTGATCAGCGGCGGCAGGGTCAATGTCCTTTAGCATATGGTGGAGATACCCGGCGCCCTTGGCTTTTGCCGTCTCCTCCAGTCGGGCGCGGACGGCAGGGTCGCCGTCATTTTCCGTAAAGTCGATGTCATACACAAGGGCCTGGATATAAAAGCCGGTCCCGCCTGCCACCACGGGAATGTGTCCGCGGCCATAGATTTCGGCCATGGCCTCCTTGGCCAGCTTCTGGAACAGGACCACATGAAACGCCTGGGTGGGCTCCAGCACGTCGATGAGATGGTGAGGTACCCCCTCCATCTCCTCCCCGGTCACTTTGGCGGAGCCTATGTCCATATGGCGGTACGCCTGCATGGAATCGGCGCTGATGATCTCGCCGCCCACGGCCTTGGCCAGGCGGATGGAAAGGTCGGTTTTCCCCACGGCCGTGGGGCCTGTAAGGATGATGAGGGGCAGAGCCATGGCAGACAACCTCCTTGTATAAATGGGAATATCGGTAAAACGAATTTACCTTCGCTGCTTGCAGCGGGGTAGCAAAACTTAAATCAAGTTTGTTGCATAATAGGAAATGGGGAATTTGACCCCGAAGAGATAAAAGGCTCTGTGTATACACAGAGCCTTCTGTTTTCCGTTCCAGCTTACACCAGTTTTTCTTGTATGTCAATGTTTTTTGTCCGTATTAATCTCTCGCCGCCATATGGAATGTTTTCCATACGGCGGTTTTCCTTTTCTATCTAAAGGTTTCCCTCTTCTCTGCCTATTCTTCCTCAATCCCACTTTGATTCTTTCTATGCTCCCCAATCATCTTCTCCATCCAGATCATATGATACCACCGCCCAAACTTATATCCGCACTTATGAAACTCCCCCACCTTCTCAAATCCAAGATGGGCGTGAAAATCCGCGCTGTTCGTGGTCAGATACTCATCACACTGTTCCGGGTAAGCGATGCAGGCGTACAGATTCAGGATCCCCATCTTCTTAAGGGCGTCTTCCAACGCCCCGTAAAGTCTCCGCCCCATGCCCTTTCCTGTGGCATTGCGGTCAAGATAGATGGTCACCTCGCAGGACCAGTCATAAGCCCGCCTGTCAATAAAGGTTCCGGCGTAGGCATACCCCTGTAAAACGCCTCCCTCCTCCAGCACAAGGTAGGGATAGCGGGCCATGGTCTTCTCCATCCGCGCCCGAAACTCATCCAGGGAGGGGCTTTCATATTCAAATGTAATGGCCGTGTGTTCCACATAATAGCTGTATATCTCCAAAAGACGTCCCGCGTCCTCCATCTGCGCGCCGCGAATCGTGATCATTCTCTACTCTCCTTCCAAAGGAGCTGTCCAGTAGTGCTGGTTATAGATATCCGTGACCCGGTAAGAAGCCCGCACATTCCCATCGCCCACGTCCACATTGCTTATCTCCAGGTCGTCATCCACCACCATAGGCTCTCCCAGATAGTAATTGTCCAAAAATGTGCCGTCGTACCCGTAATAATCGCAGAGAAACTCAATGGTATCCCCGGGCTGTAACTGAGTCAGTCCCTTGGCGATGGTATCCGTCTCCTCCTTGTACACGATTCTGGCTCCCTCCACATACCCGTAGGGGTTGTCCTGGTCAAAAAGGAGCATCAGATCCACATGCTGGCCGTTGAGCATGGCGGGAACCCGGCCTGTGATGGTATAGTCATCCCCGTTCCTGGTCTCGTCCAGAAAATAATATGCCACCGGCTGACCGTCAATGGCCAGCCAGGTCCGGTCATAATCCCCCAGAAGCCTGCCATTGTCATCAAACTGAAACACATTATCTAACCCCAGGTCAATATACCCCTCCCCGTCGTCAAAAAACACGTTCAGCTCCAGATTCTGGACAAGGTCCCACTGAGCCTCCGAAAGGTTGATGACGGGAAGTCCCTCCTCCCCCTGCCGCCACACCAGGCCGCCTGGGTCAAACTGATTCTCCCCAAGGTAATCCGCCATGTCCTCCAGGGATCTTCCGCTTAAAAATCCCATGTTGGAGCTGTCAAGCCCCGGGATCCCCCCATACTGCCCTGACAGAAGGGACCCCAGCACCTGGGCGATGGCGTCGCCGGAAGATACTTCCCCGGTGAGAGTACCAAGGAGGGCAGGCAATGGGGAGGACGCGCCGCCGGAGGCCGCCTGTCCCGCCACCTCCAGGCTGGCAAACTCCTGGATGCACCGGCTGTAATCCTCATCCATGCCGATCTTCTCGTAAGTCTTGACCGCCGAGTCCACGGACGACACCTTTTTGTACGGGAAATAGATGGAGATCCCGTATGCATTGGCAATGCTTGGGGAAGTGATGTTGTACTTCACCGCGGATCTTAAGACCTTAGCAAGCTCCATCCCTTCGTCAGTCCCCATATTTTCCGCCAGATTCACCAGATCCACCTGGTCAATGCCGGAAGATCTGGCAAATTCCTTGGTCTTAGCCCTGGCGTCGGACACGGCCTTGTACTCCTTATCCTGGATCAGCTTGCTGGCCGACCGGGAAAATGCCGCCAAAGGCTTAGGAGCCGTAGTCTCTAACTCCGCCAAGTCCACCAGAGACAAAGTGGTGGAACTGCCCTGGCCTTTCTGGGTACACACCCGCACAAAATCGTCGGCGATCTGCTTTCCAATATCCAGGGTTGACATGGAGGTATCCTGGGCCAGCTTTGTGAGCCAGTCCGTGTAATACCACCCATACCCTGGCTCCGTCTCCTCCGAGGCGATCATGTAATCCCCGTACTTGGCCAGCATAAGGCCATTTTCCATGGTAGCCATCAGGCAGGCGTCAAATCCGATAAAGTCAAAGCTGATTTTGGAGTCTTTCAGGGCCTGGTCAATGTCCGCCAGACTCATGGACCCGGATCTGGGGTATTTCTGGTCATAGCCGTACCCGCTGACCGATCCGCCGCCGTGATCCCAGAAGATAAGGTCCATGCGGTTAGCCGGATACTTCTCTTTGCACCAGTTGAGGAACCGGGTCAGAGTCTTTGGGTCTGTCATGGACACATCCCCCATATCCGGCTCCAGACACACAAGCTTTCCGTCCTTCACCTGGTAGATCTGATTTACATGGCTGCTTACCGCCGAGTTTTTCCACCCGCTGCACCCGCCGGTGTACACCAGCACATTGATGTTGTCGTTTAATTTTGCTGCCGTCATCTCCTGCAAATCCGCGGTGGCCATGCCGTTTTTGGACTCCAGGTCCGTGCCGCACATGTAGACCATCACGGTGACCTTGTCCTGGCCGCCGCCTTTTATAACAGTCCGTTTCTGCCTTGCCCCGGAAGCCACAGAGGTGTCGGGCTCCCTGTCATAAAGCCCCTGACCTGCCCCTGTCTGCCCCGTGCCGGCCAAACCTCCCGATGCAGAGGGACCGCCCTGCCCCACGGATCCGCCCAAACTGCCGTATCCGCCGCCGTTCCCGCTAAAAAAAGAGCCGCCGCCAAACACCAGACAGGCGATGACAACCAAAATGCCCACAAGCCCTGACGGTCTGCCGCCTCTTCCAAAACCCGCTCCGCCGGACCGCCTGCCCGGAGACGAAGACGGGCTGCCAAAGCCTTCCCCGCTGCCCACCGGACCCCCAAGGTTCAGCCCCTGGCCCCGCTTTTTAACCCCTTTTCCGTTATCTGTTATCCGCTTCTCTCTGCCCTTTGGCCTGTTGTCCCGCTCCATACTCCCGCCCCTTTCTTCTTGCTGTTCATCCGGTTCTTGCTGGTCTTCCGGCCAATCCTGTCCCTCCGCCCTGCCTGCGATCGGATCTTCCCATGTTCTGATCTGCCTGTCATCCGATCTGCAAACCTACGGATTTTAAAATCTCACACGATCCTCTTAAATTTTTTCTCCAGCTCATACCTGCTCATGGAGATAATGGTGGGCCTGCCATGGGGGCAGGCGTAGGGATTTTCCAGATCCAGAAGCTGGTCAATCAGCTGGTTGGCCTCTGCGTGGGACATGGAGTTGTTGCCCTTGACCGCTGCCTTGCAGGACATGGACGCCACCCGCTCATAGATGATATCCGGACTGCCCTTAAAAATGTCGTCCGACAGGCTGTCGATCATATCCATAAGAAGCTCCCTTTTGGCAATGGAAAACAGGTTGTCCGGAACCGCGCGCACAGCGAACTCCCTGCCCCCAAAGTGCTCGATCTGAAAACCGATCTGCGCGAAATACTCCATGTATTTTTCCAGCAGCACCTGCTCCTGACTGCCCAGAGTCAATATGATGGGGGGATTTACCATCTGAGACGTGTACTCCCGGCTCTTTAACGTGGCCATGGTCCGCTCATACAGCACCTTCTCGTGGGCCGCGTGCTGGTCAATGATGTACAGCTGGTCGCTAAACTCCACCAGCCAGTAGGTGTCAAACAGCTGACCGATAAGCTTGTGACGCGCCCGGTTCTTTGGCTCTAAAAGCTTCTCCTGGAAAAAATCCAGCTGGCCCTCCGGGGCCTTGGCGTCTCTGCCTGAAGCTTTCAATTCGTCGCCTGTCCGCATATTCCCACCAGACTGCTCATTCTTTCCGTTTTCAGGCTTATCATCCCCATTTTCAGAGAGATTTTTGCCTGTATTCTCTATATTTCCCCCACTTATGCCAGGACTTTTCTTCTCACCGCCCTCGCCGTCCGCCCTGCTTTCCCGAAGGTCGATCCCATACCCGGGACCCTTTTCTTCCACCGTCTTCCCGCTTGTACCGGCGCTTCTCTCCTCACCGACACCGCCGCGCCCTCTGATTTCCTGAAAGTTGATCCCATACCCGGGACCCTTTTCCTCCACTGTTTTCGCGGAAGATCTCATCTCATAGGACGATCTTCCGCTCTCCCCCTGGTCATAAGCGCTCCGCCGCCTGGTCTCAAAAGGCTCCGGCCGGGATTTCTCCTGCTGACGCTTCCGATCGTCCTCCCGGTTCTTATCCAGGCTCACCTGTGGGATGAGCTCCTTTTTCGCCAGGGCCTCGCCGATTCCCTGGCAGATCAGCTCATAGATCCGCTCCCCATCCCGAAACCGCAGCTCCATCTTGGTGGGATGTACATTCACATCCAGATATTCCGGCTCAACGATCAGGTGCAAAAGCACAAAGGGGTATTTGTGCTGCATCATAAACGGCCTGTAGGCTTCCTCGATGGCCTTTGCCACCAGGCTGCTTTTGATGTACCGCCCGTTAATATAGTAGTTCTCAAAATTCCGGTTGCTCCTGGCAATGACCGGCTTGCCCGCAAACCCCCGTATTTGTAAGATATCGTCCTCCAGCTCCACCGGCAACAGGTTCGCCGCGATCTCCCGGCCGAACACGGTGTAGATAATGTCCTTTAAGCTGTGGTTTCCCGATGTGTGAAGCTTATTCTGGTTATTCTGGATAAACCGTATGGAAATGTCCGGGTGGGACATGGCGATCTTCTCCACCAATGCCGCCACGTGGGAGCCCTCGGTCTGAGCCGTTTTTAAAAACTTCTGCCTGGCCGGGGTGTTGTAAAACAGATTTCTCACCAGAAATGTGGTGCCCTCGGGAGCGCCCACCTCCTCTAAAGCCCGCTCCTTTCCGCCTTCGATCTGATACCTGGTTCCGGAAAGCTGCCGGGGGGTTTTGGTGATCAGCTCCACCTGGGATACGGCCGCGATGCTGGAGAGAGCCTCCCCTCGAAACCCTAAGGAGGCCACGGTAAAAAGGTCCTCCACAGACTTGATCTTGCTGGTGGAATGGCGCAGAAACGCCAGGGCAACCTCCTCTTTTGGGATGCCGCATCCGTTATCCGTCACCCGGATAAAGGAGATGCCCCCATCCCGGATTTCCACCGTGACAGCCGTGGCCTGGGCGTCGATGGCATTCTCCAAAAGCTCCTTCACCACAGAGGAGGGCCTCTCGATCACCTCCCCCGCCGCGATCTTGTTGATGGTATTCTGGTCCAGCACCGTGATATTGGCCATATACGTCTCTCCTTTCCTACCACCGGTTTTTCAGTTTCCCCTGCATCCGGCTTAAGATATTCAGCGCGTCCATAGGCGTAATGTCGTTGATCTGCAGCTCCTCGATTTCCTTAATAATGTCCTCGCTCTTCACCGTGTCGTACAGCGTCATCTGGTTTAAATCCACCTCGTCCGGCTTGGTCACCACTTTCCGCTGGGACTGGGACACATTGGCGCTCTCCATGGCGATCTCCCTGGCCTTTGTGGCGATATCCGCGCTGCTTAGCTCCTCCACCAGCTCCTTTGCCCTCGCAATAACCTGGTCCGGCACCCCGGCCAGCTTGGCCACCTGGATGCCGTAGCTCTTGTCCGCCCCGCCCCGCACGATCTTGCGCAGAAATACAATGTCGTCCCCCTGCTCCTTCACGGCGATGCAGTAATTATTGACCCCGCTCATGGTTCCCTCCAGCTCCGTCAGCTCGTGGTAGTGGGTGGCAAACAAGGTCTTGGCCCCCAGGAGCTTCACATTGCTGATGTGCTCCACCACAGCCCAGGCAATGCTCAAGCCGTCAAAGGTGCTGGTTCCCCTTCCGATCTCGTCCAAGATGATCAGGCTGCTTCTGGTGGCGTTTCGGAGGATGTTGGCCACCTCGGTCATCTCCACCATAAAGGT
The DNA here is from genome assembly GCA_910588505.1 of uncultured Hungatella sp. Lineage (GTDB taxonomy): Bacteria > Bacillota > Clostridia > Lachnospirales > Lachnospiraceae > UBA3402. The sequence goes on along the minus strand of CAJUPQ010000006.1, from coordinate 52,225 downwards.
GCTCTGGCCCGAAGCCAGATCGTCAGACGCCCCTACCCTGGTAAAAATGCGGTCGCAGATTCCGATGTCCGCCTCGTCCGCAGGCACAAAGCTTCCGATCTGAGCCATGAGTACAATAAGGGCCGTCTGCCGCATGTAGGTGGACTTGCCCGCCATGTTGGGACCGGTAATAACGGATATCCTGTTTTTGTGATTGTCCAGCACCGTGTCATTGGCCACAAACAGGTTGTCCTTCTGCATCAGCTCCACCACAGGATGGCGCCCGTTTTTGATGTGGATAGCCCCCTTCTCGTTGATCTTGGGCTTTACATAGTTATTTCTGGTGGCCACCAGGGACAGAGAGCAGAACACGTCAATGCCTGCCAGAGCCTTTGCCGTCCTCTGGATACGGCTAACCTCCGCCCCGATGCGGTCCCGCACCTGGCAAAACAGCTCATATTCCAGGGAAAACAGCTTGTCCTCCGCCCCCAGGATAATATCCTCCAGTTCCTTTAACTTGTCCGTTGTGTACCGCTCTGCGTTGGCCAGGGTCTGCTTCCTGACAAAATACTCCGGCACCAGGTTTTTAAAGGAGTTTGTCACCTCAAAATAGTAGCCGAACACCTTGTTAAACTTGATTTTCAGATTTTTGATGCCTGTCTTGTCCCGCTCCTCAGCCTCCAGATCCGCCAGCCACGTCTTCCCATCGGTCTTGGCCTGGCGCAGCCTGTCCGCCTCCTCGTGATACCCGTCCTTTATGATGCCTCCCTCCCTGACGGTAATGGGCGGATCCTCCACAATAGAGTTCTCGATCAGCTGGGCCACATCCTCCAGAGGATCCAGATCCTCATACACGGCTCTTAAAACCGGCGCGTTCATCTCCCCTAAAAGGTGTTTTATGTGGGGAAGCATCTTTAAGGAGCTGCCAAAGGCGATCATGTCCCTGGGGTTGGCGGACTTGTAGCTGATCCGCCCCATAAGCCGCTCCAGATCGTAGACAGAATTTAAGTACTCCCGTATCTCCTCCCGGGTGATATAGCTCATATTCAGCTCCTCGACAGCGTTCTGCCTTTCCAGGATCGAATCCTTCTGCACAAGAGGCTGCTCGATAAAGGTCCGCATCAGCCTTGCGCCCATGGCGGTCCTTGTCTTGTCCAGGACCCACAGAAGGGAACCTCTGCGCTGCTTTTCCCGCAGAGTCTCCAAAAGCTCCAGATTCCGCCTGGTGGAAGTGTCCAGCACCATAAATTCCCCGGTAGTATATGTCTGCACTGTGGCAATGTGGTCCAGGGTATTTTTCTGGGTCTCGTACAGGTACTCCATCACCGCCCCCGCAGCCAGGACGCCGCCGTCGTAGTCTCCCAGCCCCAGCCCATCCAGCGTCCCTACATGGAAATGCTCTCTCAGCACCTTGCGGCACGTTTCATCGGAAAAATAGCGGCCTTCCAGGGAGGAGATGGCCACATGATACCGGCCCTTCAGATCCTCAAAGTCAATGCCGCACATACAGAACGCCTCATTGCAGATGATCTCCGACGGGGCGAACTTGTGGATCTCGTCCAGAAGATTTCTCTCCCCCTCCACCTCGGTCACCAGAAAATCCCCTGTGGTGATATCACAGGCACAGATGCCGAATACGTCCCCCACATACACGATCCCCATGAGGAAATTATTTTTCGTCTCGTCCAATGCCTGGCTGCTGGTGATGGTCCCCGGCGTCACCACCCGGATAACCTCCCGTTTCACCAGTCCCTTGGCCTGCTTCGGGTCCTCCATCTGCTCCGCGATGGCGACCTTGTAACCTTTCTGCACCAATTTATATAGGTAGGAATCCACCGCGTGGTAGGGCACGCCGCACATAGGAGCCCTCTCCGGAAGGCCGCATTCCTTCCCTGTCAGGGTCAGCTCCAGCTCCCTTGAGGTGGTCACGGCGTCATCAAAAAACATCTCGTAGAAGTCTCCTAACCTGTAAAAAAGCAAACAGTCCTTGTACTGCTCCTTTGTCTCCATATAGTGTGCCATCATTGGTGATAATCCGGCCATTGCGTAACCTCTCTTCTATATAATTAAGTTCTCTTCCATCCTTCCCATGTAGTAAAACCCTTTTGCCTCCTCCAGATACACGGGGACAATCTTTCCCACCAGGGAGAGTTCTCCGGGAAAATGGACCAGAATATTGTTAGAAAGCCGTCCGGTCACATATCCCTTCATATGATCGTCCGCCCGTTCCACCAGAACTTCTTTTGTCTTATGAAGGTCCCTGGCACATACCCTGGCGGAAATGGCCTGGACTTCTGACAAAAGCCGGTCAAACCGCTCCTTCACCACAGCCTCCTCCACCTGGCCGGCCATAGAGGCTGCCGGCGTCCCGGTGCGCTTGGAGTAGATAAAGGTAAATGCGCTGTCAAACTCCACTCTTCGCACCACGTCCAGGGTCTCCTCAAAGTCTTCCTCCGTCTCCCCGGGAAATCCCACGATAATGTCCGTGGTCAGGGAGATATCCGGCACGGCGGCCCGGATCTTGTCCACCAGCTGAAGATACTGCTCCTTGGTATATCTGCGGTTCATGGCCTTTAAGATCCGGCTGCTGCCCGACTGAACCGGCAAATGGAGATGGCCGCAGATCTTTTTGGAATCTCTCATAACCTCTATAAGCTCATCGGACAGATCCTTTGGGTGGGAGGTCATAAACCGGATCCTTTTAAGCCCCTTAACCGCCTCCACCTGCCTTAAGAGCCAGGCAAAGGCTACAGGCTTATCCAGGTTCCTGCCGTAGGAGTTTACATTCTGGCCAAGGAGCATCACCTCCACAACGCCCGAGGCCACAAGCCTTTCGATCTCCCTGATGATGTCCTCAGGCTTCCGGCTCCGCTCCCTCCCTCTCACATAGGGGACAATGCAGTAGCTGCAGAAATTGTTGCACCCGAACATGATGTTCACCCCGGATTTGAAGGGGTATTTCCGCTCTGTGGGCAGCTCCTCCACGATCAGGGAGGTGTCGTCCCAGATATCCACAGTCATCTTCCTCAGCTCGATCCGTTCCCACAGAAGCTCAGCCAGCTTAAAGATGTTGTGGGTGCCGAACATGATGTCCACAAACCGATAGCTTTTCCTTATCTTCTCCACCACCTGGGGCTCCTGCATCATGCAGCCGCACAGGGCGATGAGCATGTCAGGGTTCTTCTTTTTCAGGGTGTTCAGATAACCTAATCGGCCGTAGACCCGCATATTGGCGTTCTCCCGGACTGTGCAGGTGTTGTAGAGGACAAGATCCGCGTGTTCGTCCTCTGTTTCCAAAAAGCCGATCTGGCCCAGGATGCCCGCAAGCTTTTCCGAGTCCCGGGCATTCATCTGACAGCCCATATTGACCACGCAGGATTTAGGGAGACGACCGTTTTTCTTTTCAAACTCCTGTACCCATTGCCGGCATCTGGCCATGAAATAGTATTGTCTGGCCGGTTCCTCTGTTGGCGGCTCTGCAGCTATATCTATTTTATCTAAATCAATTTCGTTATACATTTCTCTTGACTTTTTCCCTTTCTATCATACAATAACAGCCTTATAGATACAACTTCCTAATTTTCAGATATTCTCCGATATTATATACTAAAAAATGCCATTGGCTAGAGCGTGTTTGAAAATTCATCCCCGCCAGATGCGCGCCCCACTTCGCGGTATATTCGAGCCAAATTCAGGTTACACAGCCCGCTATGCACCCTTTATTTGGATCAAATCTCCCACAAATCGTGACGCACATCTGTCAGAAAGCAATTTTCAAACACGCTCTAGTTAACCGTCCCTGTCCCACGACAAACCCCGACTTTACTCACTACCCCCTGCCAGCAATATCCTCCCCCACGATCAGCTCCCTGCCATAAGGCAAATTCTCAATCCACCTGCAGAACTCATGCCACTCCTCCAGCTTGTGGTCCTTTCGGGCATAGTAAATGTTCACCAGAGTCTCATAGTTCAGGGTGCAGGTGCGCAGCTGCTCATAGCTGGAAGGCAGAAGCTGGATCAAATCATACCAGTCCTCCTTCCTCCCGTCAGCCACATAGCGAAGGCGGATCTCCTCCAGTTCTTTCACAATACCTTCCAAAATCCGGAGCCCTCTGTCCGTCAGATGGTCGTGGCTGAAATCATCCAGCTCAAAAGGCTTCGCGTGTATCCGGTGCATGGTGCTGGTGGAGTTTGCCACTGTGGCTACCTTGTAGGTGTCATACTCCTTCCACCAGTAGAGAGGGGCCGTAATATCCACGGACACAAAGATCTGCCTCATAAACTTTCTGTGGTCGCTGCCGGCCCGGCGAAGCCTGACAGCCAGCCCAAGATCATTAGGCCCTAGACAATAATCTCCTTCCCCGTCGTATCCGCTGTCCATGCGCTGCCAGCTGTTCATAGGGTTCCTGGCCCCCCGCAGGGCATTTTCCAGGTTCATCACATTGGTCCTCTCCAGTCGAATCATTCGCAAAATTCCTTTCCGTGTATACTTTTCATCGGCCATATCCGGCCAAAGCTCTCCCCTCCGGCAAAGCTTCCATTTAGTATACCGCGTTTTGCGCCATTTTAAAAGAACTTTTACTTTAACAGCAGGATATCCCCGGGCTCAATCCCTACCAGGATCAGATCCGGATCCCCATTAAAAACATCCTCCACCAGATCTTTGATGTACTCCGTCACATTGTTCAGGGAAGGCTCCGCGGACGAATAATTTTTGCACCCCGACAGCTGGCAGGCCGCCAGGGGGCTGGGGATCCCGAAACATAGTCTTTACCTGACCGTCAGCCGCACCTGTATCTGAGGGCGGATCGGATACCCCTGGCCTTTCTGGTAGTTCCAGTCCAAAAGCGCCTGGTACTCCTGCCTCGTATCCAGATCTTGATAGATCCCCTCGTCGTCCACCTCCACGCTGGTGACGGCGATTCCGGAATGCTAAATAGCCCCCTGCAGACCGCCCTCCCCCTCATAGGCACACAGCTTCTCGGCCACGTCGCTTACACCATCACCGGATGGCCGGACGCGCCGCGACATATGGTGCGGATAATGGGCGCGTCAAACATCAGCTGCTGACGGATGGTGTCCGGCATAATGGCCGGCAGGTCCACTGCTGCCGGGCCCTAATCCAGGAGTTTTCATCAAAAAAATCCACCATCCCGTCCAACGTGCTCCCATGGCTTACCAGCTTTCTTAACGGAACACTACCACTCCCTCTCCTCAAACTTCTTCACGATCTCCACAAGAAGTTCCGTCACCTTCTCCATGGACTGCACCGGGATATACTCGAATTTTCCGTGGAAGTTGTGGCCTCCGGTACACAGGTTGGGGCATGGAAGTCCCATGTAGGAAAGCCTGGCCCCGTCAGTGCCGCCTCTCACAGGCTCTATGATAGGCGCTATCCACAACTCGTCCATGGCCTCCTGGGCGATGTCGATCAGGTACATGTGGTCCTTCAGCTTTTCCTTCATATTATAATAGGAATCCTTCATGACAAGCTCAATGGTCCCCTCCCCGTATTTCAGGTTCAGAAACTCTGCCACCTTCCGGATATACTCTTTTTTCTGCTCAAATTTTTTCATGTCATGGTCCCGGATGATATAATCCATGACCGTCTCCTCCACCTCACCCGTAATATTGGTCAGGTGGAAAAATCCTTCGTACCCCTGGGTGTAGGCCGGAGTGTCAAACCCAGGCAGCATCCTCTGAAATTCCATGGCCATGAGGATGGAGTTCTTCATCTTTCCCTTGGCAGAGCCCGGATGGATGCTGAACCCGTGGACCGTCACCTTGGCGGAGGCGGCGTTGAAGGTCTCGTACTCCAGCTCCCCCAAAGCCCCGCCGTCAACAGTGTAAGCCACGTCCGCCCCAAAGCCTTCCACATCAAACAGATCCGCGCCGCGTCCCACCTCCTCGTCCGGGGTAAATCCGATCTTGATGGTCCCGTGGGGGATCTCCGGGTGGTTTATAAGGTACTGAGCCATAGCCATGATCTCCGCCACCCCCGCCTTGTCGTCAGCCCCTAAAAGGGTGGAGCCGTCGGTGGTGATCAAGTCCTGCCCTACATAGTTTTTCAACTCCGGGTACTGGTCCGGCCCCATGGAAAGCCCGGTTTTGGGATCCATGACAATATTTCCGCCGTCGTAATTTTTCACAAACCTTGGCTTTACATCTTTTCCCGAGCAGGCGCAGGCTGTGTCCATATGGGCGATCAGGCCCAGAACCGGGATCTTTTTGTCTGTGGTAGCCGGAATGGCGGCATAGACATAGGCGTGGTCATCCATTCTCACGTCGCTGGCCCCCATATCCTTTAACTCCTGTGCCAGCATGGCCCCAAGGACCCGCTGCTTCTCGGTGCTGGGGATTTGCTCCTTTTCCGGCTCGGACATGGTGTCCACGGCAATATATCTAAGAAAACGCTCTAATACGGTTGTCTCCATAACTTTCTTCCTCCTATAATTCTCATGATCTGCAAATATTTCCCTGCCTTCTCCAGCAGACTTTACCGTCTTCTACCGGTTAGCCAGATCCTCCATGATCTCCTCCCAGCTGATACCCCTGTCCGCCATAAGCACCATCATGTGGTACAAAAAGTCGGCGATCTCATATTTGATCTCCTCCGGGTTTGGGTTCTTGGCAGCAATGACGATCTCCGTGGCCTCCTCGCCCAGCTTCTTTAAGATCTTATCCAGGCCCTTGTCAAAGAGATAGTTGGTGTAGGACCCCTCCTTTGGGTGCTCCTTCCGGTCCTTGATCACGTCAAATACCTCCTCAAACACATCCAGAGGATTGGTTTTTTTGTACTCCCGCTCTGTAAGTGTCTTAAAGAAACAGGACCTTGCCCCGGTATGGCACGCCGCCCCCACCTGGCGCACCTTTGCCAGGATGGTGTCATTGTCGCAGTCTAAGCGCAGGGATTTCACATACTGAAAATGGCCTGATGTCTCCCCCTTGAGCCACAGGCTCTGGCGGCTGCGGCTGTAATAGGTCATCTTCCCGGTCTTTAAAGTCTCGTCAAACGCCTCCTGGTTCATGTAAGCAACCATCAGCACTTCCGATGTTTTGTAATCCTGGACCACCACCGGGATCAGGCCCTGGGGATTTAACTTAAACTCCTCCCACCCGATCTCGCTCTCAAACGTATCCACGGCGATCCCCCGCATTTTCAGCTCCTGCTTCAGATTCATGCAGTTGCCCTCATACTCTTCGGGAACCGTCAGAACCACCCCCTGGACTGTGGGGATCCTCAAAAATGACGCCGCTGCCTCGGGTGTGTCCTGGTCGCAGTACACAAGTAAAGGTATATGCCGATGGCCTGACAGGACCATACAGATCCCGTCCCTGGATGTGACAGGGTCTTCCCCCTGCCCGGGCCAGCCCTTTTCCCCTTCACAGCAGTCGTACAGAATAGCTCCCGAAGCTCCCAGCTGGCCAAATTCCTCCGCCCGCTCCAGATATCTTATCTCCGGAAGCCATACATAGATCTTCTCACTGCCAAAACGGCTTGCCCCCTCCTTGATCAGGTCCACATTGTCCTCATTGGAGCCGTCCAGAAATACGGCGCCGGCGCCGGCGTAGAGGTACTTTTTGATGTCCTCCAGCCGCCTGATACGGCCCCCTGCAAGGATGGGGATGTCCACAGCCCTGGCCGCCTCCTTGATCATCAGGATCGTCCGCTCATGATCCTCATCCGAATCCGACAGATCCCGGATCAGAAGGGCGTCCGCCCCATTGTCGCTGTAATAGCGGCTCAAAGTCACCACATCGTCGCTGAAATACTCCCGGCCCTCATCCAGGATAACGGCCTGCCCGTCTCTGCACCCAAAACTTGGGATCAACTTTTTATATTCCATATCTGCCATTCCTCCCTGTCAATCCTCAAAAGCCTTTACCGCATTTGCAAGATTGATCCTGTTTTCATAAAGAGCCTTTCCAATAATCGCCCCCCGGATTCCCTCCTCATGAAGGCGTCTTAGATCCTCCATGGAGGACACCCCTCCTGAGGCGATAATGTCCATGTCTGTGGCCTGTGTCAGAGCTTTGGTGGCCGCCACATTGGGACCTGACAGCATCCCGTCCCTGGAGATATCCGTGTACACCACATGGAGGATCCCCAGTTCCTTCATCTGCATGCAAAGATCTTCGGCCCGCTTCTCGCTGACCTGTCCCCAGCCGTCCACTGCCACCATGCCGTCCTTCGCGTCGATCCCTGCCACGATCTTCTCAGCTCCAAACTCCTCTACCAGCCGCCCTGCAAACTCCGGCTCCCGCGCGGCCCTGGTGCCGATGATGACCCGGCTAACCCCCAGATCCAGCATGATCTTTGCAGCCTCCAGGCTTCGGATGCCGCCTCCGATCTGCACCGGAACATCCACCGCCTTCACCACGGCCCGGATGGCCTTCTCATTAACCGACCTGCCGGCTAAAGCGCCGTCTAAGTCCACCAGATGGAGAAAGGTAGCCCCCTTTGAGACCCAAAGCTTCGCCATGTCCGCCGGACTGTCTGAGTACACTTTTACCTTGTCAAAAAGTCCCTGAGTGAGACGGACGCATGCTCCGTCCTTCATATCAATAGCTGGATATAACTGCATAAAAATCCCTCTTTTCTTATAATGTGTACTCTATGAAATAGCGCCGCGGTAATTCCCGCCGGGAACCACCTGGCACTCCCGAAATATGGCTGTCACAGCCGCCAGGTACTCCTCTATCTGCCTAGCTTTCTTGATGCGCTTTCCAGGCTTTGCTCCGTCTTTGAAGGCGTAGATCATGTAACACCACACCTCCTTCATCTTAAAGAGCACCACCTTTGGCCCTGCCTCCTTGAGATAGACCCTGCAGTTGGCCTCGTAGAGGCAGTCGTGAAACTGCCTTAACCGCTCCTTCGCCCTGCCCGGGTCGTCTTCCCCGGACAAAAACCCCGGGTACGCCACGATCCCCCGACCCATCATCACAGCCGAAAGCCCTTCAAACCTGCCCTCCACCTTGTCCATATCCGCTTTTCGAAAAATATCCCCGTTGTAGCACAGCGGATTCTTGCTGCACACAAAGGCCTGCTCAAAAGCGTCCATGCGGGCCGTATTTTTATAGTAGTCTTCCCTGACCCGGGGATGGATGATCAGTTCTTCCATGTGATATTTATTGTAAATGTCCAGAAGGGGCCAAAACTCCTCCGGATCCCTCATCCCCAGCCTGGTCTTGACGGAGATCTTCATGTCAAGTTCCGAAAAGATCTGGTACAGACACTGGTCCACCTTCCCCGGGTATGCCAGAAATCCGGCACCCCGCCCCTTTGACACCACGGTCCCTGACGGGCAGCCAAGGTTTAGATTGACCTCCCCGTAGCCCATGGACTTTAAGGTTCTGGCTGTCCTTATAAAATCTTCGGCGCTGTTTGTCAGGATCTGTGGGACTGTGTACATGCCCTGGTTATTTTCCGGGGCTAAGTCCCGTCTTTCCCTTGGCCCCAGTTTCCCCGTCTGGTTAGGGGAGACAAATGGGGCGAAATATTTATCCATGCCTCCAAAGCAGCTGCGGTATACCCCCCGGAACACATAGCCTGTAATCCCCTCCATGGGGGCCAGATACCGCCTCATGGTTCCACCGTCAGGTCTGCCGTGCGGTAAGGAACGATCTTTTTTAAGTCCCCGGGCGCCATCTCCACCTGACAGCCGATCCTGCCGCCGCTAAAACAGAAGGACACCCATGTGAGAACGCTCTCGTCTATAGTGGTCAAAAAGAGCTTTTTCATGCCAATGGGGGAACACCCGCCGTGGATGTACCCGGTCAGAGGCAGCAGATCTTTGGCCTTTATCATGTCAATGGACTTCTCCCCCACCGCCTTGGCCGCCTTTTTAAGGTCCAACTCCTTTGCCACCGGTATAAGAAACACGTAGTTTTTCCTGCTCTTAGCCTGGGTCACCAGGGTCTTAAACACTCTTTTTTCATCCTGCCCCAGGATCCTGGCCACCTCCACCCCGGAAAGGGCCTCCTGGGTTTGATAAAAATGGCATTTGTAGGGCAATTTCTTCTTATCCAGAAGACGCATCACATTGGTTTTCTCCTCCGTCATAGGCATTCACCTTCTCTTCCTTGCGCAAAATCTTTCCATCTGATCTGACACGTCTATTTTATCGTATTTTCCATATTTGTCAATAAGGGAGCGGATCTGAAAGGTCCGCTCCCTAAACCGGATAAAGTGAAAGTTTGAGTTCATCATGTTCGTGTATGATTGAGTGAGCAAAGTCGGGGTTAGTCAAAAGTATGTTGTTAAAGTCTGCAAATGTCGTAACCACGATTTTTTAATATAGTCAAAATACGGCACAGCTAATATAGTCACTGGCCAACACCATATTTTTATACTTATAACAACATTGATTATCGAAGGTCTAAATGAGTTACGAGGTGATTCAAAAAGTCGGCAAATACCATTAGCATCTCCTTGTTCAGGCTGTAACCGCCGCTGCAGACAATGACGCCCTTGGAAACCCTAAATTACACAAAAGCGGCCAAACAGCTGTATATCTCCCGTCAGGCTATTCCTGGGAGATGGGGCTTCTTCGCCGGGAAAACTCCGGCCAGAGGGAGGCAAAACTGCTGTTTGGCCGCTTTTTTAAGAAGGAATATATGACAGGCTGAGAGCAGAAAAGCAGGCCTAAGCCTGCTCTTTCTCTGACAAATGCCACACCGCGGCGCTGAACAGAAACATGCCTCCGCAGGGGATGATGTTGGAGGCCATGCCAGCCCAGATGCCGAACCGCTCCGCGACGACGCCGATGATCCAGGGCATGAGGATAGCCCCGCTGCTGGCGGCAGGCAGCATGATACCCATGCTGGCAACGCTGGTCATCTTCCCGGCGCTTGCCACCGCCGTAGGGTTCATCCCCGCCATGGCAAAGGCGAATGCGAACAGAAGGACAATGGCCGTCATCTGGTTGTCAGCCATCATCAGCCCTATGTAAAAGACAATGCAGAAGATCCCCATGGCCATCATGGCCTTGTAGGCGTTTTTCAGAGGAATCACAAAGGCGATGAGCATCCGGGCTATTAAGGTGGCGCTCCACATGACGGTCACTGTGTAAGCGCTCAGTGCCCCGGACAGAAGGCCGCTGCCTTTAAAATACGTCACCAGCCACCCGGTAACGCTGGTCTCCGCCGCGTTCTGGCAGAACAAAAGGCCTGTCAAAAGCCAAAACTTCCGGCTTCGCAAAAATCCCCAGTCCGTCCCCTCTATTCCCTTCTTTCCCGCCTCTTTCACCGGCACGGCCAGAAAAGCCGCCCACACCGAAAGACCGCACAGGGCCAGAACCGCCATCACAAGCCAGTCCCCGCCCTTTAATGCCCCGGCTATGACAAAAGGACACAGCAATGCCCCAAAAGCGTAACATCCATGCATGATGTTCATGCCCTTAGTCCTGTCTTTCGAGTTGTCTCCCACCAGAATGGTGCAGCAGTTCAGCGTACTGCCCTTGGCAATGCCCACGATAAAAAACGCGGCCAAAAGAGCCCACAGCCGCCCGGACAGAGTCATCACCCCATATCCAAGGGCATACCCGCTGGTCAATATCACCATAGTCCGCTTCATACCGATCTTCCCGGGCAGAATCCCCGCCAAAAACCCGGCGATCAGGTTGCCGATACTCATCATAGACAGAAGGGTTCCTGTCATACCGTAGGCAAACCCGTACTTTTCCTGCAGAAGGCTCACCACTACCCCGCCGCTGATCACACAGATCCCGCTGACAAAAAAGGTGGCCAGTCCTGTATTTCGCTGTATCGTTCTGCTGTGTTCCATAATGTTTGCTCCTTCGAGTGTTTATTCCGATCATTAGTATATAACAGCTGTCTGTTTCTGGCAAGATTATTCTTTGAATCCCCCTCTTTTCAAACTCCCCACTCCTGTGGTACAATAAGGAAAACTTACAAAGGAGCATTCACATGAAGCACAATTACATATTACCAATGGTTCTTCTCACTGCATCCATGACTGTCTGCGGCTGCACCGGAAGGCATGAGGAGATGGATCTTTCGGGCATTCACACCTCAGCGGCCAGAGAGACCATGGCCTCGTCCACAGTGGCAGCCACGGCAGCGCCCACCACGGCCCCTGAGACTGAAAAAGCCCCGGAAAACTCCGGCGCTGCCGCTGCCAACGTATCCGCCAAGGTGGAGACCTACAAAGACACGGAGAAAGGCTCCATTTCCATCCAGTACCCGGTTGTTTCTAATTTAAGCGACCAAAAGATCCAGGAACAGGTCAATGAGCTGCTTCTGACTAACGCCACCTCCATCGTGGACGCTATGGCAGCGGAGGACCCGGTGACCCTTGATATCACCTGCAAGGTGGTGGCTGTGGACCGAAGCCGTCTTACGGCTGTGTACAAAGGCACCTGCCAGGTACAGGGCGGCCCCTACCCCACCAATGTATTTTACACCAACACCGTAGACTTGAAGCAGGCCAAAAGCCTTGGCTTTAACGATTACTCCGACGCCTACACCATGGCCGGATATGTGATGAGCGATGATGTGGAATTTTACCAGGCCACAGAGGAGACCACCCGGCTTCTTTTAGCCCACCGCGCCACCATGTCCGTGGAGCAGTACACCCAGATGTTCGAGCAGGCCGACTTCCCTCTTGGAACATCGGAGGAAATGTCGTTTCCGGAGTCTTTCAGCTATACCCACGAAGGCGTTCTGTACTTCTCTATCCCAGTGCCTCACGCTCTGGGAGATTACGCCATTGTCACCTTTAACATGGATGGAAAATAAACCGTGAAACGGATAGATAAGAACAAGACAAGAAAGGACGGCTACCTATGAAAAATGTAACTGTTTTCGACCATCCTCTGATCCAGCACAAGATCTCCAAGCTGCGGGACAAGAACACCGGCACCAATGAATTTCGGGCTCTTATCGAGGAGATCGCCATGCTCATGGGCTATGAGGCCTTGCGTGATCTTCCTCTGGAGGACGTGGAGGTGGAGACCCCCATCGAGACCTGCATGACTCCCATGCTCTCCGGTAAGAAGCTGGCCGTAGTCCCCATCCTCCGGGCAGGCCTTGGCATGGTAAACGGCATCCTGGCCCTGGTCCCCTCTGCCAAGGTGGGCCATATCGGCCTCTACCGTGACGAAAAGACCCACGAGCCCCACGAGTACTACTGCAAGCTGCCAAGCCCCATTGAGCAGAGAACCATTGTGGTCACGGATCCCATGCTGGCCACCGGCGGCTCCGGCGCGGCTGCCGTGGACTTTATCAAGCAGCACGGCGGAAAGCATATCAAGTTTATGTCCATCATCGCCGCCCCGGAGGGATTGAAGCGCCTACATGAAGCCCACCCGGACATCCACATCTATGTAGGCCATCTGGACCGATGCCTCAATGAGGACGCCTACATCTGCCCTGGCCTTGGGGATGCGGGGGACCGGATCTTCGGGACGAAATGATAAGGAATCTGTGTGGTTTTAGGGGGTTAAGAACGATTTTTTGGACAGATGACAGAATAATTGCTGTTTAGTTGAGTGAGCAAAGGGCGGATTTAGTCGTGGGCCAGGGAGGGAAGGGAGGCATGGTGCCGGGCGGGTGAATAAATGCCATGGAGATGAGACCAGGAAAGCAGGAGGGCTGATACCCGACTGATTTCTGCTTTGGGCTCATCGGAATGTTTGGCATTTCTGAACCCGGACGGGATATCTCTCCTCTGACTGGCATTGCGATAATCCCCGCCTTTGCTCACTCAATTATACAACAATAGAATGAATTTAAAGTTCCGTTTTATCGTTAGGTAAGTAAGTCCCATGACTATGGCTTTTCCGGGACAAAAGCAGGATTCGTTTGTCTGAATAACGTTTATCGCTCCTCTTTCTCCACCACGACTCCATCCCTCTTGTAGATGGAATATTTGTCAACGCACCCTCTTACGCTTGACAGAGGGTAGATATTGGTGTGGGGGCCCACGATAGTTCCGGGATTTAAGACGGAGCCGCAGCCTATCTCCACAAAATCGCCGATGGCGGCGCCGAACTTTTTAAGGCCGGTCTCAATGTCTCCGTCCTGGCCGTGGACCTTTACCAGGGTCTTGTCGGATTTTACATTGGAGGTCAGGGAGCTGGCTCCCATGTGAGACTTGTAGCCAAGGATAGAATCGCCTACATAGTTGTAGTGAGGCACCTGGACCGAGTCGAAGAGGATCACGTTTTTCAGCTCTGTGGAGTTTCCCACCACGCAGCCCTCCCCTACCAGCACATTGCCCCGGACAAAGGCCCCTGGGCGGATCTCCGTATTTCTGCCAAAAATGGCAGGCCCTTTGATGGTGGCTGTAGGCGGCACGGTGACAGACTTGTGGATCCAGATGTCTTCCCCGATACAGTCATACTCCTCTTTTGGTAGGCCCATGCCCAGCTTCCTCACGATCTCCCCGATGTGGGGAAATACTTCCCATGGGTATGTGTACGATGCCAGATAGGGCTCTGCCATGGTTTTCGTGGTATCATACAGTTCTTTGATGGTCATCTCTTCTTTTTTCATCTCGCGATTCCTCCCGATTGCTGATCTACTTCTTATTATAATATTGGGCCACGGCGTCAAAATATTCCCGCAGCTGATACTGATTGTTCAGGCGCAGTACGGTATGGGTGCGGCCTGCCACAAACCGCTCTAATTTTTCCATGTACTCGTCGCTGGTAATGGTTCCCTCCGCCACGTAAGTCAGCCCCTTCTCCCAGCTGGCCGTCAGATCCGGATTTAACAGCTGGCGGATGGAGGCGTTAACCACGTCAAAGATCATCTCCCCCAACAAAGTGGGGGTAATAACCTGGGTCTTGCCGTTTAAGGCCAGGTACTTGATGTTTACCAGTTTTTTCAGGATCTCCGCCCTGGTGGCGCTGGTTCCGATTCCGCTTCCCTTGATCTGAGCCCTCAGCTCCTCGTCTTCGATCAGCTGGCCCGCGTTTTCCATAGCCAGGATCATGGAGCCGGACGTGTAGCGCTTAGGCGGCGAGGTCTCCCCCTCCTTGATGACAAATCCGTGGATATCCAGAACCATGCCCTTTTTCAGGCTGGCAAGCATGTTGATAAACTCCGGATTGTCCACATTTTTCTGGAAGGTTTCTCCGGCGTCCCCCTCCTTAGTCCCGCCTTTTTTGCCGTCGTCCAAAGAGTCGGCTTTTTTCCCCTGGGACACGTCCGCCACCTTCAGATACCCTTTTTCTATCAGGATCCGAAAGCTGGCGAAAAAATGTTCCTGCATCCGCCCAAGGTCCAGGCTGTACTTCTGGTAAACAGCAGGCGGATAAAAAATGCTCAAAAACCGCCTGGCGATGACCTCATACACCTTTAATGACAAGGGCGGGATTCGGTTCAGGGCCGAAAGCCCCTGGCCTGTGGGGATGATGGCATAATGGTCCGTGATCTGTTTGTCATTGACATACCTGGTCTTTGCGATGGTCTTAAAGCTTCCCGACTCCAGAACCTCTGTGGCGAACAGGGAAAGAGGGTTAAACTGTCGGAGGCCGCCGATATTTTTGTGAATCTCTTTTGCCACTGCCGTGGAGAGCACCCTGGCGTCGGTCCTTGGGTAGGTCACCAGCTTCTTCTCATAAAGCTCCTGGACGATCTTTAGCGTTTCGTCCGGGTTGATCTTAAACATCTTGGAACAGTCGTTCTGCAGCTCTGCCAGGTTGTAGAGAAGAGGCGGATTCTTTGTCTCTTTTTTCTTCTCGATCTTTGCCACAACCGCGGTCAGAGGAGGCTCTTTAGAGAGAAGGGCGATCAGCTCTTCGGCGTACTTTTTCTCCTTAAACCCGTTTTCTTTGTACAAAAAGGGCGTGCCAAAATACCGGGATCCTTCCACACTGCGCCACTCTCCCTCAAAGGTCAGGGCCTGGTCAGGCGGGCCGAAGGTTCCCATAACCCGGTAAAAGGGCGTCTTTACAAAGCTGCGGATCTCCCGCTCCCTGCGCACGGTCATTCCCAGCACGCAGGTCATGACCCGGCCTACGGACAGTACCGTCCGGTCTGTCTTTAAGTAGTTGGAGATGGAGTTGCCGTATTTTAACGTCAAAAGCCTGGAGAAATTGATGCCCATCAGGTAGTCCTCCTTGGCCCGCAGATAGGCGGATGCGGACAGATTGTCGTAGGCGCTCCAGTCTTTGGCGTTTTGAATGCCCCGCAGGATCTCCTCCTCGGTCTGAGAGTCGATCCAGACCCGCTTGCGCGTCTTTCCGTGGACTCCTGCCATCTGGTCCACTAGGCGGTAGATGTATTCCCCCTCCCGCCCGGAGTCGGTGCAGATGTAGATAATGTCCACATCCTGCCGGTTTAACAATCCCTTGACGATCTCAAACTGTTTGCTGACGCTTTCTATGACCTGATACTTAAATTCCCTGGGTAAAAACGGCAAAGTCTCCAGTCTCCAGCGCTTTAATCCGGGATCATAGGCCTCGGGATAGCTCATTGTCACCAAATGACCTACGCACCAGGTGACAATGGCGTCCTCAGCCTCCATAAACCCGTCGCCCCGCCGCCATTTCTTTTTCAGCGCGTTGGCAAACTCCTGGGCAACGCTGGGTTTTTCTGCTATATATAAAGATTTCGTCATGTCTTACCCCGCTTTGATTCTTGCTGATCCTTGGTTTCTACTGAGTGAGAAACTTGTAGATGGTGGTGGTCTTATACTCCTCCCCGGCCTTTACCACCGGTGACGGGAAGTTCTCCTTATTGACCGCGTCCGGATAGTTCTGGGTCTCAAAACAGTACCCGTGGCGCTTCTCGTAGTACACCCCGTCCTTGGCAGCGCACACAGGCCGCAGGCTGTTGGCTGTGTACATCTGTACTCCGGGAAGGTCCGTATACACTTCCATGGCGCGGCCGCTTTTCTCGTCCACTGCCTTTATGCAAAGGGCCAGCTCCCCGGGGATATGGTTTAAGCACCAGTTATGGTCATACCCGTTGCCGAATTTAAGAGGCTCATAGTCCGCCTCAATGTCCCGGCCCAGGGGCTTCATCTGTGTAAAGTCCATGGGAGTCCCTTTTACGGAAACCAGCTTCCCTGTGGGAATAGACTCCGCGTCGGTGATGGTGAAGTAGTCCGCGTCCATCCACACCTTCTGGTCCATGGCGCAGCCGGAATCGTGGCCTGCCAGGTTAAAGTAGGCGTGGTTGGTAAAATTGGCGATGGTGTCCGCGTCGCACACCATATGGTAATCCAGCTTTAGGCTGTTATCCTCTGTCAGGGTGTAGCTGACCGTCACACGGGCGTTGCCCGGATATCCCTGGTCTCCGTCCGGGCTTTCCAGACTGAAACTAACGCAGGTTCCAAGCTCCGTCTCCGCCACCTGGGCTTCCCACAGCCGGTCCCTGTAAAAGTTTAAGCCGCTGTGAAGATTGTTCCTGCCTGAGGAGTTCTTGTCCAGCTCATAGGTCTTGCCGTTGAGAGTGAAGCTCGCGCCGCCGATGCGGTTGGCGTAGCGCCCCACCATCTCCCCAAGGTGTCCGGTCCCCCCCTGGATGGTCTCCACCGTATCATAGCCAAGCACCACGTCAGCCATATTCCCGTCCTTATCCGGCACTACCATGGTAAGCCAGATTGCCCCGAAATCCGTGAAAGAGGCCGATACCCCGTTTCCGTTTGTCAATGTGTAGCGGTATACCGCCCTGCCGTCCTTCATGGTCCCAAAATCCGTCTTTGTGTATCCCATTGTTCCTGCCTCCTGTATGATTTTCTCTGGCACAGCCATTTCTACTATTTTACTACAGTTGGAGGGTGTAGACAAGATAATTTTCTTGCCCGGATAACCCATATTGCTTTTTGTAATCGTGTATGGTACAAATTTCCCCAGTACGGAAGATAGCTATGGCCCCGAATTTGAAGTGGAGGGCGAAGGGATGTCTATTTGGCAATGACTCAGGGGATTTAGTTTACTTTTGGGGAACTGGCAAGGACGGCTTTGGTTTGTATCGTACTTCAGAGGGGTGGTTAGACTTTCAAAATGCTGAAAAAATTGCCGATACTCTTACGGATTTTCTTGTTAATGGTGTTGGAATTGATATTGCCACAAGTTTATAGCTTTCAGTTTATCGATGTAATAAAAGTCCAGTAAAGGGCGGCGGTGGCAGGCATTAACTATCCCGCCGCCCCTTGCTCACTAATCCTACTTCGCCTCAATATACCCCTGGGCCGTCAGAAGTTCTGCGCACAAAACCGCGCCTCCCGCCGCTCCCCGGACCGTGTTGTGGGAAAGTCCTACGAATTTATAATCATAGACCGTATCCTCCCTCAGCCGTCCGATGGAGATCCCCATGCCTCTCTCAAAGTCCACGTCAAGGCTGACCTGGGGCCTGTTGTCCTCCTCCATGTAGCGCATAAACTGCTTCGGCGCGCTGGGAAGGTCAAGCTTTTGGGGAAGCCCTTTATACTGCTCCAGTTTCTCGATCAGCTGTTCCTTTGCAGGCTTTTTCCGGAACTTGACAAAAGCTGCCGCCGTGTGGCCGTTTAAGACCGGCACCCGAAGGCACTGGCAGGTGATGAGCGGCTCTTTTGCCTTGACGATAACGCCGTTCTCGATCTTCCCCCACAGCCGCAAAGGCTCCTGCTCGCTTTTTTCCTCCTCGCCGCCTATGTAGGGGATCAGATTGCCCTTCATCTCCGGCCAGTCCTGAAAGGTCTTTCCCGCCCCGGAGATGGCCTGGTATGTGGCGGCCACCACCTCGTAAGGCTCAAACTCCCGCCACGCCGTAAGAGCCGGGGCGTAGCTTTGGATGGAGCAGTTGGGCTTCACGGCGATAAATCCATTTTTTGTACCCAGACGCTTCCTCTGAAACTCAATAACCTCAAAATGCTCCGGGTTAATCTCCGGCACCACCATGGGCACATCCGGAGTCCACCGATGGGCGCTGTTGTTGGACACCACCGGGGTCTCGGTCTTTGCGTAGGCCTCCTCGATGGCCATGATCTCCTCCTTGGTCATGTCCACGGCACTGAACACAAAATCCACGGCAGAAGCCACCTTCTCAACCTCATTTACATTCATGACCGCCAGGTCTTTCACAGCCTCCGGCATAGGGCTGTCCATCTTCCACCGGTCCCCCACAGCCTGGGCATAAGTCTTCCCCGCGGATCTGGGGCTTGCCGCAACCGCCACAACCTCATACCAGGGATGGTTCTCCAAAAGGGCGATGAACCTCTGCCCCACCATACCTGTGGCCCCCAAAACGCCGACTTTTAATTTCCTTTTAAGTTCCATCTCTCATTCTCCTTAACCTTTTTGTGATCCAAAATCCATTCCCGTATATCCTACAACAAAACGACGAAAAAATCAACTGTTTTCCGCAAAGAAAATACATCTGTTTTTACTGCACATACATTTCTAGGCACTCTTTCACAAAAGAATCCAAAAAGGAGGCGTCCCCTAAGAGAACAGCCTCCTGTAATTGTGGTACACAGCTTCTGTCAGATCCTCACACCTCACACCCCGAACTTTACAGATGTAATCCACCACGCTGGCCACGGTCTCCGGGCCGTGGATGGTTCCCGTCATGGATGTGGGAGCCTTAAAAGGACCGTTGCTCTCCACCAAGATCCGGTCTAAAGGAACCTCCGCGGCCACTTTCCTGGCGTCATCCTGTTTGGATTCCAGGATGGCGGCCGGGGAGAAGGAAATGTACATCCCAAGATCGAGAAATTCCTTCATGGCCTTGTAGCCGCCGCTGTAGCCATGCATAATGCCAGGCGCCTTTAAATGGCATTTGATATACCGCCTGGTGTCCTCCGCCGCGTGGCGCATATGGATAATGGCCGGTTTGTTTAATTCATTGGCCAGATCGATCTGGCGGATGAACACTTCTTTCTGAAGAACCTGGGGAACCACAGTCTCATAAAAAGAATAATCGATCCCGATCTCGCCTACCGCCTTCACTCTGACGTCCCGCAAAAGATCCATAAATCGCTCCCACTCCTCAAAAGGCGTGTCCAGGATATCATTGGGATGCAGTCCCGCGGCAACGTCAAACATAGAATCCTGTCCCGCCAGGTCAAAGGCCCGTTTTGCCTCCTCCATGGACCTGCAGATGATCATTATCTTTTCAATCCCCGCATCTCTGGCCTTTGCGGCGATCTCCCGCCATCCGGGAAACAATTCCGCTCCGCAGAGATGGGCATGGCTGTCAATCATTCCCCTCATTGGTTCTCCATCCTTTTCACACATTTATCACTGCATTCTCTCTGTTAATCTTATGCCAACTCCAGAGCCACTTCCATCATATTGGTAAAGGTAGTCTGCCGCTCCTGGGCCGTGGTCTCCTCCCCTGTGATCAGGGAATCGGAAACCGTCAGGATACACAGGGCGTTGGCCCCGCCGTAAGCCGCGTTGCTGTAGAGGGCAGCAGCCTCCATCTCCACCGCCAGAACCCCCATCTTATCCCAGGTAACGCCCATGGGCGGAATATCCGGGTTATAGAACATATCGGAGCTTAAGATATTCCCCACATGGTAAGAAAATCCCCGCTCTCTGGCCGTCCTCACCGCCTTATCCAAAAGCTCGTAGCTGCAGATACAGGAGTAATCCCCAGGCAGCCGAAACTGCTTCACATAATTGGACGTGGTGCAGGCTCCCATGCCGAACACCATGTCCCGTACCTTCACCTCCGGCCTCAATGCCCCGGCTGTCCCCACGCGGATCAGATTCTTGCACCCGTAAAAATGGATCAGCTCATAGGAATAGATCCCAATAGAAGGGCATCCCATGCCCGACCCCATCACAGAGACACGTCTCCCCTTGTACTCCCCCGTAAACCCCAGCATATTTCTGGTGGAATTAAACTGGCTCACTCCCGTCAAAAACTCCTCCGCGATATACTTTGCCCTTAAGGGATCACCCGGCAGCAAAACTGTCTCGGCAATCTCCCCCACCTTCGCCCCAATATGCGGAGTCGGAACCTTACTCTCACCCATACTACAAACCTCCTTCTATATTATTTTTTATATCTGAACACACCCAAATCAATGTCTAAGCCTGCCTTATCCTCTGACCTTACTCCCTTTTCCGTCCCGCTTCCCGATCTTCAGCCGGTTCAAGTGTACTTCCTTCTTTTTATATTGTACCACAGGATTGTCCCCAATTAAATACAAAGCTTCCAATTCGTCATCTTTCTCCAACTTAATCCCCCGGACTCCCCTGGAATTCTTCTTCATCTCCGAAATTTCGACCAAAGGAAACCGCAAAAACACTCCGTTTTTCGTCTGAATCACCACCTCTGTCTGCTGGCCCGCCACGGTCACATTTACCAGCTCATCCCCGTCCTGCAGTTTGGTAGCGGCCACTGTCCGGTTGTTGGTCACAAATTCCTCCCCGGGGACCTGCTTCACCAGGGCCATCTTTGTGGCAAAGATCAGCTTTCTGCCCATGATGGCGTCCAGGCTGGTAAGGCACAAAATAACCTCTTTTGTCCCGTCAAACTTGCTCAAGTTATCCACAGGCACCCCTTTTTCCCGCAGCTTTGCCCCGGGTATATCTTTAACCTTGATCTGATGTAGGTTACCCTTGTCCGTAAACAGGCAGATCTTGTCCGTGTTCATGCACCGGATCACCTGAGGGTACTCCGTCTCAACGGTCTCCCGGTTCCGCTCAAAGGTTGTCTTATCTAAAACTTTGCAGTACCCGAACCGGTCCATGACAAAGGTTACCTCCTGGACTTCCATGGGGGCCTCCTCGTAAAATGCCTCCTTGCCGTCCTCAATATCCGTCCTGCGAAGAAGGGCAAATTCCTCCTTGATCCGGTCCAGATCGTCCATGATCACCTGGTCCATGGTCCCCTTATCTTTCAGGATCCCGGTGTACTCCTTGATCTTTTTCAGCGTCTCCTTGTACTCCCGCTCCAAAGCCAGAATCTCCAGCCCTATCAGCTTATACAGCCGCATCTCCAGGATCGCCCCGGCTTGTTTCTCCGTAAAGCGCAGTTCTTTGGCGTCCTTTTCAAACTCCGGGTTCTTGAAGGTGATCCTGGATGTGTCTCCGTTCATGAGGCAGGCCTTGGCGTCCTTCAGATTCTTCGATCCCCGCAGAATGGCGATGATCAGGTCGATCACATCGCAGGCTTTTATAAGCCCCTCCTTGATCTCCTTCTTTTCCAGCTCCTTATCCAATAGAGCCTGATATTTTTTCCGGTTGTTGTCATACTGGAAATCCAGATAATGTTTTAAAATGCCGCGGAGATTCAGGGTCTCAGGCCGACCGTTTACAATAGCCAGCATGTTGACGCCGTAGGTGTCCTCCAACTTGGTCTTCTTGTAGAGGATATTTTTCACCTTCTCCACATCCGCGTCTTTTTTCAGCTCCAAAACAATGCGGATGCCCTCCTTACCCGACTGGTTGGAAATGTCAGTCACGTCGGTCAGCTTCTTTGACTCCACCAGGTCCGCCACATCCACAAGGAACTTGTTAATGCCGGCCCCGATCATGGTGTACGGAATTTCAGAGATGATCAGCTTGTCCTTGTCCGTCCGTCGCTTTCCCAGTTCCACCTCCATCCTTCCCCGCAGTTTGATCTTCCCAACGCCGGTCTCGTAGATCCCGGGTAGGTCCTTTTTGTTGGCAATGATCCCTCCTGTGGGGAAATCAGGTCCCGGCATCCGCTCCATCAGCTCCCGGGTAGTGATGTCAGGGTTCCTGATGTAAGCCTTCACCGCGTCCACTACCTCTGCCAGGTTGTGAGGCGGGATGCTGGTGCTCATGCCCACGGCAATACCCTCGGCCCCGTTGATCAGAAGATTTGGCACCCGCACCGGCAGCACCTCCGGCTCCTTTTCCGTCTCGTCGTAGTTTGGCACAAAGGCCACGGTCTTGTCTAAGTCTTTTAAGTACACTTCCTCCGCGAATTTCTGCAGCCTTGCCTCTGTGTAACGCATGGCCGCGGCGCCGTCCCCCTCAATGGAGCCGAAATTGCCGTGGCCGTCCACCAGGGCCATGCCCTTCTTAAAATCCTGGCTCAACACCACCAGGGTATCGTAGATGGAGGAGTCGCCGTGGGGGTGATATTTACCCATGGTATCGCCTACGATACGGGCCGACTTTCTGTGAGGCTTGTCGTGGTTCAGTTTCAGCTCGCTCATATCGTAGAGCACCCGCCGCTGAACCGGCTTTAACCCATCCCTGGCATCAGGGATGGCCCTTGCGGTGATAACGCTCATGGAGTAGTTCACATAACTCCTCTGCATCTCCTCCGAATATTCTGTTGTAATGATCTTTTCCGCCATTGATATCCTCCTTACGCGTCGATCTCGGCTTCGTCCGCGTGGTCATAGATAAACTGCCGTCTCGGCGGCACGTCGCTGCCCATAAGCATCTCTGTGATCTCCGAGGCCAGACGGGCATCCTCGATCTCCACCCGCTTTAATACCCGGTTCTCCGGGTCCAGAGTGGTTTCCCACAGCTGGCTGGCGTCCATCTCTCCAAGGCCTTTGTACCTCTGGAGGGTAAACTCGCCTTTGTGGGTCTTCCGGTATTTTTCCAGTTCCTTCTCGTCATAGAGGTACTGTTCCTCCCCCTTTTTGGGTATCACCTTAAAAAGAGGCGGCATGGCAATGTACACGTGGCCATTGTAGATCAGCTCCGGCATAAACCGATAGAGAAAGGTGAGAAGCAGGGTGTCAATATGGCTGCCGTCCACATCCGCATCGGTCATAAGGATGATCTTGTGATATCTCAATTTGCTGATGTCAAAGTCATTGCCATACCCCTCGGAAAATCCGCAGCCAAAGGCGTTGATCATGGTCTTGATCTCCCCGTTGGCAAGGACTTTGTCCATGGAAGCCTTTTCCACATTTAAGATCTTGCCCCGGATCGGCAGGATGGCCTGGTACATCCGGTTTCTGGCCGTCTTGGCCGAGCCGCCGGCAGAATCCCCCTCCACGATGAAGATCTCGCATTTTTCCGGCTCCCGGCTCTCGCAGTTGGCAAGTTTGCCGTTGCTGTCAAAGGAAAATTTTGACTTTGTCAGCATGTTGGTCCTGGCCTTCTCCTCCGCCCTGCGGATCTTGGCAGACTTCTCCGCGCAGCCGATGATCCCTTTGAGCACCTCCAGGTTCCGGTCAAAATACCGCTGCAGCTCATCTCCGGTGATGGTAAATACCGCTTTGGTGGCGTCCGCGCTGGCCATCTTGGTCTTGGTCTGCCCCTCAAAGATAGGGTCCGGGTGCTTGATGGCTACAATGGCTGTCATGCCGTTGCGGGTGTCCGCCCCTGTAAAGTTGGCGTCCTTCTCTTTTAAGATTCCCAACTCCCTGGCATAGGTGTTGATCAGAGCCGTAAACTTGGTCTTAAAACCTACCAGGTGGGTTCCTCCCTCCTGGGTAAAAATGTTGTTGCAGAACCCGGATATATTTTCCTCGAAGGTATCCACAAACTGGAAGGCTGCCTCCACCTCGATATGGTCCACAGTCCCCTTGTAGTACACCGGATCGTGGATCGGCGTTTTGCCCGCGTTCACTTCCTTTACATAGGCAACAAGCCCTTCCGGCTCACTATATACAATAGTCTCCTCCTCCCCCTTACGCTTGTTAGAATAGGTTATGGTCAGATTCGGGTTTAAGTAGGCGGTCTCATGTATCCTGCTTTTCAGCCAGTCCGCCTTAAACCTGGTCCGCTCAAAGATCTCCCCATCCGGAAGGAAGTTGATTTCTGTCCCCGTCTCTTTTGTCTTCCCCACGGTGGGAAGAAGGCCGTTTACCAGCTCCACGGTGGGAACACCCCGTCTGTAAGCGTCGTGATGGATGTAACCGTTTTTGTACACCTTAATATCCATATGCTCTGACAGGGCGTTGACCACCGATGAGCCTACGCCGTGAAGGCCTCCGCTGGTCTTGTAAGCCTCATTATCAAATTTGCCGCCGGCGTGGAGGGTTGACAGGACCACCCGCTCCGCCGACACTCCCTTTTTGTGCATCTCTACCGGGATCCCGCGGCCGTTATCTTTGACCGTGCAGGAATTGTCCTCCTCCAGGGTGACCCAGATCTGGCTGCAGAAACCTGCCAGATGCTCATCCACGGAATTATCCAGCACCTCGTAGATCAAATGGTTCAGCCCCTTGATCCCAACGCCTCCTATGTACATGCCAGGCCTTTTCCGGACAGCCTCCAGCCCCTCAAGGACCGTGATGCTGTCCGCATTGTACTGTGCCTTTACCATATGTCTCCTCCATGTTTCAACTTTTATTTTATAGGTTATCCGTTTTGATAGCCTTGAACAGTAACCCTATTATGGGCGCACTAACAGTTCAGATAACTCTTGAACTGTTACGCATCCGGCCATGAAAATCGCTTACGCAATGGGCCAGGTGCCTGCTGCCGTTACGCTTTCGTACAGTCAGCGCAGTAAATGCACAGACCTATCTGAACTGTAACTATTATACACATAAACCACAAGATTTTGCAAGTTAAGCTTGTGGTTTGCGAAAAACTGTGGTACACTGGATCTGCTTGTCAGAGGATTTCTGTCCTCTGGACTCTGTTATGTTTCTGACTTTATGTTCAGACGCGGTTGTTTCAACCGGGATTTCAGGTGTTTTTATTGTGCCGCCCACACTCTGACCGGTACCCGCGCATCTGGGCGCGATGTATATGATGTTACCCCCAAAATTGTAAATGTACAGAAACGGAGTGTGATCAAATGAGCGAAGAAACCAGGATAATCTTAGACAAACTAGATCAAATGAGTTGCGAGATGAAAGAAATGAGAACTGACATCCAGGATCTAAGGGCGGATGTCAGTGGGCTTAAGGAAGACGTCAGAGTCCTCAAAGATGACGTTGCTCTCCTGAAAGAAGATGTCAGCTTGCTGAAAAAGGAGGTATATATCCTGAAAGCGGATGTGTGTTATCTGAAATTTGAGGTGGTTTCTGTAAAGAAACGTCTTGACTGCGTGGAGACAAAGCAGGATAATATCACCATGATCATTGACAATGAACTCCGAGCCATGATCAACATCGTTGCGGAGGGACATTCTGATCTGAACCGGAAACTAGTAGTCTGTCCTTGAAATATTTGTGTAAATATTTCAAGGACAGACTACTAGATGCCGCCCTGGAACTCCAGTCAGAAAATGAGCGGATCTACCTGGAGATCAAACATATCAATATCAACCTTTGGAAAGTAAAGGCCGCCGTAGGCATCGCCTGACCAGTAAAGAAAGGAAGACCAGTCTCCCATGAACATCCACATTGCCCCGGACAACACCGGCGATTTTGTCTCCATAGCAGACGCCCTCTCCTCCATCCCCCACGGATATACCGGGGAGAGCCTCCTTCATATCCACAGAGGCGTCTACAGAGAGCGAGTCACCATCACTCACCCTAACATAACCCTTGTGGGCGATTCCTGCCAGGATACTGTCCTCACCTATGACCTTTCGGCCAACATGACCATGGAGGACAACACCCGGCGGGGAACGTTCCGCACCTACTCCTGTTTTATTGACACTCACGATGTGACCTTCAAAAATCTGTCTGTTGCCAACACTGCCGGCCCTGGCCCGGTCTGCGGTCAGGCTATCGCTCTGTACGGGGATGGGGATCGGCTCATGTTTGACAACTGCCGGTTTCTTGGCGGCCAGGATACCCTGTTTACTGGCCCTCTTCCGCCAAAAGAGCTGGAGCCCGGCGGCTTTGTGGGGCCGAAACAGTTCAGCCCCCGCGTTAACGGCCGCCACTATTACCGGAACTGCTATCTGGAGGGGGACATTGACTTTGTCTTCGGCAGCGCCACTGCCTATTTTGAGAACTGCGAATTTTTCTCCAAAGATATCGGGAAAAGCGTCAACAGCTATGTGACCGCCGCCTCCACCCCCCAGGGCCAGACCTATGGCTATGTGATGGAAGGCTGCCGCTTCACAGGCAGCTGCCCGCCCCGCTCCGCCTATCTTGGCAGGCCATGGCGGGAATATGCAAAGACGGTTCTCATCAACTGCTATATGGATCAGCACATTTTCCCCGAAGGCTGGCATGACTGGGGCAAGACCATGGCCCATGACACCTGCTTTTTTGCCGAGTACAACAGCTTCGGCCCAGGCGGCGATATGACCTTTAGGCCAGCCTGGGTCCACCGGCTGACTTGGGAGGAACTGCCTTTCTACAGTCGGCAAAGGGTTCTGGCAGGGGACGATGGCTGGCAGCCATGGAGCTTAGGGACTTAAATTGAGTGAGCAAAGGCGAAGGCTGTCGTAAAGCCAGTCGTAGAGGGAGAGATGTTCCGTCTGGGTTCGCGACAATCCCCGCCCTTTGCTCACTCAATTATGCACTCTCTGAATGTCTGCTATCTCCCCCGCTACCTTAAAATCTCCACCTTCCCATCACTTGCCACCGTACCGCTTATAGGATTCTCCCGGATATCGAGAAATTCCAGGCTCTCCGCCTGATCAAGGGGAGACAACTCCGTCACATAATTATTCCTTATGCCCAGATGGGTCAGATTTTTCAAAGATGCCGCAAACGAAATGCCGGTCAGCTGGTTTCCGTCCAGGTACAGCCGCGTAAGGCCGGGATATTTTGTAAGAAAGTCCGTATGCCCGTCAAGAGCCACATCATCATACCACAGATCCGTCATGCCGCCCTGGCTTCTGACATAAAAATTCTCCTTCAAATTAACCTCCCGCATCTCCAGGATTTTGAGAGACGGATTCTCCACAAGGTTATCAAAATCGATCTCAAACATGCAGTTGTTCAGGTACAGTTCCTCCAGCCCCTGGTGGTTAAACACATTGGAAATGTCCCCTAAAATCTCCGTGTTTCTCTGGTATCCGCCCCAGACGCCTCCTTCACTGATACCAGAAAAATCCAGAACCTTTAGGTTTGGCATCTGATCAATAAACTTCACATCCTTTAAAGGAACTCCATAGGTCCACACGCCGTAGCAGGCCAGACTCTCCAGACCGGAAAGACCGGAAAGGGCGCCAATCTCATCCACATTGCAGCCGTGTATGGACAAATGCCGCAGATTCCCCATATTCCGCAGAAAGGCGATAGAGATAAATCCGCTCATATCCAGCTCATTAAGGCCCGTCAGACCGGAAAGATCCGGGTCATCCTGGGAAGTGCTCTTGTCCAGAGTCAAGCTTGTAAGGCCCGTCAGACGGCTCAGGGGACTGTAATCCTGGATGGAGTTATTGTCCACAAGGCTTAAAGCTGCCAGCCCGGACAGCTCTCCCACCGGCTCTAAGCTGATGGCGTCCGTGTCCGCAAGGGACAGACGGGTGAGATTGGAAAGAGGTTTCAGGAAGCTGAACTCCCGAACCAGGGAGGATTCCACCTCCAACTCCTCAAGGCTTGTAATCACGGACAGAGCGCTGTAGTCTGTCAGAGTCCTTGGCTGCTCCTCCCCAAAAAGAGGCTCCGAGTCATCCTCCCGGATGGTCAGGGATCTTAAGTTCTTTAAAGGGGTCAGCTGCTTTAAATCAGGACTTTTCACATCCTCCAACGTCAAAATCTCCAGGTTCTCAAAAACCCCGATCCCCTCCAGACTCTCAAGCCCATCCACAGAAAGCTCCGTCAGCTGTCCGGGCGAGACCACCAACTCCTCCACCTGAGTCAGATCCAGGCCGGAACACACCAGTCCCTTTAGGTGTTCCAGTTCTTTTAAATCCCCGTACTCTCGCAAATGGGAGATATCCAGTTTTTGCAGACCTGAAAACAAAGCCAGGTTTTGGCCGTCCCACTGCTGCGGCGTCAATGTGACCACCGCCGTGTCAAACTCTCCGTCCCCAAAGGGATCCCCAAAACTGTATTCCAGGGTACAGCTCTCCTGCCCCACAGTCAGATTCAAATATGTAACGCTTCCCAGTTCTTTTTCTGTGACCCGGTCCCCGCTCTTTCCGAACATGGCCTCCACCATGGAAAGGCACAGGGGACTCATAACTTCATTCCCCTGTTCCCTGCTGTCCTCCTTCTTGGCCTCACTGTCCGCCTCGTATCCCACGGAGACGGACGGGGAGAAGGTGGCCTTTTCGGCCCCGCTCTTTTCCATGAGTCCCGTCAATATGCCCACCACCAGAAACACGGTCATGCACGCCCCAAGGGCCGCTGCCGCCACTTTCCAGGAATTCTCTTTTCGGCTGCTTATGTTTGGCGCGCCCAAAGGCTGCTGGCCCGGATACTGATGGATGTGGTAATTAATGGTCTGATCCTCCTCCAGCACAAACTGACTGCTGCAGTACTCACACACCACGATCTTGGGATTATTCTCCATAGGCTCCAGTTTTCCGCCGCAGGAGGGACATTTTAAATTGGTAATCTTCATAAACGTTCACCCCCAGTAGTATCATGTACTAGTACCAGCTCCAGCTGCCTGTCCAAGGGCTCCCGAGCCACATGTTCTTCCAAGAGTTCTTTGGCATCCACACAGCCCATGGCCTGGTAAAATCTCTGCGTCTCTACAGCTGAATGGCTGCTGATATAAAGTTTCTTGCCTCCCTGAGCCTTTGCCCACAGGGCTGCCATTTCAAACAGCCTTCTGCCGATTCCCGCGCCCCGAAGTTCCTCAGACACATGAAGGCTGGTAAGATCCCGATACTGGCCCTTGCTGCCCACAGGTTTTCCTTCCACAGAGGCAAAGCCTTTTAAAACTCCTTGTGAAAAGGCTCCAAACACCACGCCGCCGGTTTCCAGGGTATTTTTAAGGCATTTTATAAGGAATTCATAGTCCTCGCGGCTCCACTGATCCACAAAGGGATCCGACTTTACCACCCACTGCTCCTGTTCCTGCCGAAGGCAGCCGTCAACGACCTGGCGCCGTCTGAACTGGCTAAACAGCTCCATGGTCAGTTCCTCCCTGGCCACTGTACGAAATTCTGTCACTGTTTTTTTCTCCCCATTTCCGGCGCTCTCCATGGTCCGGCTCATCTACAGCGCCCCCTTGGTGGAGAGGACGCCCGCAATACGGCTGTCATACCCCACGGCCTGGTCAAGGGCCTTGGCAAATGCCTTGAAAGCTCCCTCAATGATGTGGTGGTTGTTAAACCCGTCCAGCTGTTTTAAATGCAGGTTCATCTGAGCACCGTAGGACACGGCGTAGAAAAACTCCCGGACCATCTCTGTCTCAAACTCCCCCACCTTCTCCCGGTCAAGGCGCAGGTCATACCCTAGATAGGGCCTGTTGCACAGATCAATGGAGCACAAGATCAGCGCATCGTCCATGGGAAGGATCACAGAGCCGTACCTCCTGATCCCCTGCTTGTCACCTGCAGCCTCCTTAATAGCCTGGCCCAAAACAATGCCCGTATCCTCAACCGTGTGATGGGTATCCACCTCCAGATCCCCCCGCGCGTTAAGCTCCACGTCAAAAAGCCCGTGCCTGGTAAACCCATTTATCATGTGGTCAAAAAAACCGATGCCTGTCTGCACCTGGCACTTACCTGTACCGTCCAGATTCAGGCAAAGCCGGATGTGGGTCTCCCCGGTCCTGCGGTCCACCTGCCCGATCCGGTCTGGTCTTCCGTTATTCATGTCCCCCTCCCTCAAACCTTACCTGTATGGAATTTGCGTGGGCCGTAAGACGCTCCGCTTTTGCAAAGGCGATGATGTCCTTATGTACAGGCTCCAAAGCCTCCCTTGTATAATAGACGATGCTGGATTTCTTTATAAAATCATCTACCCCAAGGGGCGAAAAAAACTTGGCTGTCCCGTTGGTTGGCAGCACGTGGTTCGGCCCTGCAAAATAATCTCCCAGAGGCTCGCTGCTGTACTCCCCGATGAAGATAGCCCCCGCATTGCGGATCCTGGTCATGACAGCGAAGGGGTCCTTTGTGACGATCTCCAGGTGCTCCGACGCGATGGCGTTGGCCGTCTCAACAGCCTCGTCCATGGAGGAAGCCACCAAAATATATCCGAAATTCTCCAGAGATTTTTCCAGGATCTCCTTTCTGGAAAGCTGCTCCACAAACCGGTCCACCTCCGCAGAGACCTTCTCTGCCAGCTTTCTGCTGGTGGTCACCAGAATGGCGGAAGCCAGCTCATCATGCTCTGCCTGGGATAAAAGATCTGCTGCCACAAACCTTGGGTTGGCCGTCTCGTCCGCCAAGATCAGGATCTCGCTGGGCCCCGCGATGCTGTCAATGCTCACATGGCCGTACACTGCCTTCTTTGCCAGGGCGACAAAGATATTGCCCGGCCCCACGATCTTGTTGACCCTGGGAATGGACTGGGTCCCAAAGGCCAGAGCCGCCACCGCCTGGGCTCCCCCCACCTTGTACACCTCCGTGGCCCCTGCCAGACAGGCGGCTGTCAGGGTCACCGGGTTCACCTTCCCGTCCTTTCCCGGAGGCGTCACCATGACGATCCGCTCCACCCCAGCAACCTCTGCCGGGATAATGTTCATCAGCACGGAGGAAGGGTAAGCCGCCTTCCCGCCCGGCACGTAGACCCCTACGCTCTCAAGGGCAGTCACCTTCTGCCCCAGGATAACACCATTTTTCTTGGTATCAAACCAGCTGCGCCGCACCTGCATCTGATGGTAGTCCCGGATATTGTCCATGGCTTTTTTCATGATCTTTAGCAGTTCAGGCTCCACCGCCTCCATGGCCTCCTTGATCTCAGCCTCTGTGACTTTGACGTTTCCCGCGTTGATGGAGGCGCCGTCAAACTGTTTTGTGTAGGCGAACACCGCCTCATCCTTTTTTTCCTTTACCTGGTTTACGATCTCCTGGACCGTTTCCCCGTAAGTATCATAATTGTTCGGATCTCTCTTCAGCAGATCCGACAAGATATTTTCCCTGGTGTTCTTATCCAGCGCGACGATCCTCATGCCATATCCTCCTTGTATATCTTCTTTAGATCACGGATCAGTTTGGTGATCCTCTGATTTTCCCGTTTCATGCTCACCTGGTTTATGATGACTCTGGCGGACAAAGGGCAGATTTCCTCCAAAACTTCCAGGCCGTTCTCCCGAAGGGTGGAGCCGGTCTCCACAATGTCCACGATCACCTCCGCAAGCCCCACCAGGGGAGCCAGTTCAATGGAACCGTTCAGCTTTATGATCTCCACCGTCTGATGCTTCTTATTATAAAAGTAATCTTTGGCAATGGCCGGATACTTGGTGGCCACCCGTATCAGCTCATGGTGCCTTAAAAGCTCTCTGGCGCTCTCCGGTCCGCAGACGCACATCCGACACCTGCCGAACCCCAGGTCAAGGACCTCGTAAAGTTTGCGCCCCTCTTCCAGGATGGTGTCCTTGCCGCAGATGCCGATATCCGCGGCCCCGTACTCCACATAGGTTGGCACATCATTAGCCTTTGCCAGGAAAAAACGCACGCCCAGCTCCTCATTGACAAAGATCAGTTTCCTGGACTGCTTGTCCTTCATCTCCTGGCAGGTGATCCCCACCTTCTCCAAAAGCTCCAGGGTCCTGTACGCCAGCCGCCCCTTGGTCAGGGCAATGGTTAAAAACTCGCTCATATCATCCTCCCGTCACATGTTGGATCCACAACCGTCGCCTGGTAAAATCCCTGCTCTGCGGCCCATGCCCGGCACACCTCCTGATCCATCTTTTCCGGCACGGCCATAAGGACGGTTTTTATGCCCTGGCTCCTAAGGCGGCATGCCGTCTTGATGGCTTCGTCCCTGGCCCCCGGCCCGTAGAGGACAGCCTGGGGCTTTCTGCCAATGTCCACCTTGACCTTCTGCCGGTCCATGGCCATCATGAGCCGGTCAATGACAATGGCAAATCCAACTGCCGGCGTATCCTTCCCAAACTGCTCTAACAGCTTGTCGTACCGCCCGCCGTTGACAATATACTCTCCTGTGCCGTAGGTGTACGCCTTAAAGATGACGCCCGTATAGTACTGATATTTGCTCAGCATCCCAAGGTCATAGGACACATACTCCGCCAGCCCGTAAACTTCCAGGATCTCCTGCACCTTTTCCAGCCGCTCAATAGCAGCCAGGGAGCGGCGGTTGGTGACCATGGACTTGATCTTTTGGATCTGCTTCAGGCTTCCAAACAGCTCCGGAAGCCTTAAAAACAACTCTTTTAAAGTGTCGTCCATGGTTCTGTTGGATACCAGCTCCTCCACCCCAAAATAATTCTTGTTCTCGATCCGCTCCCTCAAAAGCTCACAGGTCTCCCGGTCCATGCCGGCCTCCTCGGTCAGGCCTCTGAAAAACTCCACCTGCCCCACCTCCACCTGAAACTCCTTCAGACCGGCCTTTTGCAGAGAATCAATGACCATGGCGATGACCTCCCCGTCAGCCTCGCTGGTATCGTCCCCAATAAGCTCCACCCCGGTCTGGGTCACTTCCTTTAGACGCCCCTGATAGCTGGTGTTGTTGGTAAAGGTCCGTTCTCTGTAGCACAGCCGCACAGGCCTGTCCTGGTCGGAAAAATACTTGCCCACACACCTGGCAATAGCCGGAGTCATGTCAGGCCGCAGCACCAGGGTGTTGTTGTCCCTGTCAAAAAATTTAAACATCTCCTGGGACGTGACGCTGCCCCGCTCCTTGTTAAAAATGTCAAAGTACTCAAACGTAGGCGTGGCAATGTCCTCATAGCCGTAGAGGCGGAACACGCTGCTGATCCTGTCCTCCACAGCCAGCTTCCGGACCCGCTCCATGCCGTAGATATCCCGCACCCCCTCCGGGGTATGCAATAAACTTGCCGTCAATGCTTCTCCTCCTGTCACTGCCTTGTATTGTTCAATAACCATTCCATTTTACTACACGTTGGGACATTATACAATAACAAGATTACCGTAATAAAGCAAGTATCCATAAAAAATCGCGCCCTATACAGCAAAAAAGGGATGCCGCCCGCAGCAGATCCACCGTCTGCTGGTGCAGCAACCCTTTGTCAGATCATTTAAGTAGGAATTACATCTCGCCCAGACCGGACTCGATAGCCTTGGAGATCGTATCCATAGCGTCTGCCTCGTCCTCACCGTCGCAGATCAGAGTGATCTCGGTTCCGCTCTTGATGCCGGCAGCCATAACGTTCAGCACGCTCTTGGCAATGACTCTCTTCTCGCCGCACTCAATGATAACATCACATTTAAACTTCATGGCAGTCTGGGATAAAACACCCGCTGGTCTTAAGTGGAGACCTGATGGATTTACTACGGTTAATGTCTTTGAAAGCATAATTTTGTTCTCCTTCTTATCCTTATTTTGGTACTACCCTCGTATATAAATTTTAGTACAATTCACTACCGGTGTCAAGTACGAAATGGAGAGCTTCATAAGTTTTTGCCAAAGGTATCTTACTCCCCGCTTCTCTCCCTGACAGAATAGACGCATCCGCAGTAGTCCTGCCGGTAAAGGCCGTACTCTTTTGACAGCTGGGTGGAGCGCTTATAGCCGTCCCGCTTCTTAAAATCCGACGGCAGATAGGCAACTCCATATTCCGTCCCCAGCCGCCGTCCGATCTCGTTGAGCTTGTCCGCTGATTTTAGGGGACTTATGGTCAGGGTGGTGGTAAAATAATCATAGTCCCCAGCCTTGGCCTCTTTTGCCGCCTCCAAAAGCCGCAGTTCATAGCATTTCTCGCATCTTTTTCCGCCCTCCGGCTCCCCTTCCAGGCCTTTGACCGCCTCATAAAACGTCTCCGGCCTGTAGGAGCCCTCCAGAAACGCCACCGGGTACACAAAGTCCATCCGGGATATGAGACTCTCCTGCTCCCTCACCCGTAGCGCGTACTCGGACGGCGGGAAAATATTGGGGTTATAGTACAGCACGGTTATGTAAAAATACCTGGACAGATATTCCAGCACATAGCTGCTGCAGGGGGCGCAGCAACTGTGGAGCAAAAGCCGTGGAACCCTGCCGTCTCTCGCAAGTCCTTCTAATATGCTATCCAGTTCTTTCTGATAATTTCTTCGGTTCATATGTCCTCTCCTTCAGGCCATGTGGTTTTCTGCCGCGATCCTTAAAATTGTGGTTTAGTATAACGGAAAACAGGGGCGGGGTCAAGTGCTTTTGCGGGAATAGGAAAGCAATATCAAGATTCCGTTCTTTTGTAGATCAGGGTATTCGGGTTTTTATGTTCGCATACACCTGCTGATACTCCGCAGCTTGCTTTATAACATATGGAAAACCATAGAATGACCGCGTTTTTCGGGATTTTTACTTGTGTTGTAAATTTGGCGTTGGTCAGTGACCATGTTGGCCGCCGTATTATGACCATATGAAAAGATCATGTTTATGGCATTTGCAGACTCTGACACGTACTTTTTGGCTGCCCCCAAATATGGCAGGCAGAATCCGTTCCGATAACTATGATGTGAAAACCTACGGCTGATGATACCCGACTGGTTCCCGCTTTAAGGGCTCATCGGAATGTTTGGCATATCTGAACCCAGACAGGACCATCCTTCCCTTCTCTGACTGGCATCACGACTACCCTCGCCCCTCTTTGCTCACTCAATTATACACCAATTCAGTTCCCCAATGAATAACACCATTTCAGGAGGTCTGCCTGATATATTTGAACTGTAACCTTGCCAATAACAAGATAATCCTCTATAATAGGAAGCACACTGATGCGTGCGCAGGTCTGCAACCTAACGGTTGGAGACAAATTATAATACAAGACACACCGACGCGCACAGCGATTTACTAGCAGGTTAGAAACTACTTAAACTCAACACGTATTTTAAATCAAGAAAGAAGGAATGACTGCCATGGCATTTGATGGGATCGTTATCGCGAACCTGACAAGAGACCTGAAAACAAAGCTGGAAGGCGGCAAGATCAATAAGATCGCCCAGCCGGAAAAAGACGAACTCTTATTTACCATAAAAAATAACCGGGAGAACCTGCGGCTTCTCATATCCGCCAGCGCTAGCCTTCCCCTGATCTATCTCACGGATAAAAATAAGACCAGCCCTCTCACAGCCCCCAACTTCTGTATGCTGCTGCGCAAGCACATCGGCACAGGACGGATCTTAAAGGTAAGCCAGCCGGGGCTTGAGCGGATCATCGAATTTGAGATCGAGCATCTGGACGATCTGGGGGATCTGTGCCGCAAGCGGCTGATCGTGGAGCTTATGGGCAAGCACAGCAATATCATCTTCTGCAAAGAGGACGGAACTATCTTGGACAGCATCAAGCATGTGTCCTCCCAGATGAGCTCTGTTCGGGAGGTATTGCCGGGAAGGGAATACTTTATCCCCCAGACCACTGAGAAAGGGAATCCTTTTGGGCTTCCCCTTGAAGAGTTTTCCCGGCTCATGGGCCAGGCCCCGGCCCCTGTGAGGAAGGCGCTGTACTTAAAGCTTACGGGTATAAGCCCCATTATGGGGGAGGAACTGTGCCATCTGGCCTCCATTGACGGCGACCGCTCCGCCAAGGAGCTGTCAGAGGCTGAGCTGACCCACCTACACCGCACCCTCTCTCTGATGATGGAGGATGTCCAGGCAGGGAATTTTTCCCCGGCAATTGTGTACCGAAGGGGGGAGCCGGTGGAATTTGCCTCCCTGCCTCTCACCTGCTTTGAGGGCGCGGAGTATGAAGCCCGGCCTTTCAAAAACATCAGCCTGCTTTTAGAACAATTTTACGCGGAAAAAAACACCATGACCCGCATCCGCCAGAAATCCTCGGATCTGCGGCGCGTGGTTCAGACGGTTCTGGAGAGGAATTACAAGAAATATGACCTGCAGATCAAGCAGCTGAAAGACACCGAAAAGCGGGACAAGTACAAAGTCTACGGGGAACTGCTAAATACTTACGGCTACGAACTTGCGGGAGGGGAAAAACAGCTTACCTGCCAAAACTACTACACCGGCCAGGAGATCACCATTCCTCTGGACCCACAGCTGACTGCCCGGGAAAACTCACAGAAGTTTTTCGACAAATACAACAAGCTAAAGCGCACATTTGAAGCGCTGACAGACCTGACTCTGGAGACAAAAAAGGAGATCGACCATTTAGAGTCCATCAGCACAGCTCTGGATATCGCCCTGGACGAGGAGGATCTGGTCCAGATCAAGGAGGAACTGACGGAATATGGGTATATCAAGCGCCATTACGGCAAGGGGAAAAAGCCCAGGATCACCAGCCGGCCGTTCCACTACCTTTCCTCCGACGGCTTTCACATCTATGTGGGAAAGAACAATTATCAGAATGAGGAGCTGACCTTTAAGGTGGCCGCTGGCAATGACTGGTGGTTCCACGCCAAGGGAATCCCCGGCTCCCATGTGATCGTAAAATGCGACGGAAAAGAACTGTCTGACAAGACCTTTGAGGAGGCGGGGGCGCTGGCCGCCTACTATTCCAAGGGCCGGGACAACGACAAAGTGGAGATTGACTACATCCAGAGAAAGCATGTAAAAAAGGCGGCGGGAGGAGCGCCGGGATTTGTGATCTACCACACCAACTACTCCCTGCTTGCCAATCCCGCCGCGCTCCCCCGTCTGGCAGATTAAAGGTCTTTACCCTGGGAGGGGACGGAAAGGTTCAGGAGGATCCTGGTGATAAACTGCCCTTCCTCCATGGAAAAATCAGTCTCCCCATTG
This sequence comes from uncultured Hungatella sp., assembly GCA_910588505.1. GTDB lineage: Bacteria > Bacillota > Clostridia > Lachnospirales > Lachnospiraceae > UBA3402. Next base: position 14,776 of record CAJUPQ010000006.1, on the reverse strand, counting down.
TAGCGGGAGGCAGCCTTCCGGATACTGAACACTCCCAGGCCGTCTCCATCGGACGACTGGGGCAAACCTTTGTCAAAAGACACCGGGCCGCTGGTATTGCTGCACTGGATGATCACCTTGTTTTTCTTCTGGGCGATAAAGATCCGGATGCTCCTCTCCCTTGCCCCGGAAGCGGCGCAGCCGTGGATGGCGTTTTCAAACATATTGGCAAGGATGGCAATCCAATCCACATCCCGGATCGCCAGCCCCTCTGACAGCTTCACATCCATATGGGTGTCGATATTTTGGATTTCCGCCTTTCTGGCATAAGCTGTCAGGATACTGTTGACAGCACGGTTCCGGCACACGTCCCGGGCTTTCCAGCTTTCTACGTCCTCGCCGTACTGGTCCAGGTAATCCATCAGCTCCTCAAACTCTCCCTTCTGAACATATTCTTTTATGAGCAGCGTATGGTGCCGCACGTCATGGCGGATCCTGGCTGCCTCCTTCTCCGACTCCCGCATCATCTCCATCTGCCGGTGGAGCAGCTGTTCATTGATCTCAAGCAGCTCCTTCTCCGCCTGATAATAATGCTCATACCCCAGATGAACGTAGAGATGAAGGATGGCGTACTGAAGAACTCCCACCAGAAACAGGATCATAAAAGCCCGCACCATATTGAAAATGGAAAATCCCTGGAGATTGGGCCAGTAGGCCATGACAGCCCCTGTCATCACGGACACAAACAAAGTGACCGCACTGAACATGTCCATCTCGTCAATGAGAAAATCCACGCCGTTTAAAAACTGTCTCCGAAATTTTGTCCAGGTAAAAATAAGGATCACCACAAGACAGACAAACCGCACCGCGATATCCACCCACAGATTCCCGTCAAACCACCAGCGTGCCGAGTCCACGCCGACAAATGTGGCCACAGAAAACAAATAAAAGGCCAAAGCTATCTTGTACAGAGATAAATAAATGGCATCGCTGCTCATAAGCGTGCAGAAGATCCCAATGACAGGAAGACTTGACAGTGGAGCAAATTTGACAAAACTGGGCGTCCACAGAGCGTACCACAGACTGTAAAACGCGATAAGAGAGACGCCGAAGGCCGCATAGCACCATATGGCCTTTTTCATGGAGATTTTTGGCCGGTCCAGCATCAGAAAAAAACACAACATCAGCACCACACTAATAGAATTTCGAAAAAGGGCAACCCAAAAAGAACCTCCCAGCATAACGTTCAAACCTCCTTCGACCATAGGCGTATTCGGGTATACTATAGCATTTTCAAAAGAGAACTTCCACACAGTGGGATATTTGGGCTGTTTTCAGGGATATTTTTCAGTATGTTTTATGCCCTTCCCTGCTGGAAATAGTAGGCAAAATACCGCTTCTTAAATTCCGTCGCCTTGTTTCTGGGGATGTAGATGGCCCTGCCGCTGTCCATAAGGATCTCCTCCCGGTCCACAGAAATAATGTGGTCCATGTTCAGTATATAGGAACGGCCGCATCTGCCAAACTGAGGAAAATCCGCCAGAAGCTTCCAAAGGTTTTCCGTGGTCATACGAACTCTGCACTCCGCCCCTGCCAGATACAGGATCTGATAGTTTTTCTGGGACTCGCAGTACAGGATATCGCTTGGGCTCAGCTGACGCACTCCCCCGGCCACCTTTATGACGATCTGGCTCTCCTGTTCCTTTCGCATCCGGCTCATGGCCGAGTCCATGGCGTGATAAAAGCGGTCCTGATCCAGAGGCTTTACCAGATATTGGACGGCGTCCACCTCATAGGCGCAGAGAGCGTGGTCCCTGGATGTGGTCAGAAAGATAATCGGCACGCCGCATCCCATGCCGCGCATCTCTTTTGCCGCGTCCATGCCTGTTATACCGGACATAAAGATATCAAGAAGGATCAGATCTGGCATGTACAGCTCTTCTCTGATCAGATCCACCATGGCTTCCCCGCTGGTAAAGCGGCGGACTCTGTATTTTTGCGTCTGCCTTTTATCCTGGTATCCGGCAAGGTACGTCTCAATGCGGTCAAGCTCCTTCTCCTCATCATCGCACAGGGCTATCTGGTACATTCTGCTCACATCCTCTGAAGGTTTTGAGATTATTATAAAGATTTTCCATAAAAAAAGCAACTTAAAGATTCCCTAAACCGGGGACTTCCTAAAACGCTGTGTAAATTTAAGATATTCCTGGTTTTGACGATATATAGATAAGAGTTGCAACACGTTGTTCGAGAAAATTTTATTTTGAAAGGAGGCATACCCCATGAGTATTATGATGGTCACTTCCATCAACTCCTATACGAAAAGTATGGAGATGAAGATGAAATGGCAGAAAAAGCAGACAAGCGGCGACTACGCCGCTGATGGAAAAACATCCATAGACGACAGCACCAGAAGCCGGCTGGAAGAGATACGGGAGTCTCAGTCAGACGGCTCCAAACAGATGGCCGCCCAGATCGACCTGAAGATGATGTCCGGCAAGCGGCTCACCGCCCAGGAGATGGAATATCTAAAAGAACATGACCCTGAGACCTACAAGAAGGCTAAAGCTGTGGAGATGGAGCGTGAGGCCTATGAGAGGGAGCTGAAAAGCTGCAAGACCAAGGAGGAGGTGCAGCGGGTCAAAGCCGCCCACGCCGCGGCTGCTCTGGACCGGGTCAATGATATCAAGAACAATCCAAACATCCCCAGCGGCAAGAAACTGGAACTGATCAAACAGGAGCACGCCAAAGCTTCGGCCCTGGATGATACCATGAGCGATTACACCAAAAGCGGCGATTACCGGAAACTGCCCACAGAGGCGGAAAAACAGAAGGCGGAAAAGGAGATGGAGGAAGCTAAGAAGGCCGAGATGGGGCTGGATGAGGAGTCCGTTGACAAAGTGACCGAAGAAGAGGCCAGGGAGGCGCAAGAAACTCCGGCCCAGGAGAGTGTTCCAGCAGATGGCTCTTTAGACTCCCCGACAAACCCTGCCGATCTCCCGGAGGGTGATTCTATCCGAAAAGTTCTTCTGGACGCGGAGGCAAAAGAGGCCCGAAAGGCTATAACCGAGCACACAAAAACCAGGGTCCAGGTCCAGGTGACGCCGGAGGCCCGAAAGGTGAGACAGGCAAAAGCAAAAGCCGCCTACGCAGGACAGCCCCACATGACGGACAGCGCGCCCCCTGTCATCGACGTGAAAAAATGATCCTGCAGGGAATGGAACCCGAAGAGATTAAAAAGGACCGGAACAGGTACGCCTGCTCCGGTCCTTCGCGGTTTGTGTCCTATTTTCTCCGGATCTGATCCATCCCGCCCATATAGGGCCTTAAGACATCAGGGATCCTGACGCTGCCGTCGGCCTGGAGATTATTCTCCAAAAACGCGATGAGCATCCTGGGCGGAGCCACCACCGTATTGTTCAGGGTGTGGGCAAAATATTTGCCGTCAGCGCCGTCCACCCGGATCTTAAGCCGCCTGGCCTGGGCATCTCCCAGATTAGAGCAGGAACCAACCTCAAAGTATTTCTTCTGTCTGGGAGACCATGCCTCCACGTCGCAGGACTTCACCTTCAGGTCCGCCAGATCGCCGGAACAGCACTCTAAGGTCCTCACCGGAATGTCCAGGGAGCGGAACAGATCCACCGTGTTCTTCCACAGCTTGTCATACCACATGGGGGACTCCTCCGGTCTGCATACCACGATCATCTCCTGCTTCTCAAACTGATGGATCCGGTAAACGCCCCGCTCCTCAATGCCGTGGGCGCCCTTCTCCTTGCGGAAGCACGGGGAATAGCTGGTAAGGGTCTTTGGCAGCTGCTCCTCCGGCGTGATGGTGTCAATAAACTTTCCGATCATGGAGTGCTCGCTGGTTCCGATCAGGTACAGATCTTCCCCCTCGATCTTGTACATCATGGCATCCATCTCCGCAAAGGACATAACTCCGGTGACCACATTGCTGCGGATCATAAAGGGAGGCACGCAGTAGGTAAATCCCCGATCGATCATAAAGTCTCTGGCATAGGAAATCACCGCGGAGTGGAGTCTGGCAATATCCCCCATCAGGTAATAGAACCCGTTGCCAGCCACCTTCCCGGCGGCGTCCAGGTCAATGCCGTCAAAGCTTTTCATGATGTCCGTGTGGTAGGGGATCTCAAAATCCGGAACCACCGGCTCCCCGAACTTCTCCAGCTCCACATTCTCGCTGTCGTCCTTTCCGATAGGGACGCTTGGGTCAATGATATTTGGGATGGTCATCATGATCTTTAAGATCTTCTCCTGAAGCTCCCCCTCCTGCGTCTCCAGCTCTGCTAAGCGGGCCGCATTCGCCGCCACCTGGGCTTTCACGGCCTCGGCTTCCTCCTTCTTCCCCTGCCCCATAAGCTGTCCGATCTGCTTGGACAGCTTGTTGCGGCTGGCCCGAAGATTGTCCGCCTCCGTCTTGGCGCCGCGGCTGGCCTTGTCCAGGGCGATCACCTCATCTACCAAGGGAAGCTTGGCCTCCTGAAATTTATTCCGGATATTCTGCTTTACCACCTCCGGGTTTTCTCTCACAAATCTGATGTCTAACATAATCTTCCTCCTATAATCCGGTCCCCGCTTTTGTTCTCTGGCCGCGTCTGAGCCCTTGCCTCAATGCCCGGGGGCCTGCTTTGTGTGATTATACCTCATATCATAGGGAAAGAAAACCCCTTTTTTGCCAATTAGGGCGCTCAATTTTTTTACTGGCTGCTTTTCATGGGGAGTTGAATTGGTGTATTATTGAGTGAGCCGTAGATGGTAACGAAAAAATACGCCTGCCATTACAAATTACACAAAAATCTCCTTCTGCAAAGTCAAAGAATAGATCACCATCTCCTTCACCGGCCTTTTCACCATCTGCTCCAGAGCCCTCTTATAGTAATCCATCTGCACCTGGTATCGTTTTACCAAAAGCTCCTCCTGCCCTTTTCCGATCCGGTCCGTCTTGTAGTCAACAAGCACAAGGCCGTCATCATCCTCCATCCAGGCGTCGATGATCCCCTGGATCAGCACCAGCTCCGGAGATTTTCCAAGCCCCATGTCCCGGGCCGGTATCCCCATGACAAACTGCTGCTCCCGGTGAAGCCTTCCCTCCTTCTGAGCAAGCCTCATGCGCTTTCCCATGGGGCTCTGAAGAAATCTCCAGATCTTTTCCGCTTTTACCATGTTGGCGGCATCCTCTGCAATGCGTCCCTCACCGCAGGCCTGCCTGATCCACTGCCTGACATCCTCCTCCTTTGTCATGGCAGGAAGATCGATAAGTTCCAGGACCCTGTGGTATGCGCTTCCTCTCACGGCTCCGCCGGGCTCCTTCTTCTCCCCCTCCTCCTTTAAAAACTCCGGGATCACAGGCTGAAACAGACTGTTTTTATCATCAATATCCTGCCCCTGTTTCTTTAACTGGGACACGGATATCTTGGTGTGCAGGTCAATGTCCGCCTCATAAGGATACCGAAAAGAAAGCCGCTCTGTCAAAAGCCGCTCCGTCCCCTCATCATAGGAAATATCCAGGTTAAGACTCCTTAGCTCATCCTCTGACACTTCCCTCTCGATCCTTCGGGCTACAGCCTGGCCCACCAGGCTCTCCACCGGAATCATTTCCACGGAAAACAGGGGACTTATATCAGGCTGGCACATCAGTATCCAGTCCAGATATGAAGAAGCCGTGGCCAGGATGGTGTAGGGGATCTGCCTCCCGGTCCAGGTCTTCTGGTGCCACCGCTCCAGCTTTTTGTCCAGATACCGGTCCGCACCAGTCATGATCAGCTTTTCCTTTGCCCTGGTCATGGCCACATACAGCACCCGCAGTTCCTCCCCCAGACCGTCCAGATCCATCTTCCGCTTCAGCACACTCTTCTTTAGGGTACACGCTCTCACCCTGGTGTCCACGTTTAAGTGATCCGCGCCAATGCCAAGGTCCGCGTCGATCAGCAGCTTTCCCCTGATATCCTGTTTGTTAAAAACTTTCCCCATACCGGCCAAAAATACGATGGGAAACTCCAGGCCCTTGCTCTTGTGAATGCTCATGACCCGCACCATCTCCTGGGACTTCCCTGCGGCAGTGGCCTCCCCGAAGTCCGTGTCATACTTTTTCAGCCGCTCAATATACCGGATAAAATGAAACAGGCCCTTATAGCTGGTCTTCTCATAGGCGGAGGCCTTCTCAATAAGCATATCCAGGTTTGCCTTGCGCACCTCCCCCGCAGGCATGGCTGACACATAATCATAATACCCTGTCTGCAAGTACACGCGGTGGATCAGCTCATGGATGGGGACATAGGCGGCCTGGCTCTGGAGCGCGCTTAGAAGGCTGGCAAAGGCCCGGCTCTTTTTGTGTATGGATCTGGCCGCGTCCTCCGGCATTCCCACCAGTCCGGCCAGCTCTTTCCACTCTTTTTCCGACTTCTCCCAATCAATATGGCTGTCCTCCCACATTGCGTCGGTCTTCTTTATCATAGATCGAAAGCTCTCCCACTTTTCCTCTTTTTCCCTCTTATCCTGATCCCCATCCGGTCCCTGTCGGTCTTCGTCCCACATATTTGCCGCCGTCTCCTGCGCTGTCTGGGCCGACTCCTGCTCTCTCCCCAGAAGGGCAAGCCGCAGAGCACCGTAGATCCCCCGGTCCTGGCCTTTTTCAGGGGCATGCTTCCAGACTGCCATGAGCCATGCCAGCTCCTCCTCTTCCATACCTACCATAGGCGACTTTAAGACCGCTGCCAGAGGAATATCCTGGATCGGGTTATCAATAACAGCCAGCATAGCCAGGACGGTCTCCACCTCAATGGTGTCAAAGTACCCGGTTCCCGTCTCGGCAAAGGCGGGGATATCCTCCTGAGTCAGCACATTTAAAAAGGAATCCGTCCAGCCGGTAAGGCTCCGCAGAAGGATCACCATATCCCCGTACCTGGCCAGGCGGTAGCAGCCCGCTTCCTTATCCCACACAGACAGCCCCGTCTTTGGGTCCGTCAGCTCCCTGATCCTGGACGCGATCAGCCTGGCCTCGATCTCCCGGCTGGTATAGTCCTCCAGCTCCTCGTTATTTGGCCCCAGGGCCTTTGACCCTGTGTCCACCAAAAGCAGTTCCGTGGGTGTTCCGACCAGATTCTCAGTCCGGGCAAAGCTGGCTCCGGCGTGGAGGGCAACTTTATCCGTGTACTGGATATTGCCCAGATTCCTGGTCATGATCTGGAAAAACACCTCATTGATGCTGTCCAAAACAGAGGCCCGGCTGCGGAAATTCTGACGCAGCTCGATCTTTTTTCCCCTGACAGATTCCTCTTCGGCCTCTGTCCGGTCCCGGTTCATGGCCGGATCCTTTTCGGCCGGCAGAGCTTCCGCCAAAATCTCCCCCTCACCTGACACTTCAGCCTTCTCTTCTCCTGGTGCCCCTGCGTCATCCATGCCAGTCTCCGCCTTCCGGCCCTTTGCGGCCGCCGCATCTTCTTCCCCAACTGCCGCCGCGCCTGACATGCCGCTCTTCTCTTCACCGACTGCCTCTGCGCCCTCCATGCCGCCTTCCGGCCCATTGTCCTTCCCCGCTCCATAATCCTCATAGCACTCATATTTTTTCATAAACAGCTCCGGCCTGGCCAGGCGGAATTTGTAGATGCTCTGCTTCACATCCCCCACCATAAACACATTTGGCCGCCCGAATCGCTCTGCGGACAGACTCTTTATCAAGGTCTCCTGGACATCATTGCTGTCCTGGTACTCATCCACCAAAATCTGGGCGTACCTTTTGCTCAGCTCGTCAGCCACCGGGGTGTAGGACAGTTTTTTGTCCTCCCTCTTTACCAGGACTCTCAGAGCCTCGTGCTCCAGGTCATTGAAATCCACAATATTTTTATCCCGCTTTGCCTCCTGATACCGCCTGTGAAATTCCCCGGCCAGCTCCAAAAGCTTTAAGACCACATCCCTGCTGCCAGCCAGTTCATCCACAGCATCCGCCGGGCTTTGACCGTACTGCTGGACCATGGCCTTTACCGCTTTTTTCACCCGGTCCCTGGCAGCGGCGGCGTACTCCTTTTTCTCCGGGTCAATGGTCTTGCCCCTGGCAGCGGCCATTCTCCCGAACTCCGCGTTTTGGAGCGCCTCATACAGGGCTCCATAATCCTTTGCTGCCCCGATCTTTCTCACCAGCTCCAACTCCGCCTGGAGCGTAGGCAGATACATGTGGGGGCCGCCCTCCTGGCCGCACACCTCCATGGCATCTGTCAGCTGCTCTGCCCACTCCTCCGCCTGCCGTCTGACATCCTCCAAAAGAAACCGCATCCACGGCGTCCCGTCAAGCTCCTCCTCATTCATCTCCAGAAGCTCCTGCCTGCACTGATCCAGCCATTCCCGGGGAAATGGGTTGCTCTGGGAGAAGGTGTACACCTGCATGATATAATCCTCAATGCCGCTGTCCGACTTCCCGGAAGCGTAGTTCTCCACAAACTGGCTAAACACCGGGTCGTCCTTCTCATAATACTCCTCCAGCATATCCTCCATCACGTCTCCCCGAAGGAGCATCAGCTCCCCCTCGTCGCCGATTCGGAAGGCCGGGTCAATATCCAAAAGATTAAAATGGTCCCGGATCAGGCTTAGGCAGAAGCTGTCAATGGTAGTGATCTGTGCCCGGTGTACCAGGGCCGCCTGAACCTGGAGATGTTCCTGCGCCGGATCTTTGGCCAGCTTCTCCTCAATAGCCTTTAAGATCCGCTCCCGCATCTCCCCCGCCGCCGCGCTGGTAAACGTCATCACAAGGAGCCTGTCAATGTCAATTGGGTTCTCCTCATCGCAGATCAGATGGATGATGCGCTCCACCAGAACCGCTGTCTTCCCGCTTCCCGCTGCCGCCGACACCAGAAGATTACACCCCCTGGCGTTTATCACTTCCTGCTGTTTTGGCGTCCATTTCATCCTCATTCTCTCCTTCCAGGATCTCCTCCCATATTTCCTCCGGCTTTAAAGGGCTAAACCGCCGGAAGCGATAGCCGGAAACCTTCAGATCAAACCCGCAGACCCCGTGGTAGGGACAAAAATCGCAGGCGGTACGGCTCCCCTGCTTGTAAGGAGCCACCGGTACATTGCCGTCCAGGATCTCCCGTCCGTCCTGCCTCACCTTGCCCCGCACGTACTGTTTTAAAGCCTCAAAATGCCTTCCGCTGGCAACGGATGAATATTTCTCCTGGATCATCCCGTCCTTCATGGCCACAGGGATCACGTCGGACTTGGACCGGATGTCCCTGTCCAGATGGCTGATCACCTCCAGATCGCTGTTTACCAGCCCGTTCATCCGCAGCTGCTCTAAGATCAGGGCGTCAATATCCTCCGGCACATCCACATCATCCTTATCCACCACAGGGTCCTTGATGTTGTAGTAAAAAATCCCCGCAGGCACCACCTCCTTGGAGGGGAACCGCCGTTTCTCCAGCTCTGTCACCGCGTCCATGTACACCACCAACTGCAGCTGGAGCCCATAATAGATGGCAGCTAAGTCAAACCGGGTGGAGCCGGACTTGTAGTCAATGATTTTCACATACACATGGGTCTCGTCCTCGCACAGATCCAGCCGGTCAATACGCCCCCGCAGGTGCATCTCCTCCTCTTCGGACAGCCGGATCTTCATGGCCTCCAGATTGTCAATGGCGGAAAAAGATACCTCAAACCCGGCAGGGTAGAAATCTCCCTTTTTCAGCTGCTCTCCCAGAGCCCATATGGTCCGCTCCGTCATCCGCTCCACGCGTCCCGCCAGATACTGATTCCTGGCGCTGCTCTTTAAAATGGCGCTGCCGTATTCCTGGGACACCTGATCCACTGCCGCTTTCACCAGCTGTCCCCGCTCTTCCTCACTTAAATCCCCGGCGCTCTTTCCCTGTTCTTTCAGCTGCTGAAAACACAGATCAATAGCCCCGTGGAACAGATTGCCCATGTCCACGGCCCCCACCTGGTATTCCTGCCGCTCCATAAGCTCCATGCCGTAGCTTAGGAAATGGGCGTAGGCACAGGAAGCGTACTGTTCTAGCCTTGTAACGCTTCCCTCCAGCACCTTTCCGTACAGCGCCCTTGCCGCCGCCCGGCTGATACCCCTCTCCTCATAGCTGTAAAATGCAGCCTGCCTTATGCGCTCTACCTGGTCTACATAGGCCTCCTCCCTGGCAAAATGGCGGTACAGCTCCAGAAAGCTTCCGTTTTCCCGGTTCTCCTCATAATCCCGAAGCCCCTCGATCAGCCTGTCCATAGCCTCCGCCGGGGACTCTATGGCCTTCTCCTCCATGGCAAGGTCCTTCACCTCAAGGTCCGGAAACATCCGGCTTAACTCCCCCATAAGTGAGGAGGGCCGCTGGGCCTTGCCCGCCTGGGTAAACGCCGCGTAAGACACTACCAGACTGCGGGAGGGCTTTGTCATCATCAGATACAGATAAAATCTCTGGCGAAAGCTGTCTTCCCTGGAAGTAGGGGCCAGCTCTATGGACATTTCCTTTAAAAACTCCCGGTCCATGTCCGTCAAAATGCCGCCGCTGTCCTTTCTGGAAGGCACCACCCCCTCATTGACCCCCAGAAAAAACAGCACCTTGATCTGATCTAGGCGGGTCCTGGTAATATCGCCCACCACCACCCGGTCCACCGTGGCAGGGATCACCCCCACCGTGATCTCCCCGAATCCTGCGTCCAAGATCTGGGCGTACTCCTTCCGGCTCACCTTCTCCTCCCCCAGAAGGTGGATCAGCCGATCAAACATGGCCATCACCAGCTCATACACCTGCTCGTATTCCTTAGCCAGGCTGTACTCCCCGATCTCCTCAAAATGTTCCTGGTAAGCTTCCAGCTGCCTTTGAACCTGGCACTGCTCCAGACAGGCCACCACAGCCGCTGTCATAGTCTTCACCGTCTTCTCCCGATCCCCCGCCGCCTCCTTTAAAGGCCCAAGCTTTAACAGAATCTCCTGCCGAAAATCGTTCAGCTCTTTTAAGTTTAGCTGTTTCCCTCCCCGGTACGTGTTCTCCCACACCTGATTCCAGCGCTTAAATCCCCGGATGCCAAGGGCTGTCACATAATTTTCCAGGCGGTGGATCTGTTCCATCTTCGGGGAGGCCAGCCCTGTCTTTAGAAACCGGAACACGCTCTCATAGGAAAAATCCTTCTCCACCGCCTCCAGGGCCGCCCGGATAAATTCCACCATGACATTTTCCATGATGCTCTTTTTATTGTCCATAAAATAAGGGATATTCTCTGCCTGAAACCGGTTGGCGATCTCATACCCGTACCCGGTCAGATCCCCGGTTATGACCGCGATCTCCCGGTAGCGGACTCCCTCATTCTGCACCAGCCGGTGGATATAGGACGCCGCCCCCTCGATCTCCTGGGCCGGAGTGCGGGCCTTAAAGATCTCGATCTGTCCCGGCTTTCCCTGAAACGTTTTCGGCGTAAAGCGGTATAAATGCTTTTCAATAAATCCGATGGCAGGGCTCTTAGCAAACCGTCCCTGCCGCCGCGCTACCATAACTCCCGGGCCTGCACTTGTATCCATGCCTGTACTCGTTCCTGCCTCCGTATCGTTTTCTGTGTCCGCACCTGTTTTCACACCTGTACTTGTACCTGCCCCTGTATTTGTACCCGCGTCCGTACTTGTTCCTATGCCTGTACTCGTTCCCGCCCCCATATTGGTTCCTGCATCCGCACTTCTTCTCACACCTGTATGTACGTCCCCGCCAGGGTCCTGGTCCGCCAGGACCACATCCTTTTCTCTGACAATCCGATTTTTTACAGCCAGCTTTGCCAGATGGCAGGTCATATCTTTGCTCATGTGGAAGAGATTTTGCGGCTTGGCCTTCTCAAAGGGGTTCTCCCCTCCGCCGATGGTGACAGTCACCACCACCTTTCTGGCATAGAGCATCAGAAGCTCCAAAAGCCGGTATTGCACCGGCGTAAATCCGGTGTACCCGTCCAGAGTCACAACGCTGTTTTTGATGAATCGGGACTGTGGCAGCACCCGGCACAGCACGTCCAGGATCTCCTCCGTGGTAATATACCGGCTGGAGATCTCCCTCTGGAACGCCTCATAGATCACCAGCAGATCCTTTAATTTCTCCTTAAGCAGCGGGCTTTTCACCTCCGCGGCGGCCATTCGCAGGCCGTCGGGGCTGATCCCGTACTGATAAAGCTCCGACAGCATGGATTTTAGTTGATTGATAAATCCGGTCTGATTCAGATGGCCGGAAAAGATGCCCAGATTTTTCCGCTCACCGGAAGCCACTCTCCTTAAGACCATGGATTTGCCCATATCGTCCAGAACCTCCAAATGTTCCACTGCCAGCTCCTCAAACACCCGATACGCCAGGCGCTCAAAGCTAACGATGTCAATGTTCATGGTCCCGTGGTCCGGGTGCAGCGTCACAATATCCTTCTGGGTCTGCATGGTAAACTGCTCCGGCACAATGGCCACATACTGGATCTGGGGCTGCTCTATAGACTGGCGGATCAGATCTTCGTAGAGATATCGCGTTTTCCCGGAGCCGGAAGCTCCAAAAATAAATTTCAGGGACATAAAACTTCACCTCGGTTTCCGGCAGGATCTCTGCCTTTTTGGGATGGACAAACTTCACATGGTACTATTATATTCTGTAGTCTGGGCCGGTTCAAGCAGATTTTTTCCTTCAACTTTTTATGGCAGTTTCCCAGAAAATGGTGTATAATGTCCACGCAGGCAGCCTGTCTGCGCAAAACAGAAAAAGAAAAGGAAATGAGTGGTATTTTATGAAATCATCTAGCGAACTGCGCACTCTGCTGCGCTCTGTAGACCATAAGAGCTACCCTGCCTACAAATCCCTGGCGGGGAGTTATCAGTTTGGCAATTTTATGCTTTTTATCGATCATGTCCAGGGGGATCCATTTGCCTCCCCATCCAGCCTTCATGTGGAGATCCTTCACAGGGACGCCGGATTTCCGGAAGCGTATTACGCCCAGGCCCCTGCCCGCGTCGCCCTTCAGGACCATCTGACCAGGCAGTTTTCCTCCCAGTTTGAGGACTACAACTTTAAGGCCAAAGGCTCCGGCAAAAGCGGCCTTCTCTCCATCACCCGCTGCGGCCAGGAGGTTTTGGAGCGCAGTGCCTGCCAGATCACAGGCCAGAAGATCATCGCCAGGTTCCATGTAGGGTTCCCGGCATTCGGCCGCACCATCAATGCCGGGGAGCTGGAGAAGATCCTCTTTGATTTCCTGCCCCGGTGCGTGGAAAACAGTTTCTTCTACCGGAAACTTGATCCAAAGAAGGTGGAGCAGGCTGTCTTTCTCTCAGAGGACCAGCAGGCCATCCGGGAGTACCTAAAAGAACACAAACTGTCCGCCTTTGTGGCCAACGGCTCTATCCTGCCCCGCAAGAGTGGAGTTTCCGACCTGCCTATGAGAGGCAGCGTGCCATTTACCTCCCCTGCGTCCATGGAAGAGACCATCACTCTGCCCCACAAGGGAGAGCTTAAGGGCATGGCCATCCATGAGGGCATCACCCTGATCGTAGGCGGCGGCTATCACGGAAAGTCCACCCTTTTGGAGGCCCTGCAGATGGGCGTTTATAACCACATCGCAGGGGACGGGCGGGAGTACGTGATCACCGACGACACGGCCTTAAAGCTGAGGGCTGAGGACGGACGCTCCATCCGCCAGGTGGACATCTCCCTGTTTATCAAAGACCTGCCCAACAAAAAAGACACGGCCTGTTTCTCCACCGAGGACGCCAGCGGAAGCACCTCCCAGGCGGCCGGGGTCATCGAGGGCATCGAGGCCGGAGCCAGGCTGTTCCTCATTGACGAGGACACCTCAGCCACCAACTTTATGGTCAGGGACGAGTTTATGCAGCAGGTTATCAGCCGGGCAAAGGAGCCGATTACCCCGTTTCTGGAGCGGGCCAGGGATTTGTTTGAGAAAGCCGGCGTCTCCACCATATTGGTGGCGGGGAGTTCCGGGGCGTTTTTCTATATCGCGGACACGATTTTGCAGATGGACTGCTATAAGCCTGTGGACATCACCGGACAGGTAAAGGGGCTGTGCAAGGACCACACCGCCCCCAGGATCCAGGCTCCTGATTTTAAGATCCCGGATTTTTCGCGGGCGCTGGCGCCCAACCAAAGGGGCGGACGCTCTGGAGGCAGAGATTCTGGAGGAGACCGGGGATATGGCCGGGGCCGGGGAGGCGACCGGGGCGCCGGAAGCCGCCACGAGCACATGAAGATCAAATCCTTTGGAAAGGATTCCTTCTCCCTTGACAAGGAAAACGTGGATCTGCGGTATGTGGAGCAGCTGGCGGACTCTGAGCAGACCAACGCCCTGGCCCATCTTCTGCGCTACGGCGCCGAGCAGGTCATGGACGGGAAAAAGACGGTGAGACAGACCGTAAACTGGCTCTATGACACTCTGGAGAAAAAGGGGTGGGAACCTTTCTGCAGCTCTTATGTGCCATGCGGGCTCACTAAGCCCAGAATCCAGGAAGTGTTTGCCTGTCTGAACCGGTATCGGGGGTAGAAAACGGATGCTGTAGTCGCACGCCACACCACCTACAACGGTCACGATTACCGAAAATAGTATTGCTGTATTGTTGAGTGAGCAATGGGCGGGGATTGTTGCGGGGCCCGGGAGGGAAGGCAGGCTGTGTGCCGTTCGGGTTCAGATATGCCAGACATTCCGATGAGCCCAAAACGGGAACCAGTCGGGTATCAGCCCTCCTGTTTCCCTGGTCTCATCTCCATGGCCCAAGAGTAGAATACATGCTGACTGAGAGAGCGCATTCTCTTTTTCCCATCAT
>CAJUPQ010000005.1 GCA_910588505.1 uncultured Hungatella sp. | reverse complement strand
ACCCCGAAATAATCCTTGCCGACGAGCCTACCGGTAACCTCGACTCAAAAATGGGCCTTCCCCGCAGATGGCGTGGGCCAGAATATACAGATCCTCCTCCGTGTAAGGCGCAGGCTCAGGCTCTGTCTTTGCCTCCTCCGTCTGCTCCAGTTCCTTCATATATAGAAGAAGATGAGGCCCGTAGCCGGTTTTCTTTATCAGCTCCTCCAGCTCTGGCTGCCCTGTAAGGCTCTCCTGGATCCGTCCCTCCATAAGCTGCCCCATGGCCACATACTGGGCCTCCTCATCTGTCTGACAAGTACCGGTGCCATAGCCGGCTCCGCCCTGGGCATTGTCATCCTCTCCCGCGCCCTGGACCTTAGGGCTTTTCCCTTCCCCGTCGCTGCCGTCCACAGCTTCCTCGCTGACTGCGCCGGCCTCATAGCCAGACTCTGTATATTCTATTTCATCTTCCCCGTTTTCCTCCGCCTGGACCGGCATGACCGCCACATAGGCAGCCGCCGCGGCGGACACCACCATTTTAATAATCGCGTTTTTTCTCATAAAAAAAGTGGACCTCTCTTTCCAAGACAGCATTTTTACTGTCTCTTATTATTTATGTCCACTTTTTTACATTTATTACATAATTATTAAAATCCTATTGCGTCACCTTGCCGAAAAATCCGACTTTCCCGCTTCCGGAAAGCTTTGGGGAAGCTTTGTGTTGGCTTCCCGCTTTCCCAGTCATCAGACCGTCAGACGCCTTCCTCCATAACCGCCTGGTAGGCTGCCAGCCCTTTGGCAAACTCCCCGCCCCCAACGTAGATCTCATCCATCTCCTTAAATTCCACCTCCTGCCACGGGCCTCCCCGCAATGGCCGGACTTCCCCTGCCATGGAATTAACCGGACGCCCGTAAATGATCCCCATCTCCTTTTCCACATATTGGTTTTCCTGCTTCTCCTTTAACCGTTCCTCTTCCTCATACTCTTCCTGGCGCAGTTCCTTCTCCACCCTCTCCTTCTCCCGCCGCTCCCGGGCAGCCTTCTTCCTGTCCCTCTTCCTCTTGGCTTCGATCCTCTCCTGCTCTTCCTTCTGTTTCTTCTTATCCTTCTCCACCTGGCTGGGCTTTTTGTTCACCGCAGCGGCAGTGGCTTTCTCCGCTGCCTTGATCTGGGCCATGCGCATGATCTTTGTCTCGGCGTCCTCCTCCCTGGCCGAGCCCATCTGCGCCATCTTCTCCATCATGATCCGGTCCGCCTCCTCCTTGGTGCGGCAGTTCTTCAGCCGCTCCTCGTAGGCCGCCCGCTCCCGCTCCATAGCCATGGCCAGATCGTAAAGAGCCGGGGCGTACCTCCTCAAAAATGCCTTCTCCTCTGCCGTCAGCCTTCCTCCGGCCATCAGCTTATGGCGAATCCTCTCTAGCTTCCTTCGGATGGCAGCCCGGCTCTTTGACGTTTTGTCAGAGGAAACCTCCCGAAACAGCGATTTATCCCACCCATTGATCTGCTTCATACACTCACCCCGCTTTTTTGCGCAATATCCACGAAAAAATCTACGAAAGTTTCTATATATGGTATTTCGTCTTGAATAGGGGATTGGATAAGGGTTCGCTATAATCAAAACGGCAAAGACTTACCCCGTTTCCTCAACAGACTCCCTCTATGAGAATCTTATCTCCCAAAATAATCTCCTTTACTCCAACCTCTTTCTTTTTATTAAAATTAAAACTCAGCATATACCCCTTATTCAGATGATAATGGTCAAGATATCCCATCAGCTGTTCCTCCCCGCGGGTATTATACGCGTTTCCGTGCCAGATCTTTGTTTCGATTACAAACTGCTCTCCTCCATAGTCAATGATCACATCCGTCCTCTCCATATTCCTTGTCCTGGACTCAATATAATAATTTCCTGTCCCATTGATGATAGGCTTCAGATAGAGCAAAAAATACCGGCGCCCATCCTCCTCCACAAACCTCTCCCCTCTGTCGCCGTAGATTTCATCAAAATGAACCACAAACCGCTCCAATACCAACGCCATATTCAGCCGGCCATTCTGTATAAATTGGTTCCTTCCGCGGAGGGCTGCTTTGTACATGCCATCTCCTGTCACCTCCGGCGCCATAAGAAACATATTGTAAAGGCGGGTCTCAAAAATTCGGTTAGACACCACCACAGCTTCCCTGTCCACCTTCACAAATCCAAACATAAGCGCCATATCCTGCACATCGTCATCCGGATTATACAAAATACTCTGGCCCTGAAACAAAAGAAGATACAAAACCTCTCTAAGCTCCGGATAATCATGAAGCTTGCCTGTAAGGGATTCAAACAGGGTGTTTTTCTCACCGAGGAGTATGCGTACCGCTTCCAAAAATCCCTGGTGGGTCCATGCGCTTTTTTTATCAGGAAATCCGCTGCTCCCTGAAATCCTTTCATCTAAAAGTTTACACAGCCTTGATACCAGAAACGGGTATCCGGAAGTATAATCGCAGATCTGCCGGGCCATCTGACAGACATCCATTCCAGTCTGATGATCCCCTTCATATTCTGACAACATCCCGGCAATCTCCCCGGACGAGAAACTCAGATTCACAAGAAAGTCCGCAGCAATATTCCATGGGCTGTTTCCCGCTGTCCCTTCTCCCCGCCGGATCTTCCGGCGCAAATGTTTCACATCATAAACTCCCGCCAGGATCACGGACTGAAACGCGGGATTCCGGTCTCTGTCTATATAGTACCCTCTCAGCTGTGCCAGAAAGTCCAAAAAAACCTGATTATCCGCAGCGCTGTCAACCTCATCAATGATCAAAACCAAAGGCTTGTCAGACACCCCACACAGCTGGCTTAAAAGCTGAAAAAGTTCCACCAGCTCCAGCTGGCCGCAGTCTTCCCACGCAGCCGTTTTCATATAATCCAATTCCGGAATTTTTGGAAAAACACGCTCAGCCTCCCGGACAAAAGCTTTGGCAAATGCCTTTGAAAATGTATTTTCGTCACGGAACTTGGCGCTGCTCATCTGATTTTGAAAATCCAGGCTGATCACATAATACCACTCTTTCAGATAATCGGCCAGAGCGCGCAGAATCGTCGTCTTTCCATACTGACGGGCGCGGTTAATGGTAAAATAAGCCCCCCGGTCCACATAGCCCTTTATCTCATCCAGCCTGGAAGAAACATCTACCATATAATGAACATCCGGCTTACAGTCTGCTGCTGTATTAAAATATTTTTTCACTCTTATCACATCCCTGTCTGTTATCTTCCCTAACTTACTATCTGCCTAAAGATTACCATACGAAAGGGGGGAAAGCAAGGGAATAATGGTTATTCCTCCCTATCCTCCGCGCGTTTACAGCGATTTGCTGTTGATCATTTAAGCAGTATATCGTATACTATACTAGAAAGCAGCGACGTAATCGTCATAAATACGAGGTAATTATAATGATCAAACGAGACTTTTATTTGAATCGCATGATTCATAACATGTGGAACAGCCAGGTCAAGGTGATCACCGGCATCCGACGCTGCGGAAAATCGGTACTGCTGTTTGACCTGTTTTATGAGTATCTTCTTTCACAGGGAGTTCAGGAAGATCATATCATAAAAATCGAATTAGACCAGAGACGTTACTATAAGCTGAGAAATCCCATCACCCTTTGCGAATATGTCGAGGCTCTTGTTGCCAGACAGAAACAAAAAAAGTTTTATCTTTTCATTGACGAAGTTCAGCTTACCACAAAAGTTATAGACAAAGAAAACGGGGACATCGCGGTTTCCATCTATGATATGCTGAATGAACTCAAAGCATATAAAAATTTAGATGTATATGTGACTGGCAGTAACTCTAAAGGACTGTCAAAAGATATTGCTACAGAGTTTCGCGGCCGCGCTACTCAGATCCATATATTTCCTCTGTCCTTTGAGGAGTTCTACTCCCATGCAGGCGGCGATGAACGAAAAGCGCTGGATACCTATATGCTTTACGGCGGCATGCCGCGCCTGCTGACATTAACAGATGAAAAGGACAAAAAAGACTATTTGACCTCTCTGTACAACGAATTGTATATAAAGGATATTGTAGAGCGCAACGGCATTGAACGTGAGGATATTCTGAATGATATCCTGGATTTCCTCGCTTCACAGATCAGCTCTCTGACCAATCCTGCCAATATCGCTAACGCGCTAACCAGCATAAAGAACAAAAAGATCAATTCCACACTGGTTTCAAACTATGTACAGCATATCATCGATTCGTTTCTTGTTTCCATGGCAAAGCGCTACGACGTAAAAGGAAAAACCTATTTCAAATACCCTAACAAATATTACTACACGGATATTGGCCTTCGCAACGCAAGATTAAATTATCGACAATATGATCCCGGACACATGATGGAAAACATCATCTATAACGAACTTCTGCGCCGGGGATATTCTGTAGATGTCGGTGTTGTGACCGACCGCACCGGCGGCGCTAACGCGCAAAAGGAAATTGACTTCATTGTAAATGACGCAGATAAAAAAATTTACATCCAGTCTGCATTCCAGATGGATACGGTCAAAAAAGAATCTTCCGAGCTGGCGTCTCTGATGCTGACAAAGGACTTTTTCAAAAAAGTCATTGTCCGCATGGATATTCCTCACAACTTCTATGATGACAACGGAATTTTCTATTGCAGCCTGATTGACTTGCTGCTTGGCCGTGTGGAGTTGTTTTGAGACCCGCGCTAAGCAGGTATTGGCCATGGATAACCATATAAAAGAGGAGATGGAAAGGGAATTACCGTTTTTCCTTTCCATCTCCTGCGTATACAGCAATTTGATCCCATTGCTCTATTCTTTTTGATCACCTCATCTGCGATTCATCTCTTATATGTCCTGTAATACTTCCTATTCTACACCCTTTCCATTAGAAATTTTATATTCAACCCCATCTGCGTTTGTATACACGCCGTTCCAAAATTGATTAGCGTTAAAAATTCCTACGAATTTATCACCATTATCAAATTCGAATCTTCCATATCCTTCAAATGCGTTATCCTTATGAAAGCCATAGTAGTTTCCTGTCCATCCGTATGTTGATATATAACCTGTCCATCCGGTATAAACCCCCTCGCCGTCCCGTTTATCCTCTCGGTATTCGCCATCATACTTTTTCCCATCACTCCATATATACACCCCGGATCCGTCCTTTTTTCCATTCTTCCATAACCCCTCATAGGTATCACCATTATTGTATTGAAAAACTCCCTCGCCTTCTTGTATCCCCTCTACCCACTCACCATCATAGATATCCCCATTATTGTACACCATTCTCCCTTCTCCATTAGGCTCTCTTGATTCTTCGTTAATATAACCGGTATAAGTCGCTCCTTCGCAAGACATATTTTCAATGTAGTAAGGAGAGGTTCCATCAATGATTTCCGTTGAAGTAGTAGGAGTAGTTGTCGAGGATTCAGATTCTGTTTCCGTACTAGGATCATCACAACGTATAATATTTGTATCAGGTTTGATCAAAAATATAACAAGCATGACGCATAGTATAATAAAAACAATACCGCCCCAAAAGTGGAATTTCCCCCTTATTCTCTTAATTTCATTTTCATTTACTTCCAGAGTATATTTGCTGTATAGTATCCATTCAACCCATCCTTTATAGGGAAATTCCCAGAGGCCAAATAAAGCCGCAAGACTTACCAGAGTATAAACTATTTTAGTGATAAACTCATGTTTCAATTAAATCATCGTCCCTTCCTTGTCAGGTTGTACCCTTCCCCTTTCTGATCAAACAGCCTATCTTATCGCAAAAACTGAGATATCCTGTCCATTGCTGCCGGCAGCAACGCGCCATTCTCATATGCTGATTTCAGCATATTAAATTCTTCATTTTCATCGCTGGTGTTAAGTACCCATACCGCGCGATTTGCCTGAGCGACTTTTGTGTCAAAATGCCCCTCCGGAAATTCATCTACAGACCATGGAAACTTTGCGCCTAATCCAATGGTAATTAATTTTTCTTTAGAGACACCAAACTCAATAAGCGTCTCTTTAACTGCTTCTGCCCGTCGCAAACTTAAATCGACAGATCCATCTGCCCCTTTTTGAACTGCCGCTGTTGTTCCGATAATCCATATATTTTCATCAGGATATATCTCAAAATAATCATCTATATCCGCGGCATATGGCTGCAACATCTCTTTAGCGGCGACTCCATTCTGATAATCTGCCGTATCAGGCTTAAATCCAATCATAGCGCTTCCAAGTTTCAGCGAAATAGAAGGAGGAGTTGGCATATCGGGCTGTGAATCCGGATTGTTGGGATCGTAAGGTTTCTGTTCCGCAAAATCTATAATAGGTTCATGATGAAAAATAATGGTTGACACATACGGAAATTCTGATTCCGCGTCCTCCGTATAAATATTAGGGGTATCCCACCCAGCCGCGCTCACAAACTGTACATTCGCCGCGCCGCACGCCTGAACAACCTCTGTCCACAATTTCTTAATATATATTTTATCAGTGGTTAACGCTAATTGTGGACTGGCGACCTCCGCAAGTCCATCTGAAGTACCTATAAAAGTAACAGAAATGCCTGTTAAATCCGGCAGTACGCCTACCCCTTCATAACTTTGAAGTTTCGTGATAATATCTTTTATATCAGGCATACCATTTAGAAAGTTCATTCCTACTAAGTTTAAGTCTCCAGTTGTAGATATACCTGTATCTATTATCATAATTTGTTTATTTGGTATATCCTTTGCTCTTGCGCTTGAAAGAACATTTGTCGCCTCCCGGATTGCCGCAAGCAGGTCTACCTCTGGAGTATCGGCAGACAAATCCAGGGTTTGGAGTGTATTTATTAATTCGCTTTTTCTCTTATTGATACGCTGCTTAAGGACTTCTGTATTACGCGCGTCTTCCACAAAAAAATCCGCCTCTTTAAGTTCGACTTTTGTTGGCGTGGCATCACTAACGATAGCGCAACAATAGCCGCCATAGACGACATGTTCAAGAGAATCTTCTATATATTTATAGGCATCACCTGGCACTGCCATAGCATTTGCGTGATTCCCTGAAATAACCACCAGAGCGACTGGAGAATCATCTGTATAATAACTGTCTTTATCAATGGTATATCCTGGTAAATTATCATCACCGCAGGCAGAAAGCATAAGTAATAAACATAGGAACACAAAAGAACAGAATCTTTTTTTCATCAGGTATTTTCTCCTTTCTCTTTTACAGGAAGTTTGTAACTATTCTTTAACATTTCTTGAAACTGTTTAATATGAATTTCAATCTCAACAATGGTCTTTGCTGTAGCAGAACACTGTGGTCTGTCATTACTGACTACCCATATTTCATCCAGGATAGCGTTCTCTTCGCTGGAAACATCCATTGATGTAAGCATCAGCTGATTTGCCGCGTAAGGAGACAATTGCATATTAATCTGCCTGATCATTGAATCCGCAGTGTTTCTAATTTGGGCGCAGCTCGCTTCGTAAGCCTGCATGTATGTGGAGAAATTTAACTTATTGCACGCGTCAGTCACTTGTGCAATAAAATTTAAATCATCATTCGGAAATGGAGCGCCTGATCCTATATAGGATGCCCAGATAGACTGCTTTAGCTCAAGTATCTCCAGCTGAAGATTGTCTGTTTTCTTTTCGCAATCTATAATAAGTTCCCTATACTTCCTGATACAGTGATTCAATTCACTGTCGATAAGCGTGATCATCCCTTTTACATGATCTGTATAGGAAGAAGATGCCATCAGGCCGACCGCAAAGGCAACCGCGGATGTTACAAATGGGACAAACGTTGATATTAGATCTGAACTGCTAAACTCAGAATCCTCAAACTTAAAAGTTTGCTCAAATATCGAATGAATCACAACATTAAAATCACCTCCTCCGAAAAACAGGAGAACTCTCAATGCAAAGTAAGCCAAAAAGATCATTATACTCACCGCAAACAATAGTTTCATTGCATCTTCATAACCTTTTAACTCATTCCGGGCTCCCGGATCATTTGGATCGTCACGTAAAAACCAAAGGCGGCTGCAATCATTCCTTTTTGATAATAACAAACCTAAAATATACGGAGGCAAATCTAATGCGCTGGCAGTAATAAACGCTGATATCCTGGAGACCCCTAGGCCTAAATTGGAGGATTGAAATACAGAAAAAATAATGTTATAATCTAAAGCCGCGAAAAAAAACGTCGCGACAACACCTGTCAGCAGACTAATCCACCTTTTCTTTTTATAGTTTTTTTGTTTTTGAACAATGGCTCCAGACAATAAATACTCCGGCAACGCGTCCCCCTTTTTAGATATATCTTTCTTTCGCAAAGAAACATCGCCATATAACAGAAATTTATCATAGTCTTTTAATTTCATATCTTTTTCCGTAATGCGCTTTATTTGCTCTTCTGCTTTTTTCTTACTTGCCTGAGCCTCGGCTGTTTCTTTAAGTTTTTCACTAAGTTCCTGCAGCGCTTCGGATCTATTATGCTGATTGATTATATTCAGTATATTGGCATTGAGCCATAGTTTAGTATTTCTATATTGATTAAGGGCATTTTTCCGTATATTCCTGATACTATGCTCGCATGCCGGCCCATCTATAGCTATAAATCCGTTCTGCATACATTTCTTAAAATCTTCGACTTCAGATTTTATTATACCTTCTGCCATGGCGCTTTTTTCCACAATCAAAGAACCAATATCTTTTTGAATTAAAGCAGACTGTATAGACATAGTTATTCCTCCCCGATAATTCATTCAGATATCTACTTCGAAATCAATTATCTGTTTCATTTTTAAATTGATCTTGTTTCGTTCTTCAGGAAAAAGGTCACTCTTCTGAAGCATATGCTTTCCGGCCAACTGACATAGTTCGGAGAATGACTTTTGTTTAACTGGAAGACCATCGAGTTTTCGTATCAGTGAACGCCAATAGTAATAGAGTTTTTTTTCATATTTGTTTCCTATATTGTCAATTTTCTTGTATAAATTATCTATTTTATATCTGTATTTATTCAGATATTTATAAAAAGCTTTACTTTTCTCGGCTTTGATTTCTTTACTTTTTTTTTCATTTAAATATATTTCCGACTCCAGATGGGTTATTGAGGTCTCTTCATTTTGAACTTGTTCTTTAACTAATTCCATATGTTGTTTTAAATCACTTAAAGTCGATACACCCATTTCCGTAGTAACCATTCCTGTCTCGTTCGCTTGCGACCAGTTCTTGTTTAACTGTTCTCTTAAATTTTTATTGCTTTCTAACTTTATTTTTACCGAATTGAGTTCTGTTCGCAGTTGTTCAGTCCTGGTATTTTCTATTTTTATCATATCACGTATTGTTTCATATTCTTTTACAATTTTTGAGTAAAGTTTTGGAATGGATTTTCTTCGATTAATCGCCTTCTTGCAGTCAATTTCATAGCAATCCACAAGATTCTGCATAAAAACAGATAATGGATATTTATCATCACCGGCAGAAATGGTTTTTAAATATTTACCATATTTGTTCTGAGCATCCTTTTGGGCAGTATGGGAAATGATGTATCTTTGCCAAATAGGAATCCAAACCATTATTTTTATCCACCTTTCTGTATATTAATTTTGCCTCATCTCTTCAATACCTCTCTGTCCTATCCATGTTCCTATCTCATCTATCACCCTATCCTGTTCCTCCACTGTGATGTAAGGCGATAAAGGCAATGACAACACCCGTTTACACAAACTCTGTGATACCGACAGATCCACCTTTACGCAATCCATCCCACAAAAAGCGCGTTGAGCGCTCATAGGTTTTCGATAATAGATCATCGTTGGGATACCTTTTTCTCTCAGAAAACTTTGAAGACTGTCCCGTCTTTTTTCATTCTCCAACAATACGGAATACTGCGCCCAGCTGGAGTAAAATCCCTTTTTTACCATAGGGGGCTTTATCCGCGCTCCATAGTTTTCCAACCCTTTCCTATATCGGTCAGCCGCCAGATTCACATTCTCTAATTCATACTCCCTCAATGCTTTCAGCTTTACAGAAAGGATCGCCGCCTGCAGCGTATCCAAACGAGAATTCATGCCAATACGTACATTGTCGTATTTGTCTGCCCCTTTTCCATGGACCCTGTAGGATCTTAGAAGCTCGGCCCACTGGTCATTTTCCGTAAAAACCGCTCCCCCATCCCCATAACATCCCAAAGGTTTTGCCGGGAAAAATGAAGTGGTGGAGATATCTCCAAAGCTGCAGGCCTTTTTCTCCCCTATCCGCCCCCCAAACCCCTGGGCTCCGTCCTCCAGAATAAGGAGACCGTGTTTTTGGGCGATCCTTCGTATCGCCTGGTAGTCGGACGGCTGACCGAACAGATCCACAGTTATAATAAGCTTGGGATTTAGTTTTCCTTCCTCCTTCACCCGGAGAATTGCCTTCTCCAGAGAGGCTGGAGATATATTGAATGTATCCTCTTCTACGTCTACGAAAATAGGAGTGGCTCCTTCATAGGCTGGTGCCTCGGCTGAGGCGAAGAAGGTAAAATCCGGAACAAAAACAGCGTCTCCGGCGCCAATATTCCAGACCATAAGGGCAAGGGTAAGGGCGTCCGTTCCGTTAGCGCAGGTGACACAGTGTTTTGCTCCTGTGTAAGCGGCAAGGGCTGCCTCCAGTTCCGTTACCTGGGGGCCGGAGATGAAATCTGTTTTGGTTAAAACCTGTTGGATAGCTTGATCTATATCTGGTTTTAATGTTTCGTATTGTTTTTGTAAATCTCTGAACTGCATGTATTTTCTCCTTCCATTACTGTCCTGTCATAATATCAAGCTGTTTATCAGCTATCTTACTCTTGCTCCTGCCTATGCTAAAACAAAAAGATTGCTTTATCTGCTGGCATACGTTTTCTAATTGACTAAGCATGTTTAAAAAGTTTCACTTGGTAAAATAATAGACATGAGGACTGTGAAAATGTAATTGCCCTGGAGCGTGTCTGCTAAGTTCCCTTGTTCTCCCCAGTCTTTCCATACATTCAGCTATTCTATAGATACGTCCTGTTAATAATGCACTGTTATGACAATATGGCCATATTCCCGCAAATACTTTAAGCTTCCTTCAAGTTTCACTAACAAGCGTTCAACTGTATCAAATTCTTTGTTTCTCACATCTTCAAGAGCTTCCCTGTGGCTTCTCTTGTTAATCCTGGATACAAAGACAGATCCATAGCACTCAAAGCACTTTTACACCCTTCACACCTATAAATCAACCGCAAAAAAGCCATAAAGAGTCCTCTGGTTCTCAATATACAAGCTTTAAATATATAATGCATCCTTTAACTGCTGCCACAGTAAACCATAATTTGGCGATGCTGGTGTAGCAGGGCATTCTATAGGATTCTTCTTATCAAAAACAATTTTCCCTCTCTTGGTTAAAACCATGATTCTTTTTCCGAGAATAATAGCTTCTTGAATGTTGTGCGTTATAAATATGAATGTACAGGAACCCTCATGGGCCAGTCTTAAAAGTTCATTTTGCAAATCTCGTCTGGTCATAGCATCAAGGGCGGCAAATGGTTCATCCATCAGTATAATTTTAGGTTTTAATGCCAATGCTTTTGCGATTGCAATTCTTTGCTTCATTCCACCGGAAAGTTGAAATGGGTAATATTTCCCATATTCCTCTAATTTAACTTTGCTCAGGGCATCTTTACTTATTTTATTAAGTGAGGCCTTGTCTTTAATACCGGTTAAGCGGAGAGGGTATTGGATATTTTTTTCAACAGTTTTCCAAGGAAATAGCTGATTGAAGTCTTGAAATACCATGATTCTGTCTGTTCCGGGGAACGATTTCTCCACACCATCTACACTGATTTTTCCACTATATTTTTCAAAACCCGCTATACACCTTAAAAGAGTAGTCTTTCCACAGCCGGACGGCCCCAGTATACATAAAAATTCTTTTTCATCAATCTGAAAGCTCATATCTTCCAATACGGTATTCTGAATTGCCTGATCAGTATATATCTTAGTGAGATTTTCAATTCTCAATATAGAAGTATTCATTTGGACATGCCCCACTTCTTAACAGTATTTTTTTCAATAGGGCTTAGAATGCCGTATTGCACAATAACGCCAATAAGAACAATTACAATGAGTGTCGCGTACATTTCCGCATTCTTCATATTTGTCCGCATTTGATTTATATACAAACCTATACCAGGCCTAGATGCTATACCGAAAATCATTTCGGCACTGATCAAGCCACGCCAAGCCCGTGCCCATGCCACTTTGAGACCTGAAACAATATAGGAAATTGACGCCGGAAGATACACGCCAAATAAAAGTGAAGTTCCTCTTAAACCTATATTCATACCTGCCTCTATGTATATCTGCGGAACAGCCATAAATCCGTCAAGCAAACTTCTTGACATAGGCCAAATAACAGCATGAACAACCAGGAATACTATCACCCCCGGCTTGATACCAAATATTATAATTACAACGGGAAGCAGCGCAACCCCGGGTAATAAGTCAAAAACCGAAATCAAAAGATCATAAATCGCATAAAATGTTTTACTAATAATGGATAATCCAGATAATACAAAGGAGAGAGCCATGCCTAACAGGAGGCCTTCGAGTAACAATAACATAGAGTTACTTATATATATCCAAAGAGAGGTCCCAGCATACCCCTTAATAAAATTATTAATAAAGGCTTTGGCGATTATCTCCAAAGATGGAAATATCAACTCGGACGAAGGGCCGAATGCGTCAGACTTTGCCACAAACTCCCAAATAGAAACTATGACCATAACAAAGATTATTTTTATTACAATCGAGTTTATTTCTTCATTTCTTTCTTGCTTCATAGCAATTATTAATCCCCTCTAACATTTTCAAAAACCAGTTCCGAATACTTATCAAACCCATGTTCTATAAAAGAATGCTCATACATAAATTGAGCCAACGCAAAGATATCTTTGGTCTCTGAACTATATTTGCCTGCTTGTAAATACATCAGTTCATCTTCAAAACTATTGCCGTCATATTCAGCAGTAATTTTTGCCGTTGCTTCAAAATCATTATTTATAAAATCTATAGATTCAGAAACCGCATCACACAATGCTTCATAAAGTTCAGGATTTTCATGAAACAGGGACTCGGAAGCTACGCCTACAATAAAGGTTCTATCAGCAGACCAAACATTTTTTACTTCATCAAGTTCATGAAGATCGCTATTCTGCCGCTCTCTATAAATATAAGGATTACTTGTCAAATGGCAAGCTATGCTGTTGGATTCGAGGGAAGTCATTCCATCAGGATGTTTCATGGCAACCAGATTGGAATCTAAGGCGTGAGCATCGTATCCTTTTGAATCAAGAGCAAGACCTAATATAATATGTTGAATTGAGCCGATATTTACAAGGGCAATCTGTTCACTGCTATCGATTATGTTATCAAAACTTTTGATTTCAGATTTGTTAGTCATCAGTCCATGTTCTTGTCCTGAAATGTTTGTAAAAATCTTGTAGCCTACATTATTAGAAATTCCGGTTATAGCCGGAGCTATTCCCATAAACCCAACATTCAAATCGCCAGAGGCAATTCCGGTATTTATATCAGCGCCAGAACTCATCTGATTCCAAGTCACTTTCACATCTTTCCCGGTCGCCTCCTTGTACGCCTTTTCAATCAGTTGATTTTCCTGGCATATAACCAGCGGGGCATATGCAAGACCATATTGATAGGCGATATTGAGTACGGCATCTTCCTCGCTCTTAACAGTTTTCCCTGTCTGGAGTGAAGAGCCGCAAGCTGACATGGTTAAAATAAAAATAATGGACAATAAAGATAACAAAATGTTTCTAATTGATTTCATTTCATGTTCCTCCCGGTTTCGATTATATATTTTTCATTAGTTTTCCTCTAATAATTTTACCATTGCCTGTGCGAGGTATAGTTTCAATAACATCAACTCTTTTAGGTAATTTGTTTCCGTCAAGATGAGCCTGCAAAAAATCCATATATGATTTATAATTAAATTTAGAAGCTTCAACACTCACAAACAGCCTTGGTACCTGACCTGCCATATCATCAGGATATGGTATGCAGGCCGCGTCTTTAATACCAGGAAAACGAATTGCTATCTGCTCTATTTCCTCGGGCGCTATTTTAATTCCATTATAATTTATCACGTCATCTTTGCGTCCAATAACGTATACATATCCTTCATTATCCATATACCCCAAGTCATTGGTAAACACAAAATTGTCATGGAGAATCTCCCTTGTCAACTCTGGATTTTTCCAGTAACAAATCATATTCATCCGCCCTCGCGACGCCAGCAGTCCAGGAAATTCTTTCGTCGCATTAATCTTCTTTCTTTCGTCATTGGTAAAAATAATTTCCGCATTTTTAGTTGGTTTCCCAATACAATTATCTCTGTCCTGTTCTCTGCTAAAGTCCAGGACACAGCTTCTGCCTGATTCCGTAGATCCATAAAAATCATATAATCGAACACCTGGCAGTTCTCTCACTAATTGAATCTTTAATTTATCAGGCAATACGGCTGTGCCAATCTGAATATAATCCATTTTACTTCCATATTTCCAAAAAGCGCCCTTTGAAATTTTTATCAGCAATTGCGCGGCCGACGGTGAAATATCCATGGATGTAACCGCATAACTATCAAGCATTTGGAACACTTTTTTTATGTTCATCAGCCCATCCGCCAAAACAATAGTCCCGCCATTTAGCAAATTTGCATAACAGCACCTAAGCCCATGTGAATGACTTATTGGTATGGGAATGAATTCTATATTACCCGGCTTCATCTCCACGCCATATTTTATATTTTCCGCAACCGCCACGTCTGCCTCATTTGTAATTACGATACCTTTCGACTTTCCTGTTGTTCCCGTGGTATACAATATTTCCGCAACAGAATCCCCTTTAGGAAATGCATAATTATCAAGTAAACTTTTGCCGCTAAAAACCTGCTCCAATAAAACATTTCCTGCAAAACCAAATTTCAATTGATGACTAATTATTAACTTTGCGTCACTTTCATCGAATATGTCTTTTACTCTATCAATTGACGCATTCATCTCAACCGGAACAAATACAGCGCCAATAAGCTCACATGCAAAATCAAGAAGCAAAAACCAAATATCCTGATCGCATTCTGCCATGATCTTATCGCCAGTTGTGATATTCTCACACACTTTAAGATAGTATGCGGCTTTTCTAACAATGCGCCAGGCTTCTAAATAAGTACACTTATTACCTTTATAATCTGCTATGAAAAGTTTCTCCGGCTGTGACTTTGCATGTGTCGCAAGTATTTGTACCATTGAATCCATATCATTCTCCCCGCAGACTCTGAATCAAGTCCCACATTGCCTCAACTGAATCAAAATTCCTTGGCTCAATTTTTTCCATCCCGATGCTGATCTCAAATTCCTCTTCAATATCTGATATAATAGATATTAAATCCATTGAATCAATCACCTTTCCAGTAACAAGTTCTTTCTCATCCTCAAAGTTCACCGTCGGGCAACAATGCCTTAATAATTCAACTAATTTTTCCATCTCATCCTGCCTCCTAAAATGATATTTCATAATATTTACTTGTTCCATTACAATATAATATTTCTACTTTACATACTCCAGAAAAATCCGAAGGGATACCAAAGTCCAGTCCATCGGATAATTCTTTCAAGACATATTCTCTTCCTTCGTGATAAAACGTCACTTTACTCTGAAAACTATTTGGACGGCTTGCTATCATATGGCAGTGAATAGACTTTCCATCAGGAGAAGTTTCATATTCTAATCCATAAAAATTCGCTTCCGTATTTTCATATTTTTCTGATATGCTTGAGTAGAATAGCTCCTCTTCTGAAATACTTCCATTAATATATTGACAAAACACTCTGCTGAACTCCTTAGCCCCCAACGTATTAAGATGGCTGTAATCTATATAATATGTAGAAGTATCAGGCCAGTATTTCTCTCTCATTAAATTAAAGTCAATGTAATTTACCTTATTGCTTCCGCTTTCTGAAATAATACCTTCAATAAAACTTATATAACTGTCATAATCCTTATAGCAGAGCAGTCTATAGGATGATATAGGCACTGATATGAATGTTAATTTAACATTGTGATTATCACAGTATTTAATCATTTTTTTAACTATTGTAATCCAATCCTCGTCAATATCATCAAGATTAAAAGTTTCATTCTCAAATGTGTCCTTAAAACTTCCGTCCGCTATTTCCCTATCATTTTCAACAAAACCTTTTCCTGCATATCTTTCTTTTCCTCCATCAATTCCATCAATATACGCAAAATTAAGGTATTCCGGCGAACCCTTTTTCATTAAGACCGAGTAAACGTATCGTAAATCAAATATATTCTGCCAGTTCCGTCTAGCCGCCAAAAACGAATTAGAATAATTTCCTTCTCCGGACTTATTTAAGAGAAATGCTATTTTTTTTAGAGAAGGACGCATATAATCTGTAATAATATAAGCAGATGTCAAATTTTCTCCCCGCTTAATTGATTCTTTTGACACATTGTAACTAAGATCAACATAAATATGATCTATGTCATATGTCTCCACCGCTTCTCTCATCAGCAGATATGTAGTGTCTAATAGCTGGCTGGAGCTGCCTAAGTTAAAAGTATTGCATCCCAGCATTTCATCTGTGACATTAGTATCAAATCCTCTGTAGCAGTGCGAAGCTCCCATGAACAATATATCAATATTTTCCTGATTATAGAATTCATGCATTGTGAGTCTTGTATACGAGCTAGAATCGTCTACAGATATATAGCGCAGCCCAAACCATGATGCAATAAAAAATGCAATTATAAATGTTATTGCCAATATTTTGCGCAATAATTTCCTGACCTTAACTATCATATAAACTCTGCCATTCTAAAAAAATTGGTATGCAAAGGAACTTGTGTCATACTCAGCACCGTATATACCCACCAACAGAACGATCGATAATGCCGTACTATAAAACATCCATCTTGGTACTGCGTTCCATCTGGCTATGCTCTCTCTAACCGATATTCCTTTTTCTTGCATTAAGCTAACCATAAAAACAAATAACATTCCCCATAAAACAATCATAAAATCTATCTTACTAAGTCCGAAATCATAAATGACGGATATATCGTTTAAATGGATATTTCTAAATATTCCCCACAAAACCATTTTTACGTCATATAAAGATTTCTGGGCTGAAATCATCTTGCCCAGAACAAATATCATAAATGTACGTATCATCCGAAATAATTCCCATGTCGGGGCAGACGTATTTATTTTTAGCCATTTGTTAATACGTTGAGGAAGAAAATCAAAAAGTTCGGAAAAAATAATAATCCCTCCCCAATAGATTCCCCAAACAATATAATTTACTCCCGTTCCGTGCCATAGCCCGGTAGCAATCCACACAACTGCCGTAGATATAATCATCATCGTTTTTTTTCTTGCCGCTGGCCCAAAGCGTAATCCCATTTGCTTACTCAATTTTTTTACACTTTGGCTTCTGGAAACCGGAAGAAACAGATAATCTTTAAACCATCCGCTTAAAGTCATATGCCATCTTTGCCAAAATTCAGATGCGCTGCGGGAAAAAAATGGATGGTTAAAGTTCTCTTCTAACTCAATTCCGAACATCTGAGATATTCCTCTGGCTATATCTGTGTAACCTGAAAAATCTAAATACAATTGAACTGCCGAACCCAGCATTGCAATTGCCAGTATACCACCATGGGATGCATATATATCTAAATTAGAATATACAGTTGAAACCAATCTATTGATTCTGTCGGCCACAACTATTTTCTTAAAACCCCCCCATAGTGCTAATTGCATTCCAAAGCATACTTGGTTGTAATCAAATCTTTTTCCTGCTATTATCTGACTTTTCAAAAAACCATGCCGAGATATTGGCCCCTGCACAATTTTAGGAAAATAAAATACAAAGGTAAGATAATGGCCTATATTTCTTTCAGCAGTATCCTTTTTCCAATATATATCCAGCAAATATCCTATAATGCTTAATGAAAAATACGATATCCCCATTGGCATTATAAGATATCCTGCTAACGAATCAATACGCCCGCCTATTTTGATCAATGCTAATACTGTAAGTAGAATTACCACTGACAATGATAGGACTATTTTCCTCTTTCTGCCATCCGTGCTTTTTTCGATCTGTATTGCCATGTAATACGAAAAATTCACTATAATAGCGGCAATTATCATTGCTCTTCTTCCACTATAAACATAAAACACAAGACTGGCAATTAAGAGTATACACCACCTATAATTCATCGGCACTATATAATAGACACACAACGCCAATCCTACTAAAACAAGAAATCCAAACGATATCAGCGACACAAAAAATCCTCTCTTATATTTATTTCTGAGAATAAATAACTACAGCATCTGTTTACAACTTCTTACAGCTTCAAAAATGCTAATTTTTATTCATCCTTCTCATAATATTTAATATCTACTCTATTCCTTTAATATTTTAATAATCCCTTTTACTGTATTCATTCTCATCATAGCATTAAAACCGATATAACACATCAAAAATCCTCCCAATTCCAACATCAGCTTAAAAAACAAACTATCTATCAAAATACACCGTTCAAATATCACATAGCTAATGATTCCGGAAAAAAGTGAAATCGTGCTATTCACAATCATTTCCTTTGTAATCAGCCGTACCGCCCCAATCCTAAACTTTTTATCAAGAAAAAATGACAATAACACGTACGAAATTATTAAGGATATACTTGTAGATAACGCGATACCGATATGTCTCCATTTCTGCACTGTTATAACATTCAGCCCAATATTACACATCAATGCAAATACTTTTACTTTTACCGGAATTTTTGTTTCCTGTAAAGAATAAAAAGCGCGTATCAAATATGACTGCATCCCTGACGGAATGATTCCTATTCCATAGCAAGCCATACTTTCCCATACAATCTTTGATGCTGAACTGTTAAATGCTCCATGTTGGAATATAAAAACCACAATATCCTTGGCAAAAAAAGTCATCATCATAGCGACCGGGCATAAAAAGAACAGCATAATATCCGCAGACTTCCTAAAAGCAGCCTCAAACGCCCTTTTATCATTACTGGCATTCAATTTTGAAAAAGTAGGAAATACCGCTGTAATCACAGAACCTGAAATCATGGTTCCCGCAATATTTCCTAAAGTTCCTGCATAGTTGAGACCTGCTATAGTTCCACTATCTAATAATGACGCAAGGTTTCTATCTACTATCAGGCTCATACTTGAAGCAATATCTTCTATGATAAGCGGTAATGATAAAGAAACCAATCGTTTTATCTGACGATCATGAGGGTGAAACATAGGGCAATAATGAAATCCGCCTTTCCTGCTTCCCCAGATTACAACTCCCATACCAATGGTATTTGCCAAAACGGTTCCCACACTTAAAATCCAATAATTTTTTTCGCTTGCCAAAACAGTTATAATAATGATAACTATATTAGTCGCGACCCCAAAAAACGCTGTAGTCACAAATATTCCGTTTGCTTGGGAATAGGCTTGGAATAAATGTGAGATAATGATAGGAAAAATCGCAATCATTACGATGCGAAGCATGACTATGGCATACTGTCTGGTCTCATCAGATAAACCTATGGCAAAAAATTTCAATATAATGTCTGGACAACATTCCACTACAAAGCAGCCAGACAATAAAATTACAATTATTATATTCAACAAATTTGAAGTAAACTTATTTTTCTCGTCTATAGTTTTGATTCTCTGAAAACAGGGAATGTAATTAATTCCAATTGCAGTCCCTATTGACACAAAAATCAAAGACGGGATACCATTTGTCAATACAAACGCATCCGTTATACTACTTGCTCCAAATTTGTAAGCCACTACTAATTCTCGCATAAATCCCAGTATTTTTGCGGTAACTGTACCTATTACTAAAATAATAGCGGCTCTTTTGATTTTTGTCTTATCATTCATCTATTTGCTGATCTTGTCCTTCTATTCGAATTTTTATGTCCTTTTCAAGAAGATACAGATATATGATCTTTCCTAAAATTCCTTCAGGCAAAGTATCTTTAGAGTATTCTAATTTTATATACCCCTGATTCTGCGCCCACTCAACAGATCTGGCTGCAAGATTAGATTCCCGAATTTTGGAGGCCAGATCCATACGATTCACATATTGGTTCACATATGTTTTCACATGAAATATTTTACGGATCATGTATTTTATTATAAGCTCTCCGTAAAATCCTGTCATTCTGAACACGTCCAGACAGATATCTATCGGTTTATCACTGCATGTCGTTCGATATATGGTCTTCACTTTTGAAGCTGATTGATTATAATAAGAAATCAGCTTTCTATGAAACATATTCATATGCTTACCTTTAGGAGTAATTCCGTATGAATATTTTACAAGTTCTAACTCTTGCAGCGGAGAATATTGAATCGGTGATGTCGCTTCCGTATATCGCATCCCTGCCGGAACCCAATCGCTCCATCCGGCATACAAACATGACTTCATAACTGTCTTCCTTCTCATCTCATTAAATTTTTTATAAGTATCATGCTCCAAACTGACAAATACACGACTCAAACTCTCTCCTAAATATTTTTTATTTGATGGTACAATAAAATATTTTCGGGCAAATTTTTTCATATCCGCACGGAATCCTCTCGGATAAAATGGAATCTTCCTGATATCCCAAAATCCTTTATGCATATCTCCTGCGTCTCCAGTCAAAAGAATATCATATTCTTTTCCAAGCTGACTCATAAAATAGGCAATTCGATATCCGCTCGTATTGATTTCTACCTTATATTCCCCAGTTCTATATAGCTTTTGTATTAGTTCATCTCCATCTAACTGCGGGTTTGGAGGAATAATCTGCTTCCACTGAAATCCGGCTTCTTCGGCCGTCTTTTTTGAACATTTTATATCCTCTCCTTTTGTATTATCTCCGCTTATAAAACAGTCCCCATGGCTATAGTAATTGTATACACAAGAGACCAGTCTACTATCATAACCCCCCGTTAATGCTGTTATAACTCTGCAATCTTTAATCGCATATACAAACGACTTAAAAAATTCCTTAGGATTTGAAATTAACGATGCCTCTTCTATGGTTCCAATATGCTTGTTTAGTCTTTCAATACCCCCCCTAGATAAGACCACGTACTTATCACTTTCCAGCTTACTGACACCCTGAACAAGACTATCCGTCCAAATTGGACGCGCGAACGTTAGATATTCGCAAATCGCTTTATCATATAGCTTTCCCCCTATATTCCTTGCTATTTCAACTAAATTACTTCCAATAAATTGTTCTGATATGAATATTCCATGCATATTTGAATTATCAGAGAAAACCATTATCTTTTCATCATCTTTTATAATAAGAGCATAAGAACCATATATTTCACGGAATGGAATCTCTCCAGACATATATTTTTCTGTAATATAACGTAGGCTTTCCTCCCCTTGCTTTTTTCCGGAAGCAAAAATAAGTCCGCTATAATATACGGTTAATCCATGAAATTGATACTCTTTAAATCCTTTTGTATTCTCAATCCTGCTGGAATTAATCGATATCAACATTTCCTTACCTTCTTTCTATCTTCTTTTATCATTTTGTAACCTGACCTTCTCCCAAATAAATATTTTAATATAACAGGTTTTTCACTATAAAACAATAGAATACAAAGTATCCAAAACCAACATCCCCCAAAAAGAGAACCCATAAGTTGTCCTTCTGCTAAAGAATAGATTGGACAAATAAAAAATCCAGTAACGGTTCGATAATCTGTCCTATCCTGCATGGAATCCATTAACCGTAAGTACAATGCAATCAATAAAAAAATAGCAATTGTACCTAAATCTCCAAATCTTGAAAATCCCTCTATAAATGTTCCTGTATCAGCACTCATCTCAGGGGCATTAAAATAGATTCTTCCTATATCAAAGGGATAAACTATCTTAAGATAAAATGGATTTGGTTTTAAAAGCATGGCTACTGGCAATACACCCTGTAATCCCAAAAAGTCATGATTTCTAAAATAATCATAGTGTACAAATTTTAATTCCGCCGGAGTAAACATTACTCTACGAACCACAATATCATATAGTCGATCAAAAATACTATCCTCTTCCTTCCA
Organism: uncultured Hungatella sp.; assembly: GCA_910588505.1. Classification (GTDB taxonomy): domain Bacteria; phylum Bacillota; class Clostridia; order Lachnospirales; family Lachnospiraceae; genus UBA3402. The sequence continues at coordinate 51,174 of CAJUPQ010000005.1, read as the reverse complement.
TATAGCTGCAAATGTCAAGACCGCTATTCCAATACTCGTCATAATAAAAAATTCCGTCATAAATTTATCTCGTTTAGACCATATTGAAATAACCGCTGCAAGAATAATTGAAAAAAAATAAGTTTTATGACCTGTATACAAATACAACAGGATTTGTATTGACATAAAAAAAGCCGTAATTATGTATTTCCTTTCAATAATAGACTTTGCAATAAGGATTGGTATAAAAAGGGATACTGAAACCGACAAAATAATATTCATATAATGACCAATTATAAAACTTCCACTTTTACGCAGTTTATAAACATCATAGATATTTAATGCGGTAAGCGGAGGCAATCCATTTTGCTTATATATTACAAACATCAAAAATATAACCACACCCACAAGGCACGGAATAATCCATTTTGAAATACTCCATTCTGGCTTTAATGTCACTCTATGTTTTCCCAAAAAAGTAATCCATTCACATATCCAAAATCCTGTACAAAGAGTATTATAGAAAACCGCGTTTCCCATATATAATCCATAAATCACCGTAATGGGAAGTATCTGGAATACATACATAAATAAAAGGAAAAAAGACGATGCCTTTCGTTCCCACTTTATCCCAAAATATAATATGATTGTCCAAAAAACACCATTCATGTATTTATATATATCTGGCCAAAATCTATAATACGGGTATTTTATTGTAAGGAGGTAGTAAAATCCCAATTCCAGTGTGGTTTTCAAAAACAACAAAAACACAAATATCTTTAACTTTTCTTTTCTTTTTGTATTCATTGCTCATTATTCACTTTTCATTTTCTGTTTGATCTTCCGCAAAGTAATCATCAATTTTTTGTTGTTTTTATAGTTATTCTCTGTTCTACACGGTCCTTGCATAATCGCCTGCCATTCTTCCAAAGTAATATCTAGCTTCTTTAAAATATAATCCCTGTCCTGAAGCATCTCTTCTTCTGTATACAAAGAATTATCGTCCATCTCCTTTAACGCTTCGTCTCTTGTTATCTCGCCTCCAACAATCAGGCTGGACAAATGTGCCCTTTTTTTATCGTATCCAAATTTCTTCGGCAGATAATAGGACTGAAAAAACTTTGTAAATCGGGATTCAAAATGCTTTCCCCCATAATACTGCCAGCCAAATTCGCGGCTTAAAGTTTCAATGGCCTTTACCTTTGAATAGTCAATATAGTTTAATAAATTGACTTTGGCGACTGATGAAAGGTATGTAGTCTGGACATATTCAAACAGTCCCATATGCGGGTATTTTTTTAGACTTTTTCTGTGTCTTCCACATTTTCTATAAACATCCTTTATACAAGTATAATCCATATTCGAATATCCCCATGTATTCGGAAGAATACCTTCAGTTGCAATATTCCCACCGGATAATATATATTTTACCTTATGCTTCTTTGCATATTGATAAGTTGCCGCAACAAATACGTGATCCTGTGGTATATCGAGATTCGGTAATCCCGAAAACATATATGCCCGTTGTAATTCCCTCATAGTCGGCCAATCAATCACAATCGTATGTAAATCAAAGTCCAATTTTGTACACATTTTCTGAATATTATTAACGGCAATCTCGCTATTCCATCCGGCATCCACATGAATCGCAAGTACGCGCAGACCAAATGCTTGCGCTAAGAACGCCAAATAAGCGCTGTCAACGCCTCCGCTAATTCCTAAAATACAGTCATATTTTCTTCCTCTCCCATCCTTTTTTATTTTAGAAATAATTCTTTTTAATTCTTCTTTCTTTTCTTTTCCGTGCGGAAGTTGATCGTACATTCTGTCATAATTATGACAATGATTACAAACTCCATTTTCATCAAACGATATCTCTGGATCTGTCGTATCCATAATACAACGCGTACAAATCTGATATTCTCTCATTAACTACATCCTCCTATATATTCTAATGTACTCTCGGAATCTCTCCTGCACCTGCCTTTGCGGATGATTTTCCGTCATATGCACATAAATTTAATCAACGTACGTTCCACGTACGCCTCATAAATTTATGCACATCTGACAAAAAATCATCTCACAAAATCAGGCACAAAGAGACTCCGAGAGTACATTCTATAGCGCCAATCCTGCCCTGACCAGTTCCTCTTCATCAGGATAACTAATCAGCACCGCCCTTTTCTCGCCATAATAAACAAATATACTTCCCGCCGCCGCCGCGTCCGCCCCTGCGTCTATCGCTTTTTTTAAATCTTTAAGGCATCCTGCCCCTCCACATGCAATAAGTGGAATATGAACACTGACGGACACTTTGCGGATCAGGTTTAAATCATATCCTTTCATCACGCCGTCGCAGTCAATGCTATTTAATAATATTTCTCCCACACCCAAATCCTGCGCCTTCTTCGCAAGATCTATTGGTGAAATATTCGTATTTCTGCCTCCGCAATTTATAAAACACTTTTGACTCCCAAATAACGTTTTCTTTACATCAATAGACGCGACTACGCTTTGAGATCCGGCATATGATACCGCCTGTTTTATTAGTTCTGAATTGTTGACAAGATTTGTATTAATTATTACCTTTTCAAATCCGATCCGAAACAACCGTTTAATCTGATCGATCGTCTCTATTCCTCCCCCATAGGACAGGGGCATAAAAGCTTCTGTCGCTATACTGTAAAGATATCCAAAATCTATTCCCTTCTTATTTCTTGTGATATCCAAAACGCATAATTCATCAGCCATCTTTTCATTATATATTTTTACCGCATTAATTGGATCTCCCAAATATTTTGGATTTTTAAAGTTCTTAGTCTTTACCAGATCTTTATTATTTATTAATAAACAGGGAATAATTCTTGGTCTGTCGAACATAAAGCTATATCTCCTCTATAAACCATTTCATTAGTTTCATTCCAAACATATGACTTTTTTCCGGATGAAATTGTGTGCCATATATATTATCTCTGTGTACAGCAGCGGCAAACTCGTATCCATAATCGCATTTTAGAAGTATATCCTCCTCGTGTTCACAACAAACATGGTAAGAATGAACAAAATAAAACCTGGGCCTGTCTCCAAGTTTTGACATAAGAGCATCATTCTTCTCTGTATACACATAATCCCAACCCATGTGGGGAATTTTCAACTTCATATCCCTATACTCGAACTTTTTACATCTAAAATCCATGTACCCTAACCCTTCTCTTTTTCCCTCCTCGCTTCCGGTTCCCAGCATCTGCATCCCTAAGCATATGCCCAATATAGGTTTCTTAATCACTTGCGCTTGTCGGTCTAATTCTTCTCTCATACCTGATTCTTCCAAAAGTTTTATTCCCATATCAAAGGAGCCAACCCCTGGCAATATGATCTTATCTGCCTCTATCATCCCTTCCGGACGGTCAACGAACTCCACATTGTGTTCTCCCGCCTTTATCAGCATATTCTTTATGGAACCTACATTGCCTATTCCATAATTTAACACCCCAATCATGACATATTGCCTCCTGTCTTGTAACAGTTCAGATAACCTTTGACCTGTTACGCATCCGGTCATGAAAATCGCTTCACGATGGACCGGATGCCTGCTGCCATTACGTTTTCGTACGGTCAGCGCGGTAAACGCGCAGACCTATCTGAACTGTTACCCTGTCTTATCTATAAAGCTGTTCTTTCCGTTTTAAAAATAATCTCTTATACGCGCTTCTTAATTTCTGCCTTTCGTTTTCCCAGCACAATTCCTTTGCCGCCGCCAACGCACTATTCTTATACTCTTCCATGGTCTTTTCATCAAGAATCTTCTTTAGAGCTTCTTTTATGGCGTACTCGTCGTCAGGGTCACAGGTACATCCCACATGATACCCTTCGACAATCCGTTTAAATTCCGGAAAATTAGAGGACAGAACCGGAACACCTGCCTGAATGCTTTCAAACAGCTTATTGGGAAGTCCAAAATAATAGCTCTCAGACTTACCTTCTATAAGCATTACACTTAAATCCGCGGCTCCAACATATTGCCAGAGTATCTCATGGGGAACTGCTTTATGAAACCAAACACGTCCTTCCACTCCAAGACCTTTCGCATAATTTTTTAGATTGTTAATATACCCATCCTCCGCTGAGTTTCCAAGAATCAGCAGACGATACTCATGATTATATGTTAATATTTTGATTGGTTTCTCTATTCCCCGTCCCCTGCTTACTGCGCCATGATATAACAGATACTGTCCTTGTCCCATATCCGCTTCTATTTTCCGCCGTATACTATCACATTCTTCTTTATTAATATCCCACCTGGGCGGAATATTTCTAATAACCAGAGGCCGTTCCTTTAATCTGTATATTTTTTTTACCGCATCCGCAATGCTATCATTTACCATGATTACTAACGCGGATCTCCCGATCAAAAAGTGTTCCCAACATTGAATCCCTGTCTTTTGAAGACGTGTTCTCTCAATATTTCTCCCCAATTCAAATTCATGTGAATCATATATAAGCAGAGGTTTCTTATTCACAAACCATGTTGATATCCAGCCGATTGTCAATCCAACTAAATCATGACCTGATATGATATCCGGTTTACTTTTCCTTACAAAATAAGCCCATGTGAACAAGGCTGCCAGACGATTGATTATATTGGGGATCTTTCCTCCCAACGGTCTTGTGGAACATCTGTGAACCTTAAATCCATCGACCGTTTCGATCATATTTTTCTTACCGTTTTTTTCTTTGGCAAATACCAATACCTCTGCCTGCATCTCCTGACAAATACCTAATTCACGTTCATCCCTGCTTTCGTTGTTAAATTCATTTGGTACTATTTTTACAACTTTCATAAAACGTCATCTGCAACTCCTTCATACAATTTTAAAAGTTGTTCTTCATCAACGCTCCAATTCAGCATCTCTTTTATTGCCCGTCTTCCCTCCTCCCCCATTTCTTTTGCCCTGTCCGGGTGATCAAGCACATATCTTATGGCATTTGCCGTACCCTCAATATCCATAGGATCAATCACTTTACCAAATGGATATTTTGACATAACCTCCCTGACATAAGGCGAGTCTGATATAATTACCGGAATACCAAAAGCCATGCTTTCATACACTTTTGTAGGCAGGTTATCGCAGTGATTGTACTGTCCGATATTTAACGTATTTGACACGCAAACCGAACATTGAGAAAGTGTCTGTCTCACCTGATTCCGGTCAAGATATCCCAGATATGTTACACAGCTGTACTCTGGCATGCTCTCCACAGATCTTTTGTAATCATCCGAGCAAAACATACCTCCCAAATAAAGTCTGGCATCTGCCATGTATGCTGCTTTGATGAGATTGGTAATCCCCCTTGCATAGGACAGATTTCCAATACAACAGATACTACTCCCGATTTTTTTGACAGACGGGTCATACTTCTCATAGAACTCGCCTAGAACAGGTGTATTGTTTACCAGCGCTGTGTATTTACATTTACCCTCAAATGGATTTTCTCCCTGTATGGTACACGGACAGATCACTCCGTCAATTCTTTTTAAAATGTAACCTTCATATATTCCATAAATCTTTCCAAATATTTTCATAAAAGGTTTTGGCAGATATTTTTTTTCTGGTATCTGTGCGGTGTAAAACTCATGACTGTCAAAAATCACTTTTTTCCCATGTTTTTTTAGCTTTAAGGCATATAAGAGGAGTTCCGGGTCATGAAGATGATAAACATCGCAATCCAAACTGAGAGCTTTTCTGTATACGTATCTTGTCAGGCGTACCATCCGGTCTACACGATTTTTAGACTTTTTAAGCCCTATAACCTTTACGTCATTCTGAATTCTCGACTTTCCCTGTCCAATAAGGTACACTTCATACCCTGCTTTAGCCAGTGAAGTACACTCTGCCTCAAAAATACGGCGGTCTGTATTCCTATGGGCAGAACTTAGATGGCATACTTTTATTTTTGGATTTACTTTCACCTGTCCTTCACTCAACTCTGTTCCCTCTCTCATCTACTCTTCCGATCACCTGTGCGGGGATCCCTGCCACGATACAATAATCCGGCACATCTTTCGTTACCACCGCCCCTGCCGCTACCATGGCAAATCTTCCAACTGTATTTCCGCAGACTATGGTAGCGTTGGCTCCGATGGTGGCCCCTTCTTTCACAAGGGTTTTCCGGTATCCTTCCTGTCCTTTCGGATACTTAGCCCTTGGCGTCAGATCATTGGTAAACACGCAGGAAGGGCCGCAGAATACGCCCTCCTCCAACTCCACCCCTTCATACAGCGACACATTATTCTGCACTTTGCAGTAATCGCCCACAATAACATTATTAGAAATATTGACATTTTGTCCAAAAGAGCATCCTCTCCCTATTCTGGCCCCTGACTGCACATGACAAAAATGCCAGATTTTTGTATCATCACCGATCACAACATTTCCATCAATATAACTGGACGGATGTACATAATAATTACCCATCAGCCAAATCTCCCCTTAAAATCCAAAGTTGAACACGTTTCAAGAGGCAGTTTCACAGCCTTGCCATCCGCCGCGGACTTATAGATAGCCAGCACCAGTTCCAGAGCCCTCCTTCCCGCCTCCCCATTGACATAAGGTTCCCTGTCATTTCGGATCGCGTCGATCATGTCCGCGTACAGGGGCGTATGCCCATAACCGTATACATTAGGCGGATTTTCAGCAAACTCTCTTTTTACCTCCTCCAGATCCTCCGACGTGTTCTCAAATCTCCACTCCTCAATCCGGTTTACACTCTGCCCGCCTGCCTTTACGGTCCCCTTCTCTCCAAATAAATAGAGGGTCTCTTCCAGATTATTGGGATACAGATCTGTGGTTCCCTCTATAATGCCATAGGAACCGTTTTTAAATCTCACAAGCCCTATTCCCAGATCCTCTGCCTCTATGTAATCATGGTTCAAACGGTCTGTCATCCCCACCACTTCCTCGATCTCATCTCCCATCATCCAGCGCAGAAGATCGATATTGTGGATGCACTGGTTCATCAGCGCGCCACCATCCTGCTCCCATGTGCCTCTCCACTTCGCTCCTGAATAATATTCATGATTTCTGCACCAGCGGATATGGGCTGTCCCATAAAACATCCGCCCAAACCGTTCCTGTTCCAATGCCTCCCGTATCTTCTGAATGGACTTGTTGAAACGGTTCTGGTGGCTTGCGCAGACTTTAACCCCTTTCCCTTTCGCCGCTGTGATGATCGCGTCCGCGTCTGCCAGAGAAAGGGCTATGGGCTTTTCAATGATAAGATTACATCCCATTTCAATACAGTCCAACGCGATAGCCGCGTGTTTTCCGCTCTCTGTGGCAATGGCCACAAGCTCCGGTTTTTCCGTTCTGATCATCTCATGGTAATCAGAATACTGAGGAACATGTTCAAGACCAAACTTCAAAACTTTATCTTTAAGCATGTTTTCATCAATATCACAGATGCCTGCTAACTCCAGATGATTTGCTTTGGCGGCTGCTATATGGTTTGGCGATATTCTGCCGCAGCCGATCAATCCGTATTTCAATTGCTTATTCCTCCCCTTCATCAAAAACTGTTACCTCTTTATAACTGTTAACAAACTCACCTAATGTATCCATTTCTGCCTCATACCGTTTTATATATCCTGCCGCGCTTTCCTCCCCTTTTGTTTCTTTTACATCCATCCCCGCTTTCTCATAAAATGATTCCACTGGTTTATTCTTTTCTGTCTTCACATATTCCGCCCCCAGTGTCTTCACCTGGGGATGAATCCTCCTGATCCGCCTGACAATGGCGTCCAGGATAACATACTCAAACTCTCTTCCCATAACCCGGCAGCTCATCATAAAGGATTCTATCAACGCCTTCTCTCCCTGATAGACAATCACCACCACTGCTGTAAGCCCTTCCTCCCCAAATTTATCCCCCATATGCCCAACAATAATCTCCGCAGATCCGCCTTTTTGGAGCTGTTCGATCTGTCTCTCATCATATCGGATCGTTGTGGTATTAAACTGGTTGGTCTTTCCCGCCAGCTGGATCACCCTGTTTTTCTCTTCTTTCCTCATCAGATGAATATCTGCCCTGATCTCAAGTTTTCGCAGATAATCCTGTACGGAAGCCGCCTCTTTTCCCGCTTCCAGACGTTTTGACTGTCTGCGGTATTGCTCCGTTTTGCCTTTATCCTCACTGGTGATATACAGAGGCTTGAAAAAGCGGCTGTACGCCTCTTCAATAACCTGCGGAAGAAGGGCCGTATCTTCCGGAAAGTCCAGGGTCTCCACCTGGGGACACTGTGTCTTCATCTCCTCCCGCTCTGCCGGATTATCATCAAGGAACACAAAGGCATCCAACCCTATATTCAATTCACCGGCAAGTTCCCTCATATTTTGAGGTTTTGGGTTCCAATTGATCTTCTGCCCCACAAAATCCTCTTCTTTTAAAACCATATCCGGATTCTTAAAAACCGGATCCACATCTTCCGGATTATTTTTCGAAATAACAGCAAGCATGACTCCGTTTTCTTTCATCTGTTTTAAACACAGCTGGGCTTCATAATACCGTCTGCCTTCCCTGTGAGACGCAAGCTCAATGCCATCCGCCCCGTCCTCCCCCGCCACACCGCCCCAGAGCGTGTTGTCCAGATCAACTACAAAACATTTCTTCTTGTTTCCTCTGGCATAAAAAAAGTGCCGCCGTATCAGTCCCGCTACGGCCTCGGAACCTTTCAGGCTGAACGGGGCATTTCCCAGATACCACATTTTGCGCAGGTAGAAATGAAGTCTTCCCAGATTTGCGGCCTCCTCTTTCAGCGGAAGGATATAGACCTGATCACATGCTTCGATTGCTTTTATCCAGTCAGCTTCCATCTGTGTCCCGTAATATTTTTCGGAGACAACACGGCATCCGCTCTCAACCATATCAAGAGAAGATACAAATATGGGAATTTGGGTCATTTTCTCCCGCAAAAACTTTATAGATGACAGCCAGTCTCCCAATCGCTCACTTCCTGTTTCCTTCTGCCAGTCTCCCTCATAAGGATCCGCGTATAGAATGATAAACACAGCGTCTGGCATCCACTGATATAATCCAGAACCAACATCATATACTTCCTGCTGCCATGTATTAAATCCACCCGGAATATAGATATCAAAGTCACTCTTTAGCTTTGCCGTCACAAGATCCATGGTCACATTAGAAAGGACGGCAATCCTGTTTCTGACCTGTTCTTCCATCTTCATCACTCTCTCACATACGCATAAAGATCTGACAATGTTTTTATCTTCCCAACCGCCTCCACAGGAATGCTCACATCATACGCTTCCTCAATCTCCATAGTCAGACGCAGCATCATCATAGAATCCCATTTTTCATATTCGCCATAGGCTGTATTTAAGGACAACTCCGACGGATCACACTCAAACAGCTCCGCCACAAAATCTATAAACGTTTCCATACGCTCCACTGCCTTTCCCATTTCATTTTTTCAATACCGGCGACAGTCTCTTAGCCGGCGTCCCAAACACGGTTACCTTGTCTTTCACATTTGTAATCGCCGCGCTGTTTACCCCTACCATCCCGCCCTCGCCTACCGTAACCTGATTCATTACAACACTCTCCGGCGCAAGATAAGCATTTCTTTTGATCAGCGCGCTGCCGCAGATCACTGTCCCCGCTATGATCAGACAATTTTCCTCAATCTTCACATTATGGCCAATATGGCAGAGGTTATCAATCTTTACATGATCGCAGATAACCGTATCCGTCAAAAGCCCTCTGTCAACGCAGGTGTTGGCGCCTATATCTACATGATCTCCGATTACGACGCCTCTGAAATGTATCTCCCGATATGGGATGCCATGTTCCATGTAATATCCGAATCCGTCCGCTCCTATGACCACACCGGGAAAGATCTCACAGCCGTATCCGATCTTACAGGGACATATGACCGATACATTGGGATGGATAACCGTATCATCGCCAATCTCTACTTCATCCCCTATATAGCAATTCGCCCCTATATGGACATTTTTTCCAATCCTGTCTGTCAACACCACCGCGTTTTCAGAGATCACGTGATCAAAGGTCTTTCTAAAGAACTGGTTGAGGATACTGAAAAATACGCCTTTGGGATAATCTGTAATCACGCAGTTAACACCCTCAATCTCAAAGGGACATACCACCAGCACATCCTGTAACTGTTTCAGATTCTCTACAACTTCACCGGAAGCAAATCGGGTGTTTTTTATCCAGCAGATTGAATGATCTTTCAGCTCCCGCAGATTGGACATTTCTGTGATCTCTGCGTTTTTGTTTCCTTTGAAGACAACTTCATTCCCGCTTTCCGCTAAAAAATCCAGTATTTCATGTATCGTCATCGGATCTCCTCCCCACAACCTCATCCGGAGACATGACCTGGAAAAGATCCGTAAAGTTATCCTTGTAAGACTGATATCTCTCCCAATTGGCGCTGTTCACAAATCTTTTAACCGTATCCTCCACTGCCTCCTCCGTACACTGATACCAAAATCCATGGGTAAGTATGTGGAGCCGTTCAAACCGCTTTGACTCAACGATCTCTTCAACCGGCTCTCTCCATCTGTGCCTGGAATCAGACACGTATTTAAACTTCCTGTAATAGGTCTGTCCGTAACTGTTGATCATGCCGGGGATCTTTAAATCGCATTCCAGGATCATTTTGCTGGGTCTGTGCATGGAAACGGTTTTTATCTCACAATCTGCTGCTTGTCCAAGCATCCGGGCTTCCCACTGAATCTTATCCCTTATGGCATTCATATCACCCGAAATATAAGGATACTGCGTCTCATCAAAGTGCAGCCCGATCTCATGACCGTAAGAACTGATGGTTTTTAAAGCCTTGATGTTGTCTTTAGAAAAAATATTATAAAAGTCAGAGGTGAGAAGAACAAAATACGTGCTCGTTACCCCCCCGCTCTGCTCCAAAGCCGCCAGTTCCACAGCTTTGTCAATGTCATTGTCAATATCGTGCCGCAGAATAACGCAGCGCTCAAACTGTTCCCAGTTATGGTAGTCCGCTATATGATAACCGTGTTCCAAAAGCGCCTTAAGCAGGTCCTCATATGCTTTGTATGTAAACCTCATCTCATAACACCTCAATATTCGAACGGTCCTTCACCCCGCTCATCACATTTTTTGTATCAAAGACAGCAACCGCATTTTTTTGCACCATCTCATAGTCTACATTGTGGTGAGCCGCCGTGACCATTATCAGATCATAAGACGCCACTGCCTCCGGAGTGAGGGCAGCGATACTCTTCCCGCTCTGCCCGTACATATTTTTAAATTCCGGAACCCATGGGTCGTAGTATTCCACATTTGCTCCCACCTGCCGCAATTCTTTCATGACGCGGATTGCCGGAGACTCCCGGTAGTCATCAATATCATTTTTATACGAGACTCCCAGCATAAGGATCCTGGCGCCGTTAATGGCTTTTTTGTGGCGGTTTAACATATGCATGGCCCGCTCCACGCAGTATTTGGGCTGACTGTCATTGATTACCATGGAATTCTCGATCAGCGTCGTGTGAAAACCGTACTCCCTGGCCTTCCAGGTGAGATAATACGGATCCAGGGGAATACAATGGCCTCCCAGTCCCGGCCCCGGATAAAAAGGCTGGAATCCATAGGGCTTTGTCTTTGCCGCATCGATCACTTCCCACACCGAGATCCCCATCTCATTGCAGAGACGGCCCAATTCATTGATAAGGCCGATATTTACATTCCTGTATGTGTTTTCCAGAATTTTCTCCATCTCCGCAACCGCAGGGGAAGAAACCGTAAAGACGTCGCCGTCCAGCACTGCTCTGTACATGGCGGAGATCACCTTCGCCCCATCCCGGCTGCACGCTCCCACGACCTTCGGCGTATTTTTTGTCTTGTAAACCAGATTGCCTGGATCTACCCGTTCCGGGCTGAAGCCCAGATAAAAATCACGGCCGCAGGTAAGGCCGGAACCTTCCTCTAAGATCGGCTTTATGAGTTCTTCTGTTGTTCCGGGATATGTCGTGGATTCCAGCACTACCATTGTCCCAGCCTTTAAGTGTTTCGATACTTCTTTTGCAGAATCCCTCACATAGCTGATATCCGGCTCCTGATGAAGATCCAGAGGGGTGGGAACACAGATCGCAACAAAATCCACATCTTTTATGAAAGAAAAATCATCGGTAGCAGACAGCATCCCGTTCTTTACCAGTTCCTCTAAATCTGAATCTACCACGTCTCCTATGTAGTTGTGGCCTTGATTGACCATATCTACTTTTGATCTCTGGATGTCAAAACCTATGGTTTTAAATCCTGCCTTTGCCTTCTCCACCGCAAGGGGCAGCCCCACATAGCCCAGCCCCACCACCCCGGCGATAATCGTTTTATTCTGTATCTTATTCATCAAGTTTTCTTTCATGGTCTTTTACTCCTTTTATGAGATTTCCGCAATTGTTAAAATAGCTTTTCAAATTGTTGTGCCAGCGCCTCATAGGTAAAATATTGTTTCACCGCTTCCTCTCCCCGCTTCCCCATCTCATCTCGTTCTTCCACAGACATATGACACATCCTTTCTATTGCGCGGCAGATATCTTCTGTCTTTCCGCTTTTAACCATAATTCCGCACTCATAGGTTTCCACCGCACAACCTGCCGCGTTTACCGCGCAGATTAACGGCTTTCCGGCCATCATGGAATCGTACATTTTATTGGCGGTCAGCCCAAACCGGTACAGCGGCGAATCCTTGCTCCCTATGTAGCTGCAGTCAAAATATTTCAGCAGGTCTCCCACACACGGCTTGCACACCGGATCCAGAAAATATACATTCTCTATGCCTTCTTTCCCCACCCTCTCCATCAGTCCCGGCTTCTCAACGCCGTCCCCCACAAGGACAAAGGCGATTTCCGGTGTCTTCATCTCTTTTGCCGCGTCCAGCAGTCCGTCCAGCGCGTTTGACAATGCGTGGCCGCCAAAGTATCCCACAATGAACTTCCCTTTCTCCTTTAGGGATATCAGTAACCTTCTATGTTCTTCCGGAATCGGCTGGCCCTCCTCCCACTCTTCCAGCACGACTCCGTTCTGGATATTTACAAATTTATCTTCCTTCATTCCATGCCGGATCATATATTCCTTCGCGCAGGGCGGCAGAGATACCACATAATCCGAATTTTGGTAAGCCGAATCTTCCGCTGCCTGGATAAGCATTACAAATAGATTCGTCCGTTTCATGCCGCCCAGTTCAACCAGCGTAGCCGGCCACATATCATGCACCTCATGGATCAGTTTCGCCCCAGCCCCCTTTGCAATCCTCTGCCCTGCATAAGTATCCAGCGGATATGTAGAGGATGTGATCACCACGTCTGGCTTCATGATGTCCGCGATCTGCTGGGCATTTTTCCACAGTTTTTCCACGAATCGGAACATCGTAAAGGCCCGCTTAACACCGTTCCCCTTATATACTCCCGTCCTCACCCAGCAGTAACGGACGCCGTCTATGATCTCTTTCTGAAAATCTTTCTCCGGTTTTCGGTTCTCGATCCTTAAATGGGAGTAGTCCCCGGCCATAATCGTCACCTGATGCCCCATCTTTATCCACTCCCTGGCCAGATAATAGGGCCGAAACTCCATCCCCATCTTAGGCGAACCGGCATAATGATTTAAAATTAAAATATGCAGTTTCTCTTTTGATCTCATTCCAAATCAGCTCCACTTAAATACTTTATCCTGCATGGCACCCCCACAGCGCAGGTATTCTCCGGAACATCCCGGTTAACAAGGGTACACGCCCCTACTACGGCTTGCTTCCCAATTCGAACCCCCCCAGAACCCATACAGTTCTTCGAGATCACCGCCGCCCGCATTCCAATATAAACATGGTCTTCTATCACAATGGGGTAATGTCCCTGGTTTTTTCCATGGCAGGCAAAATATACTCCATAAGAGATCGTCACATGATCTCCTATCGTCATCAGGTCATAACACATATCGTCTAAATAACAGCGCATCCCGATAAAAACACTTTTTCCAATCTTAAATCCACACCGCCTGTAAATAAAAATCCGAATACAGTTGAAGGGACAGTTTGCGGCAGCCACATTTGTAAGCCACTTTCTTATGGGTTTCATGAGAATGGTCCCCAGGCTGTAATCATAATAATACGGTGCCCTTTTGTGATATACTTTCTCATATACCTGTTTTAAATATCTCATTCCACCTTACCCTTTCCTCACATACCTGTTCCCGGCCCCTCCAAGGATTTCTTCCGCCCCAATCTGCAGCCTGTCATATGTTTCTCTCTCCACCTGTCCTGTCCGCAGCAGATAATCGCCATAATCTTCCGCTGTCGCCAGGCCCTCCCCGTGGATGTCCGCCTTTTCAAACACCTTTCTCACTGTCTTAAGCAGGATCTTTACATCACCCCAAAATGTGATCCCATCCTCAATATATTTCAGATCCCATTCCAGTTTCTCTTCCCATGTAATCTGATTTCTTCCGTTCACCTGGGCCAGTCCTGTCAGTCCAGGCCTTACCTGATGTCTCTGCCGCTGTCTGTTGGACATAAATACCATATCCCTCACCAGCTGCGGCCGGGGACCGCACCAGGACAGATCGCCTTTTACGATATTTATCAGCTCCAAAAGTTCATCGCAGCTTGTCTCTCTTAACAGCTTTCCAAAGGCTGTCAGCCTGTCCTCATCCGGCAACAGTTTTCCGCCCTCATCCTTCTCATCTGTCATTGTTCGGAATTTATACATGGTAAAAATCCTCTCATAAAGTCCTGGCCGCTTCTGCTTAAAGATCACCGGGCTTCCCAGTTTTAGCCGCACCAGGATTCCTATGACACAGATCACAGGAAGCAGAATCACCATTGCGGTAAGGGCCAGGATCAGGTCCACGGGACGCTTTACATACTTTTCATAGATGCCCTTTTTTCGCCGTATTGTCTTTTTCCTGCTGTCCAAACCCGTTCCTCTCATCACTGGAAGCACCTGTGTATGATGTCTATAACCATATCCTGCTGCCTTTTTGTCATCTTGATGTCAGACGGCAGGCACAACCCTCGCTGAAAAATATCCGCTCCCACATCCACCCGCTTTCCATTATCCCCGTATGCGCTGCCCCCGGCTTTTGCGCTTCCCATCCTTGTTATGAACGGCTCCATCCGGTAAAGGGGCTGCATATGCATAGGCTTCCATATAGGCCGTCCCTCGGCTCCAAAAGCGCTCAAAGCTTCCAATATCTCCGTGGGACATGATTTCCCTTTTTCACTTCTCCATACGGCGCTTTCCTCCCCCCGCGCCTGCGCACACATGGCTTCCGGATCGACCAAGATACAGCTGAGCCAGTAATTGGGACAGCTTTCCTCACTGTCAAAGGGATTCATCATTATAGGCAAGTCTTTCAGCCCTTCCGCGTATCTCTCATAGATCGCTTTTTTCGCTTTTATATGCTCCTCCAGATGCATCCATTGCCCCCGTATGATCCCCGCGATCACATTGGACATCCGGTAATTATATCCGGTCTCTTCATGCTGATACCATGGGGCGTCTTCTCTGCTCTGGGTAGACCATTTCCGGACTTTCTCTGCGTCTTCCCGGTTTTTGGTCAGAAGCATCCCTCCGCTGCTGCCGGTGATGATCTTGTTGCCGTTAAAGCTTATAACGCCAATATCTCCCAGCGTACCAGCCGGCCGGCCTCTGTACACGGCCCCCAGGCTTTCTGCCGCGTCTTCTATTATCAGCGCGCCGTATTTCCCACAGATTTCCCTGATCTCCCTGATCTTTCCCGGAACGCCGTAAAGATCAGCAATGATCACAAGCCTCACATCCGGATAAATGGAAAAAGCATTCTCAAGGGCTTTTGGATCCATATTCCAGGTATCATACTCCGTGTCAATAAAGACTGGTTCTCCGCCTTCGTACAACACAGGATTCACTGTGGCCCCAAAAGTCATATCGCAGCAGAATACCCTGCGTCCATACAAACTCCCGCCTCTGCCGCCTCCATTAGGAGTGGACACTCCGGTGTTGGAATGATACAGCCGCAAAGCTGCCAGTTTTACAGCCATATGCAGCGCCGCCGTTCCGCAGGACAGGGCCACCCCATATTCTTTCCCCAAATACTGCCCGGCCATCTTTTCCAGTTCGTCAATATTTTCTCCTACAGTACTCATCCAGTTACTGTCGTAAGCGTTCTGAATGAATCCCATCTCCTCCCCATGCATGGTCGGAGACGCAAGGAGCGCTTTTTTCTTCAAAGGTTCGATTCCCATGAACCTGGAATCTTTTTCAAAATCATATCCCGCCATCGTATTTCTGCTCCAAAATATTATTTAAACATCGCACACTACAAAAAGACATGGCTTCGCCATCCGAAGCGTCTTTCCAAGACACCCTCCGGCTCCGGCAAAACCTTTATGTCCGCCTCATCCTGTACAGCGCGCGAAACGTCAGATACATTCTGCGGCTTTTATCCACCGACCATCTTCCTGCCCTTCTTTTGGCCTACGCTTTTTCTGCTGTCACGTTCCTTTCAGTTTTGCGCTATCCGAACTACCTTCTCATTCCCCTGTCTGGAGACGATCCCCATCCCCACAGTGACTTCCACCAGATGTCCCATCAGCGGAACTTCCAGCGCCACCAGCCTTCTGTGCCTTAACACTTTCTTTACCTGTCCCTTCCAGTTTTTCATAGGACCGGAGATAATGATCAGTTCCTCTCCCCGGATATATCCCTGAGAGTACCTGACAATATGTTCTCGACCACCCAGCAGCCGAAGATACGCTTCCTCCTGTGGATACACCGGGGTCATCTCCTCTCCGGTGCGCAGGATCTTTGTCATACCCCCGATATACTTCAACCGCTCATGGAAATCCTCGATCCACTCTGTGTCCACAAATACATAACCGGGGAACAGTCTGCTCATCGTCAGAGACCATTCCCCTTTTGTCTTTGTCATCCTCTCCGCCAGTGGGACAAATACTTCCTCATCCTGTTTCATGACTACACTTTGACATTGCTGACAGACTTCCGCCTCCATTCCCGTATAGACCTGCATCACATACCACATCGTTTTCCTCCGCAGAAGCCCTCATAATTTTCACAATCTATATAAATGGTAACTGTAACCTTCGCTCAATCTAACGCATCAGAGCACTGTACGCAGACGGATACATTCAAACCAATGGTTCAGGTCAATAATAGGCTCTCTGCTATGTCTTTTCTTTGATCTCCAGTCCTATCTCCGCAGTCATCTCCTCATCATTGAGCCTTACGGTAATGTACCCTTTCCTCTTGTGGCGGTCTATCTTTTTCACTCTGGATTCCAGCCCTGTCAGCGCGCCCTCCTGAATCTTTAGGACACCGTCCCGGATGATCCCCTGGGACATCCCCACTTCGTCCTTTCCTTTGGTCAGTTTCATGAGGAGTTCCTCCTCCTTACACCTCACAGGAAATGCCATGCGGCCATACCCGGAAGAATTTCCAGTACACCACCTCTGGGCGCTCATGAGATCTGTACATATTTTTTCTGCGTTCTCTTCCATCTTCTGTCTGCCGCCTGACCATGCCTTATCCGTTACAAAAAACAGATACCCTGGAAGAAACCGCATTCTCTCATCGTGCCATTGGCCCAGATATCTCTTTTTTTGCACACAGTACAACACCCGAAAGTTTCCCGCAGGCATATTCAGCACAAAAGCTTTTAGCTTCCTACAAACCTCCATCTCCTGCCCCGGTTCGGTCTTAATGGCATACCACATCCGCTTTCACCCTCTCATATCCTCCATCTCTATCCCCAGATACAAGATCTGTTTTTCCCCCATAAGGCTTGCCTCTATCTCCGCGATCCTTTTATGAAGGTTTACTTTCCTCACCCGATCCCCCACATTTTTAAGTGGTCCTGACAGATACCTGACCGTCCCGCCTTCATCCACCGCTACCCTGGATATACCGATCACTCCGCCCTTATCCGCCATCAGCTCTAAAAGCTCCGACTCCTTCTGTTCTAATGTAGAAACATACTGGTCGTTGCTGAACAAAAGCTTTGGCCTGGGCGCTTTCTTAAGTTCCCGATATACCCTGTCCAGATCATCCGTATCAACAAACACATATCCCGGAAACAGATCCTCCTGGACGGTCTGCCACTTCCCCTGAAATTTCTTTTTCCTGTTCCTGGTCAGGTGAAAACACCGGGCGTCCAGGCTTTGGGGAAGGAGGCCGGCCACAAGGCGCTCCGCATGCTGTTCTCCCCTGTCCCTTACATGTATCACACACCACATAGTTGAACCTCCATTTTGAGACGGGATCTTACGGAAAATGTTCGCTTAATAACCAGTTAAGCGACACTTTTTTTATTTTAAAATTTAGAATCATCTGGATATTGCGAGTTATAATGCAATATATTAAAAAATAATCCAGTTTTTAAACTTAATTCAAGGAATAAAATGACAATTCAAGACCATTGACACTTGTTAGAAATGATGATATAATCAAAACCGTTGAAAAAAGAGTGATTTTGTATATGTATAAATAAAAAGTGTCGCTTAACTGGTTATTAAGCGACACTTTTTTAGAT
Organism: uncultured Hungatella sp.; assembly: GCA_910588505.1. GTDB lineage: Bacteria > Bacillota > Clostridia > Lachnospirales > Lachnospiraceae > UBA3402. The sequence continues at coordinate 32,598 of CAJUPQ010000005.1, read as the reverse complement.
TATTATAGATCCACAATAAAATTCTGCGCATCTCTCTTTTACAGTTTATATTTTTATAGAAACTGCAAAATAACTAATTTCACCCCTATCCCTGTTAATCATTGAACCTACTTCGCCTCATACCAACTCCCTCCCTCACAAGCCTCCACCTCCAAAGCCACCTTCAGATCCGCAGCCTCTTTCATCTTCCTCTCCAGAATCCCCTTCACTTCTTCCAGCTCCTCCTTCCAGGTCTCCACCAGAAGCTCATCATGAACCTGCAGCACGATCCTGGAACGCAAGCCCCTTCTGCGCAGTTCCCGATCTACCTGGATCATGGCGATCTTCATGATATCCGCAGCCGTCCCCTGGATCGGCGAGTTCATCGCCACCCGCTCCCCAAAAGACCGCTGCGCATAATTTCCGGATTTCAGCTCCGGGATAGGCCTGCGGCGGTTGAACATGGTCAATACATACCCATTTTTCTTCCCGTCCTCCACCTGTTTATCCAAAAATGTCTTTACACCAGGATACGTCTCAAAATATTTCTCGATATACTCCACCGCCTCCTGACGGCTGATGCTTAGATCCTCGCTCAATCCAAAAGCGCTGATCCCGTATACGATACCGAAGTTCACCGCCTTTGCGTTCCGCCTCTGCAGCGGCGTCACTTCGTCCAAGGGGATATGGAACACCTGGGAGGCTGTAATGGCGTGGATATCCTGAGCCTGCCTGTAGGCGTCGATCAGCCTCTCGTCCCCGGACATGTGGGCCAGCACCCGCAGTTCGATCTGGGAATAATCCGCATCCACAAAGGTGCAGCCCTCCTCCGGCACAAAGATCTTGCGGATCTGCCGCCCCAGCTCCATGCGCACCGGAATGTTCTGAAGGTTTGGCTCCGTGCTGCTGATGCGGCCTGTGGCTGTGATAGTCTGGTTAAACTTGCCGTGGATCCTGCCGTCCTCCCGGATAAACCCGTAGAGCCCCTCCGCATAAGTGGAATTCAGTTTGGTCAGCTGCCGGTAATCCAGGATCTTGCGGATAACCGGGTAATCCGGGGCCAGCTTTTCCAGCACGTCAGCCGCCGTAGAATACCCGGTCTTGGTCTTCTTCCCGTGAGGCAGCTCCATCTTCTCAAACAGAATCTCCCCCAGCTGCTTGGGAGAATTAATATTAAATTCCACACCCGCCAGCTGATGGATCTCCTTTTCCAGGGCATTGATCTGCACCTTTAAGTTATCCCCGTACTCCTTAAGCCGCTCCTTCTCCACCCGGATGCCGGCTCTCTCCATGTGGTACAGGCTGTAGATCAGAGGCATCTCCACCTCCGTAAACAGCCGCCACATCTCCATCTCCCTAAGCTTCCTCTCTAAGACCTCCATGGATCTCCACGCAATATACCCCATGTAGCAGACGCAGACGCCGGCCTTCTCGTCACCGTCCAAAAGCATCTGCCCCACCATGGCCTTCTTGCCCAGAAGCTCCTCCCTGGAGGGTACTGTAAGCCCCAGATAATCCCTGGCCAGATCGTCGTAATTGTAGGTGTCCTTAAGGGGATTGAGAAGATACCCGGCCACCCCCGCATCCCAAACCTGGCAGTCCTCCTCCAGATCCATGTAGGGAAGCTGCGCCTTCAGATCCAAAGTCGCTCCATCCTTCACCAGCCGCTCCATTTTCCCGGCCAGGTACTCTCCTGTCAAAAATCCTCCGGCTACGATGGCGTAGCAGTCCTCCTCCCCGAAACAGAGAGCCGCCCCATAAACCTGCCCCTGCTCCGCGATCAGCTGAAATCCCAGCCCCGCCGCCTTCCCTGCCCGCTCAAAGACAGCCTCCGCCTCAGAAAAATCCGTGATCACCCGAAAATGTTCCTCCACCCGGACCCTGCCCCCGCTACCGCTCATGGCCGCCCCGTCAAATCTGGCCGCCATGGATTTAAACTCCAGCCGCTTCATATACTCAAACGCTTCCTGGGTGTACAGATTCCCGATCTCCATATCCTCATAAGAAAATTCGATGGGACAGTCAATGCAGATGGTGGCCAGTTCCTTGCTCATCTGGGCCATGTCATAGTGTTCCCCTAATGCCTTCTGGGCTCTGGGGGGCTTGATCTCCGAAAGATGGGCATAGGCGTTCTCAATACTGCCGTAGGCCGCGATCAGATTGGTGGCAGTCTTCTCCCCGATGGAAGGCACCCCCGGGATATTGTCCGACTGATCCCCCATAAGGGCCTTCACGTCAATAAACTCTGTGGGCGTCACCTGATACTCCGCCTTCACATCCGCCGGATAATAATCCTTCACCTGGGTAGTCCCCTTGCTGGTCCTGGGGATCCGGATCTTGATGTGGTCGTCCGCCAGCTGCAGAAGGTCCCGGTCCCCGCTGACCACGCAGACCTCCACCCCTGCCGCCGCGTTCTTCTTAGCCAAGGTCCCAAGGATGTCGTCCGCCTCATACCCGGTCAGGGTCATGATGGGAATCCCCATGGACTTTAACACATCCTTCATCAGCGGCACCTGTTCTACTAATTCCTGAGGCATAGGCTTTCTGGTGCCCTTGTATCCGTCGTACATCTTGTGGCGGAACGTTGGCTCCGCCAAGTCAAAGGCCACGGCCAGATGGTCCGCTTCCTCCTCCTCCAGAATCTTAAACATAATATTGAGGAACCCGTACACCGCGTTGGTGTGAAGTCCCTCGGAATTTGTCAGCTGGGGCACCCCGTAAAAGGCCCGGTTCAAAATACTGTGTCCGTCGATCAGTACCAGTTTACTCTTCATAATCCGCTCCTGTTTTTCATTCTGCCATCTTCCATTTCACAGTGTTTCTATTTTCCAAGATCCACCGCAATCCGTCATCATCTTCATAATCATCATCTTTCATTTCACGATTTTTCTATCTTCAAACATCCACAGGTCTGTCACGGTTCTTCCCCAACATCCTTATGCCCGGCTTTAAAAGATCCCTGTCTGCCACCAGATCCTGGCCTGCAGAATCAGCATCACCACCAAACTCATGACCATCAGCGTATCCGCCGCGTAGTGGAGTATGGTGATCAGCCGCGCCTTGTAGATCTCCTGCTTTGAGGAGATGATATCCGCCTCCATATCGCCTTTGATGTTATAGCGGTCCGTGTCTGTATCCGAGTCCAGCTGCCGGATGCCCACCTCCACCGTATAGTAGATCTCCAGCTCCTCCCTGCAGTTGGCGCAGCCGTCAATATGCTCCAAAAATTCCTCCATCTGCCCCACATCCAACTCATGGCGGATATAGGGCATCACCAGGCTCTCCGCCTCCTTACACGTCACTGCCGCACCTCCCCTCCGGCTTTGGGTGCGATCCCCTGATCACAGCCACCGCCTGTTTAATCCTCTTCCCCTATCATACACTAGAACCAGGATTTTTTCCAGGGGTTCCCATAAAAAAAGGAAGCTCTTGCTTGCTTCCGATTTTACTGTTCATGGGCTTTTTGGTGTATTGTTGAGTGAGTAAAGGGCCGAGGTTGTCGTGATGCCAGTCAGAGAAGGGAAGGATCTGTCTCCTTGTAATGGAAAGCAATATCAAGATTCCGTTCTTCCGTAGATCAGGGTATTTGGGATTTTTATGTTCGTATACACCCACTGATACTCCGCAACTTGCTTTATCATACTGAAAACTATAGAAAGACCGCATTTTCCGGGATTTTTACTTGTATGATTAAAATTTGGCACTGATCAGTGATCATGTTGGCCGCCGTATTTTGACCATATAAAAAGATCATGATTACAGCATTTGCAGACTCGGACAACGTACTTTTGGGCTGCCCCCAAACATGACAGGCAAGATCTGCTCCAATAAATATAACGCATAAACCTTGCGACTGATAAAACAGATATCTTACCACTGTGGAGTCGAAACCGCAACCCTACCGGAACCACCTAAAGTGAGCAAATCCCGACCAAATCCGCCCCTTTGCTCACTCAATTATACACCAATTCAGCTCCCCTCCCTGAGAATCTGAAACATCCTCAATCCTCAGAGCCTGAAAAACAACCCCGCCTTTTTAAGCACCGGCCTCACCGCCATATACACCGCCACCACCACCACGGTCCCTGCCACGGCGTTGATAAACGTAACTCCCGCCGCCCAGGTGGACATGATCTTTGCCGCCGAGGACTCCACCCCCAACACATAGTTCTTATAAAAGAACCCGGCAATAGGATCCATGACCACGTTAAATCCCAACCCGGCAATGGAGGAAATCAGGGTCCATTTAAACACATATTTGCTGTCATGGTTGTCTGTAATGTGGGCGATCCTGTGAGCCACAAATCCAGCGATCAGGCCGATGCACAATTTCAACACAAAGGTCTTTGGCGCGCTGGTCACATAGGCCGGGTCAATGAGATCCGCGATGGTCATCCCCAGGGAACCGGCCAGGCCGCCGTAAAATCCTCCCAGAAGAAGCGCCGCCAGAACACAGAACGCGTTGCCGATGTGAAGAGCCACCATATCCCCGCCAAATGTGGGAATGGGGATCTTCAGATACGTAAACGCTACATAACTCAGCGCGGCCATCAGCCCTGTAAGGACCATTTTATGCACCCGCTCGGATCCGCGGTCTCCTGTCACTCCCGCTGTGGACGCTGCCCTCAATGTCTTTGTGCCATTCTCTTTACTGTTCATAACCTTCACTCCTTTATGTTCCTCGTAAAATTTCCATTATCATAGCACAGAGGTGGAGTGATAGAAATAGCCACTTTTTATATTTTTAACCAGTCCAGTTTGCCTGCTGTCCCATTCCGGAACTAAACACATAATAGTCTCTCATCATTTGAACATAGTTATTTCAGCATCTCCATCCGCATTATTCATGATGCCAGAACCACTTCGTTTATTATCTACTAAAACCAGCGCCTTATGCCTAAACGACTCTATCAGATCATTTAACTTCCCAGGGAACATATCATATCTGTCTATTAAAACAATAACGCTATCCTCTGAAATTTTTGATAATGGTACTTCTTTCTCATAGTCAAAATAAGAATACGCCGCTACCGGTTCACCGCGCCGCCTCATCTCATCTAATATATGGTAAAGTCTGGTCTTTCCCGCTGCGGAGTCAGACTCTAATAAATATAATCCCTTATCCTCATTGCACTCAACTTCGTAATCTAAACTTTGTATCTTCATTTATGACCATATTTCCTCCACTTACTTAATTCCGCTATATTATTGAACTCCTCGTCATTATAATATAATTTGTGCTGCACTTCATATGCCGGAATACTGATCACTCTATATATCGAATCAACATAAATCAGTCCGGATTGTTTGCGACAATGAGCGCGCCTTTACTGCCTGAAGATAAAAAGGACCAATAAAGTCTGCCTCCAAATCGATCATAAAAATACTCCGTATCGCAATAACTGCCTTTCTCAGCATCTCTTAAAATACCATCAACATCTAAGGTTCTATTCTTTGGCGCAGAAAACCAGGTCTCAACATCTTCAATATACTTCTTATCTCCAGGTAATCCTGTAAACTTATCGTAAATATACAACATAGCTTCTACCCCTTTCAATCCCTGGACTCCACACAAATCAAGATCCCGCTCTCAAAGCTTATAAAAGCCTCCTCCTCCTTCACCTCATTGCTGACGCACAGCCCCGCCTCCACGCCCACAGTAAGATCCTTACCGGTCAGCGGATACTTAAACCCTCTCAGAGTGATCCCTCTCACCCGCTCGGTCAGAGGAATAAAGGAGACGTACGTTCCGTACGTCTCCCCTCTTACAAAGCGCTTTCCCCCATCCAGAAGATACACCTTGTTCCAGGCATCGTAGAGAAACGCCTCTACCCCCAGGTCCAGGCACAGCTTTAACAGGTGGATGTTGGACAGTTCATGGTCCAGCCGTCCCCCTGTAGCCCCCAGGATCATAAGCCGGGCGCAGCCCAGCTTTATGGCCGTGTTGATGGCCAGCTCCGTGTCCGTCTCATCCTTCTCCGGCCTGTGGACATCCCACAGGATCTCCGGGTTCTTTCGGTACTCCTCAAGGATCTCCTGGTGTACCGAGTCAAAATCCCCCACAATGGCGTCCGGCACAAGGCCAAGGGCCTTTGTCACCTCCAGCCCGCCGTCCACGGACACTACACAGTCCGCCAAAGCCCCTTTCTCCCTCAAAAAATCCCGGGCAAAGGCCAGATCGATCTTTCCACCGGTAATAATAAGCCCGCTCTTCATTCCAGTCCTCTCTCATACCGGTCGAAAACATCCAGAAACTTCCTGACATTCTCCCCCGCATCCCCTTTAAATACCGATGTGCCGGCCACGATCACATTGGCCCCTGCCTCCAAAAGCTGCTCTGCATTGGTCAGTGTCACGCCGCCGTCCACCTGGATATCCGTGTTAAGCCCCAGCTCGTCCAGCTTCTGCCGAAGAGCCTTCACCTTGTCAACCGTGTAGGGGATAAACTGCTGTCCCCCGAATCCCGGGTTCACGGACATCACCAACACCATGTCCACCATTGGCAGCACAAGCTCCACTGCCGACAGAGGCGTGGCCGGGTTTAAGGCCACCCCCGCCTTTGCTCCGGCAGCGCGTATCTGCCGCAGCGTGGAGTCCAGGTGTTTGCACGCCTCGGCGTGGACGCAGATCAGATCCGCCCCGCAGGCTCTCACAGCGTCCACGTATCTGGCAGGCTCCTCCACCATCATGTGTACGTCAAACACCATGTCCGTGCAGCTTCTCAGCGCCTTTATGACCGGCATCCCAAAGGAAATGCTGGGCACAAAGGCCCCGTCCATCACATCCAGGTGGAGATACATTGCCCCGGCCTGCTCCACAGCCTTTATGTCCTGCTCCAAATGTTTAAAATCCGCTCCCAGAAGGGAGGGCGCAAGTACGATCATATCAATATCTCCTTTTTTCCTTAAGCTCCTCATAAAACAGCCTGTAGTTCTTGTAGCGGCTCCTGCTGATGTGGCCTGCCTTTGCCGCCTCCTTCACCCCGCAGACCTGTTCCCCCATGTGGACGCACCCCAAAAATTTGCAGGAATCCTCATAGGGCCTAAACTCCGGAAAATACGTTTTCAGCTCCTCTGGCTCCATGTCAAACACGAACACAGAGCTGAACCCCGGCGTATCCATCAGATACGTGCCGGGCTTTAAGCAAAACAGCTCCGAGTGCCTGGTGGTGTGCCTTCCTCTCCGGATCTTCTCGCTGACTGTTCCGGTCTCCATGTTGGCGTCAGGCATGAGAAGATTGGTCAGGGATGACTTGCCCACCCCCGACGGCCCGGCAAGGGCCGTAGTCCTGCCCTCCAGGTAAGCCCTAATCTCCCCAAGGCCCCCTCCCTCCCGCGCCGCCGCAAACAGCACCGGATACCCGGCCGCCTCATAGATCCTTCGGTATCGGCTCCTTTCCTCCTCCCCCGCCAGATCCGTCTTGTTAAACAGAATGGCAGCGGGGATATGGCTCTTTTCCATCAGCACCAGATACCGGTCTAACAGGTTTAAATTAGGCTGTGGGTCTGCCATGGCAAACACCACCAGCGCCTGGTCTATATTGGCCACTGCCGGACGGATCAGCTCCCCTGTCCGGGGCAGGATCTCATCAATACTGCCCTCCCCCGAATCCTGCCCCAGAACGGTAACTATCACATTATCCCCCACCAAAGGCTTAATATTCCGGTTGCGAAAGATACCCTTTGCCTTGCATTCATAGATCACGCCGTCGCTGCCGTACACATAGTAAAAGCCCGCAATTCCTTTTATGATCTTTCCTGTCACGTAACCCCCTCTTTTTGCCGTGTCAAAATACTCTTAATGGGTCTGGGTAAACGTCACCGGATAAATAGCCAGCACCTGATCCGTGTCCGCGTTGACTACCTCCACCTCGCCGCTGCTTACGCCCGGTTCCCCCTCGATCTCCGAAAAACTGATGGGGACATCCTCGGTTCCGTTGTAGACCATGGTGTCCATAAGCGTCTGGTATACCACCTGACCGTTAACCACCTGTTTCAGCCGGATCATGACCCGCACATCCGCGGCCACAGCCCCGGGGCCGATGCTTCCCCCCAGGTTATAGTGCTCGTTGATGGAGGTCACATACCGCCTCTCCTCCGGCCCCAGGCTCACCGTATAGGGAACGGCTGTACCCTCCTTTACCTGAGTCTCCGGCGCGATGCCCTGGCGGATCACATACCCAATCTCCAAAGTGTCGCTGTACTCCTCGGACACATCTCCAGGTTCCAGCCCGGCAGCCGCCAGAGTCCCCACGGCGTCCTCCTCAAACAGCCCGTCAATGGCAGGCACAATCCTCATGGCGGAGGCCGGCCCGGCGCTGATGTACAAAGTCACCGTCTCCCCCGGCCTTGCCTGGTGGGGCTCAACCCGGATCACCGATCCCTCGGCCACCGTGTCGTGATACTCCGGTTTCTCCTGAACCACCAGCTTGTTCTGCTCCAGAAGAAGCCTTGCCGCCTCCCCGGTCATGCCGTCCAGAGACATCTCCGACACCTTTACCAGGTCGCTGCCATTGCTCACCACCACGTTCACCGCTGTATATTTCTTCACAATCGTCCCCTCCGGAACCTGCTGGGAGATGACGCAGCCCTTGTCCACAGTATCGGAATCCTCATACCCGCTGACCTTTAAGATCAGCGTGCTCTCCTTTAACTTGGCCTCGGCCAGATCCACCGGCAGCCCTAAAACATCCGGAGCCGGAACCTCCATGTCATTGAGGGATTCCGTGGGAGCCACAGTCTCGGTCTGGATCTCTGTCTCCGTCCCTCCGGAACCGAATTTAAACAGACCTCCCAGCCTGGCAAACACCACCACCAGGATAATGACAATGATGACAGCAGCCAGTACGCCCAGAGCAGCCAGAAGTTTCTCAAAACCGCCGGACACATGGTCCCCGCCGGAAGATCTTCTCCCCTGGTTCTGCCCCCGTCCCTGGGCTCTTGCCTGATTTCTGTGGTGGTCCTGGGGCCAGTCCTCATCCTCCTCCCACTCCCAGTCCCTGACAGCCGATCGTTCCTCCCCAGGCTCACGGTCCCAGTTTCTGGCGCCTGACCGCTCCTCCCCAGGCTCACGGTCCCAGTTTCTGGCGCCGGGTCGCTCCTCCCCGGGCTCACGGTCCCAGTTTCTCACACCCGGCCGCTCCTCTGCCGCCTCCCGGTCTCTCCGGTACTCCCGGTCCCGGTACCCTCCGGCCTGGCGCAGGTCCTGGCCGTTCCAGTCCCGGTCATCCTCCCAGTCCTGGCCGTTCTCATCCAAAACAGGCTCCTCCCAGTTCCCCGCGCCTGCCCTGGGTTCCCCAGACCGATCATCCTCCCAGTCCCTTAAACTATCCGCCCCGCGCTTGATCTCCTCCAGCTCCTCCTTGCGCAGGATCACAGTCCCGGCTTCCATATCCACCTCCGGGGCCAGCTGGACAAAATCCTCGTCCGGGTACACCAAAACCCGCCGAAGGTCCGCGATCACCTCCGAGATCTGGCTGTAGCGGTACTCCGGCTTTTTCTCCGTACACTTTAAGATGACGCCCTCCAGGCTCACCGGTATCTCCGGGTTAAAATAGGTCGGCCTGGAGATGGGCTCCTGGAGCTGAGCCAGGGCAACCGCCACTGTGCTCTCCCCCTCAAAGGGAAGCCGTCCCGTGACCATCTCAAAGATGGTGATACCCAGGGAATAGATATCGCTGCGGGTGTCGCTGTACCCGCCTCTGGCCTGTTCCGGCGCCATGTAGTGTACAGACCCCATGGCCTCTGAGGTCATGGTCTGGGTGGACGCTGCCCTGGCAATACCGAAATCCGCCACCTTCACCTTTCCGTCCTTGGAAATAAGCATGTTCTGGGGCTTGATATCTCTATGTACAATATTCTGTTCGTGAGCGGCTCCGATGCCTTGAGCCACCTGAATGGCGATCCCCACGGCCTCCTTCACGTCCAGAAATCCTTTTTTTCCAATGTAGCTTTTTAAGGTGATCCCTTCGATCAGCTCCATGACAATATAGTGGATGCTTCCCTCATCCACAACGTCGTACACATTGACAATGTTTGGGTGGGACAGCCTGGCCGCTGCCTGGGCCTCCATCTGAAACTTGTCCACAAACCCGTCCTCATTGCTGAACTCCTCTTTTAACACCTTGATCGCCACCAGGCGGTTGAGCTTATGGCACTTTGCCCTGTACACATCCGACATTCCGCCTGAACCGATCAGCCCTAATATTTCATACCGACCCTGTAAATAAATCCCTGTTCTCAGCATGAACCCACCTCGCCTATCTGCGGGTCTATGACGATCACCGCAATATTGTCGTAACCTCCCCGGTCATTGGCCTGACTGATCAGCCGCTCTGTCTTCTGTTTCAGAGAACCTCTCTGTCCCAGAACGGCCGCCGTCTCCTCATCCTCAAGCATATTGCAAAGCCCGTCAGAACACATGAGGATCAGATCCTCAGGGAGAAGCTCCTCCTCAAAAAAATCCGCCTCCACATGTTCTGCCACCCCAATGGCTCTGGTGATAATGTTTTTCTTGCGCTGATAATCCCTGCTGTTTCTCTCCATCTGCCCCAGTGCCACCAGCTCCTCCACATAGGAGTGGTCCCTGGTAATCTGGAACAGACGTTTATCCCTGAACAGATAGAGCCTGCTGTCCCCTACATTGGCCGCGTACAGGGTATTCCCCTCAACAGACGCAGCCACAAGGGTAGTTCCCATGCCGTGGAGGGTGCTGTTTTTCAGGGAGGCCTCATAGAGTTTGCCGTTAATCTGGCGGAGCCCCTCCTGTATCACCTGGACCGCCGTGCCGTCCTCGCGCCGGCCCGCGTAGGCGGCCAGACCTTCCACCAGAAAGCGGGACGCGTAATCCCCAGCCCTGTGGCCTCCCATTCCGTCGGCCACCAGAAACAGATTGTCCAAGCCCCCCACAGGATCTGATGAACAGTAAATATAGTCCTGATTGCGGTCCCTGACCATCCCCACATCAGTCATCCCATAGGCTCTCATTTTCATCAATCCTCCCTTTTGTCGCGGCTTCCATAAACCTTCTCCGCAGCTGCCCGCAGGCCCCGCTGATGTCCCGCCCCATCTCTCTCCTGACCGTAACGTTGATCCCGCTTTTTTCCAGACAATGCTTAAACTCCTCCACAGCCTTGCTGCCGGACTGGACATAGTCCCGCTCCTTAATGGGGTTTACAGGAATCAGGTTCACATGGCCCTGCTGGTCCTTCAAAAGCTTTGCCAGGGCTCTGGCATGACTAAGATCATCATTGACTCCCTTTACCAGGCTGTACTCAAAGGTCAGACGCCTGCCGGTCTTCAGAAAATAACCGCGGCAGGCCAAAAGGACCTCCGAAAGGCCGTACCGGTTGGCCACAGGCATCAGCTCTCTCCTTACCTGGTCATTTGGGGCGTGAAGGGACAGGGCCAGGGTGACGGGGAGCCCCTCCCCGGTAAGCCGTTCAATGCCCGGCACAATGCCGCAGGTGGACACCGTGATATTTCTCTGGCTGATGTTTTGGCCCTTCTCGTGACAGATCAGCCTGATAAACTTTACAAGATTGTCGTAGTTGTCCAGAGGCTCCCCGGAGCCCATAACCACCACATGGCTCACCCGCTCCCCGGTGTCCTTCTGGATTTGGTAGATCTGGTCCGCCATCTCCGAAGGCCGCAGACTGCGCACCAGTCCGTCCAGGGTGGATGCGCAGAAACGGCACCCCATACGGCATCCCACCTGGGAGGATACGCACACGGAATTGCCGTGTTTATATTTCATCCACACGCTCTCGATCACATGGCCGTCATCCAGACCAAACAGGTATTTCCTGGTACCGTCTATCTTCGAAATCCTCACATCCTCTGTGGTCAGAGTCACCAGGTCATACTCCTTAGAAAGCTGCTGCCGCAGATCCCTTGACAGGTTGGTCATGTCCTCAAAAGAATCCGCCGTCTTTTCGTGGATCCACTGAAAGACCTGCCTGGCCCGAAAGGCCTTAAGCCCCTTCCCGGTCAGCTCTTCCTCCAGTTCTTCCAAAGACAGGGATTTTATATCTCTCTTCTCTTCCATCATCGTCACTCTCTCCGCCTGAACACTGCCAGGAAAAACCCGTCGCAGGGGTGGACCCCCGGCAAAAGCTGGACGTATCCCTGCTTTAAGGTCTCCTCCCTGATCCGCTCTCCCAGCCTTCCCTGGATGTGTACAGGCTCAAAGGGAAACTGTTTCAAAAACCAGGCCCTGTTTTCCTCATTTTCTCTTCTGCTTATGGTGCAGGTGCTGTACACCAGGATCCCTCCCGGCTTCACATACCGCCACACCACGGACAAAATGTCCCTCTGAAGTCCTGCCAGAGCCTCCATGGACTCCCGCGTCGCCCGCAGCTTAATATCCGGCTTGCGCCCCAGGACCCCAAGGCCGGAACAGGGCAGATCTGCCAGCACCAGATCCGCCGTCTCCACAGACTGCTCATCTTCACAGAGGGCGTCCATAACTCTGACCTTTACATTGGCATACCCCAGCCGTCTGACATTCTCCTGGATGAGATCCGCCTTGCGCTGGCTGATATCCCGCACCTCCACCATGCCTGTGCCCTCAAGAAGGTCTGCCAGGTAAAGGCTCTTTCCCCCCGGAGCCCCGCAGACGTCAATGCAGCGCCATCCCTTCCTGGGGCCTGCCGCCCTGACCGCCATGGCGGAGCTTAGATCCTGGATTTGGATCCATCCCTTCTGAAAAGCCTCCAGCTTCTCCAGATAATCCACACGGTCCAAAAACACGATGTCATCCCCATACCCGCTGTCTTCCACCACAACGCCCTGCCGGCTTAAACTGTCCCGGATCTGCCCTGGGTCCGATTTGCTTCCCCGGCAGCGGACGCAAAGACGGCGTTTCTCCAAAAACGCCTGAAGCATCCCTCTCACAGTCTCCTGGGGATACTCTTCCATCCACATATCGTAAATCCACCGGGGGATGGAATAGCGGACACTTTCATCGGGAAATGTCAGACGCCCCTTTTCCCTGGAAATGGCGCGAAGCACCCCGTTGACAAACCCTTTAAGCCCAAAAAAGCGCCGCTTCGCGGCCAGTTTCACCGCCTCGTTGCACACCGCGCTGTCAGGGATCCTGTCCATATACAGGATCTGGTACACGGACATCCGAAGCAGCGTACGGATCACAGGCTTCATTCCGGAAAGCTTCACGCTGGAATACCGCTCGATCACGTCGTCGATCTGGATCAGATACTCCAGAGTCCCCTCGGTGACCCTGGTGATAAATGCCCGGTCCTGTTTTTCCAGGTACTGATACTTGGACAGGGCCTGGGTCAAAACCACGTGGCTCAGCCCGCCCCGCTCCACGATCTCCAGAAGAATGTCCAGAGTCAGCTCTCTGGCGTTCATCTTATTTTTCTCTCCACCCTTAGTCATCCCGCCGCCTGTTGCCTCCAAACAAGATCACCAGACGCAAAAGCTGTAAGATGGACGCCGCGGCAGCCGCCACATAGGTCAGGGCCGCAGCACCAAGCACGCTCCTTGTCTGCCCTACCTCCTGACCGCTTAAGATCCCCAGCTGGTCCAAAAGCCGCACCGCCCGCCTGGAGGCGTTGATCTCCACCGGAAGGGTGATCAGCTGAAACAGCACCACAGCAGCGAACATCCAGATCCCGATGCGGGTCAGCATATTGGTGCCGCCCATAAGAAGCCCCACCAGGATCAGGGGCCAGGATAACCTGCTGCCAAAATTGGCCACGGGCACAAAAGCCGCGCGCATCCGAAGAGGCACATACCCTACATTGTCCTGTATGGCGTGGCCGCACTCGTGGGCCGCCACCCCCAGGGACGCCACCGAGGCGGACCGGTACACGCTCTCCGACAGATTCACCGTCCTGGTTCTGGGGTCATAGTGATCTGTCAGATTCCCCGCCACAGGCCTGACCGTCACGTCATAGATGCCCTGGGAGTTCAAAAGCCGCCTGGCCGCCTCCTCCCCGGTCATCCCTGTCATGCTGCGGACCTTCGAATATCTGGCAAACGTACTGTTTACCATAGACGACGCCGCCAAAGACAGCAAAGTACCGATAACAAGCAATATCATGGTAGGATCAAAAAACCCCATCCCGTACCTGTAATAACCGCCATACATACGCGTCAGCTCCTTTCTACACGTTCCTTTCCTTCTGACTCTGAAATACGGTGTGCAAATCCACCGGATATCCCCGCAAAAAGGCGTCTGCCGCCATCCTCTTCTTGCCCTCAGGCTGCAGCTCCAGAAGAGACAGACACCCTTTCCCGGTCTTTACCAGGATCGTCTCCTTATCTACATAGACTGCCTCGCCCAAGGCTCCCTCATACTCCCGGTCCACTGCTTTTGCCTTCCAGATTTTCACAGTCTTTCCATTCCATTTTGTGTAGGTCCCGGGCCAGGAATTTAAGCCTCTCACCAGCCGCTCGATCGCATGGGCGTCCAGGCTCCAGTCAACATCCCCCATATCCTTTTTCAGCATCCTGGCATAGCAGGTCTCCTCATCGGTTTGAGGCGTCCGCTCTATGGTGCCGTCCTGGATCTTTTTCAGGGTTGACACAATGAGCCTGGCCCCTGCCGCCATCAGCTTGTCGTGGAGACTGTCCCCGGTCTCCTCATCCTCAATGGGTACGATCTCCTTTTCCAGCATATCCCCTGTGTCAATGCCCTCATCCATCATCATGGTGGTAACCCCGGTCTCCTTCTCACCGTCAATAACCGCCCACTGGATCGGCGCCGCCCCCCGGTACTTGGGGAGCAGGGACGCGTGGACATTGACGCACCCCAGAGGCGGGATATCCAGCACTTCCTTTGTCAGAATCTGGCCAAAGGCCACCACCACCATCACATCCGGCTTCAGCTCCCTAAGGACCTGGACAAACTCAGGGGTCCGCACCTTCAAGGGCTGATACACCGAAAGGCCATGCTCCAGGGCCTTCTCCTTTACCGGGGTCATGGCCACTGCCTTTCCTCTGCCCTTCGGCTTATCCGGCTGGGTCACCACGCCCGCGATCTCATGGCCTGCCTCTATAAGGGCGTCAAGCACCGGCACGGAAAAATCCGGCGTTCCCATAAATACGATCCTCATCTACTCCATGTCCTCCTCTGTCAGCTCCGACGCGTCCTTAAGCTCTCCCTCCACCATGTCCACATACAGCTTTCCCGACAAATGGTCGCACTCATGGCAGATGGCCCTGGCCAGCATGCCCTCCGCCTCCATAACATATTCGTCCATGTTCTCATCATGAAACCGGACCTTCACCCAGTCGGGCCTGGTAACCTTCCCTGTCTTTCCCGGCACGCTTAGGCACCCCTCGTAGGCCGTGGAACTTCCGCTGCTCTCCAGGATCTCAGGGTTTATGAACACATACTGGTTCCGCTCCTCGTCGGGCACATCCTCGTCATCCACGTCAATGACTACGATCTGCTTTAAGATCCCCACCTGAGGCGCCGCCAGCCCCACGCCGCTGTTGGTGTACATCGTCTCAAACATATCCTCTATAAGCTGCGCAAGCCTGGGCGTCATGTCCTTCACCGGTTTGCACTTCTTATACAAAATATCGTCTCCCAAGGTCCTTACATGTCTAATCGCCATTTCACTCTGCCCTCTCTCACTTTAATTTATCATCGCCGCCAAAGGCCGCTCTGACCATATCCCGCCGATTGCCGTACTACGCGAAATCATACTGGATCATCACCTGCTGATGCCACCAGGCATTCTGCCGCTGCTGTTCCATAAAGCTTTTCAATTGTATCAGTATATCATAGTTTTCCTGTTTCAAGTATAAAATTTTTCTATAGATATCATTAACTTTATAAACGGTGGCCTGAGCCGGACCGATCATCTCCACTTCCCCTCCTCCAAGATCCTGACGCCGGGCCTGGGCGGCATGGGCGGCCCACCGGCTTAAATCCGCCATGGCCTGCCCTAGAGTCTCCTGAGACCGGCAGGAAGCCATCACCGCCAGAAGCTGAAATCCCGGCGGATAGTGAAGCAGATTTCGGTATACCATCTCCTGCCTGTAAAAGGCTTCGTAGTCCTGGCTGGCAGCACAGGCAATGCTGTAGTGCTCCGGATTGTAGGTCTGTATCACCACGTCCCCGGAAAGCTCCCCCCGCCCCGCCCGCCCCGCTGCCTGGGTCAGAAGCTGGAACGTCCGCTCCCCGCACCGAAAATCCGAAGTGTACAGAGACAGATCCGCTGCCAGAACCCCCACCAGGGTCACCTTTGGAAAATCGTGGCCCTTTACGATCATCTGGGTTCCGATCAGGATGTCGGCCCTGCCCTCCCCAAAGGCGGACAAGATCTCCTCATGTCCCCCTTTTTTCGACGTGGTGTCCATGTCCATGCGCAGCACCCTGGCCTTTGGGAACATTTTCTTTGTCATCTCCTCCACCTTCTGGGTTCCGGTGCCGAATCCGGCGATGTAGGGGGAATTGCACACCGGGCACCGATTCGGGTTTTTCGTCTCATAACCGCAGTAATGGCACACCAGCTTCTGCCCGAAATGCAGTGTCAGAGTCACATCGCAGTGAGGGCATTTTACCGCCTCCCCGCAGGAGCGGCAGGATACAAAGCTGGCATAGCCCCGCCGGTTCATAAACAGCATGGTCTGCTGCCCCGCCTTAAGCCTCTCTTCCATGGCAGAAAGAAGGACGCGGCTGAACATAGATTTGTTGCCCTCCCGCAGCTCCTGCCTAAGGTCGATTACATGGACCCGGGCCATGCAGCTGTCCTTCTTTGCCCTCTGAGTCAGGCGGTACAGCCGCCATTTTCCCTCTAAAGCCCTGGTGTAGGCCTCCAGAGACGGCGTGGCCGACCCCAGCACCACCGATGCCCGGCACATCTCTCCCAGATACACGGCCACCTCCCTGGCGTGATATCTAGGGGACAGCTCGCTTTTGTAGGCAGTCTCGTGCTCCTCGTCCATGATAATAAGCCCAAGGTCGGGAAATGGCGTAAACAGGGCGGACCTGGGGCCGATCATGATGGTTACCTCCCCGCTTTTTGCCCTCTCGAACTGGTCATAGCGCTCCCCGGGAGACATGCGGGAATTGATGAGGGATACCAGGCTTCCGAACCTCCTGTAAAACCGCAGCACGGTCTGGTACGTCAGGGCGATCTCCGGGATCAGCACAATAACCTGCCGGCCGGCCTTTAGCACATGGGCAATCATCTCCATGTAAACCTCCGTCTTGCCGCTGCCTGTCACCCCGCACACAAGAGCCGTCTCCCTGATTCCCTGGTCATAGCGGCGGGCAAAGTCCTCCGCCGCTGCCCTCTGCTCCTCGTTAAGCTCCACCGCCTTGTTTTTAAGGTCCCCCCGGATCTGGGGCGTTCTGGCCACAGTCTCTGACTCCAGGGCGATCACGCCCTTTTCAGCCAGAGGCTTTATGGAGGCCATGGCCACGTTCATCTGGTTCACAGCTACCTGGCAGGGGATCTCGTCCGCGTCCACAAGAGCCCTCAAAAGCCGCTCCCTGGCCACATAATGCTTTCTGGCCGCCTCGTCGGCCGCTTCAAGGATCTGCTCCCTTGTCCAGAGACGCCGGATAAATCTGGCCTGCTTTTGCTTCACCTTCTGTTTTACCGGCAGCACGGTCTTTAGGGCCTGGTTCATGGTGGAGCCGTACCGCTCCTTCAACCACCACGCAAGCCGGATCAGCCGGGTCTGCGCCGTCACCCCGTGAACAGCCACCCCGGCTATGTCCTTTATCTTCTGAATATCAAATTCGGCCCGCTCTGTCAGATCAACCACATACCCTCTGCGCAGGTGGTTTCCCGCGCCGAAAGGGATCTGCACCTGACTGCCCACCTGGATCTCCCCCTGAAGATTGGGCGGAACCCGGTACTGAAACGGCCTGTCAACCATCTCGTGGGAGATATCAATGATGATGTTGGCGTACATACTCTGCTCCCTGTCCCGCGATCACTTCCTCGATGACCTGTCTGTCCAAAAACGGCTTTCTCACCCCGTTCTCCTCCTGGTAATCCTCATGGCCCTTCCCAATCACCGCGATCATGTCCCCGGGCCGGGCGTTAAGGATGCTGTAGGCAATGGCCTCCCGCCTGTCAGGGATCTCCACATAGGTTCCCCCCGCCTTCTCAACGCTGCCCCTGATGTCGGCGATAATGTCCTCCGTCTTTTCGTACCGGGAATTGTCCGCGGTCAGGATACACAGATCCGCCAGCCGTCCTCCGATTTCTCCCATAGAGTACCGCCGGTCTTTGGACCGGTTTCCCCCGCACCCAAAGACACAGACCAGCCGCCCGGGCTTATACTCCCTCAATGTCCCAAGAAGGCTTTCCATGCTGACCCCGTTGTGGGCATAGTCCACGATCACCGTACACTTAGCCGACGAGTGGACGATCTCCATCCGCCCGTTGACATACAGATGCTCCAGGGCGTGGCTCACCCGCTCCCTGGGAAGATCAAGAAAGCTGCACACACTTAATGCCGCCATGGCGTTGTACACATTAAACCGTCCGGGGATATTGACCTTCACATCCATATCCCAAAAGCCCTCCGCAAAAAATTCCACGCCCACAAAATCCTCTTTAGATACATACCGGATATCCCTGGCCCGAAAATCCCCTTCCCCCTCCAGCCCGTAGGTATACAGCCTGCAGGAATGGTCTTTCGCGATCTCCTCAAAATGGTCGTCGTCCCGGTTGGCGATTCCCACTTGGCACCGCTTTAAGATCTGGGACTTATAATACAGATACTCTTCAAAATCCTTGTGTTCATCCGGCCCGATGTGATCATTGGAAATGTTGGTGAAAATGCCGTAGTCAAAGGTGATCCCGTCCACCCGGTGCATCTTAAGCCCCTGGGACGACACCTCCATGATCATATACTGACAGCCCTCCTCCACCATCCGGGCAAAATACTGCTGCAATTCATAGGACTCCGGCGTGGTGTTCAAGGTAGGATAGGTCGCCTCCCCGATGACAGCCCCCGCCGTGCCGATAAGCCCTACCTTCTTCCCCGCGGCCTCCAAAATGGCCTTTATCATGTAGGTGGTGGTGGTCTTCCCCTTGGTTCCCGTGACGCCGATACAGACCATCTTCCCTGCCGGATACCCGAACCTGGCAGCCGCCAGATAAGCAAGCGCCTGCCGCCCGTTTGGAACCCGAATCACCGTTACATCCTCCGGCAGTCCCAGGACCCTGGCAGTAATCTCATCCAAACTCTCCTCCACCACCAGACACCGGCACCCGGCACTCAACACCTGCCCCACAAAATCATGGGAATCCACCTTCGTGCCTTTCATGAACACAAACACACATCCCCTGGCAGCCTTCCTGGAATCGTACGCCACCCCATCCACTTCAGTCCCCGGCTCCCCCAGAAGCAAATCCCCGCCAATCCCTTTCAGACATTCCAACACCTTCATGCTATTCTCTCCAACTTCTATAATTTAAAACAGCCCCGTAATAACCCCTCTCTCATCCACATCGATCCCGTCCGCCGCCGGCCTCTTCGGAAGTCCCGGCATGGTCATGATGGCCCCTGTAAGCACCACCACAAATCCCGCTCCCGCGGACACATAGGCGTCCCTGACGCTGATCTCAAAGCCCTTTGGCCTTCCCAGCTTGTTCTGATCATCAGACAGAGAATACTGAGTCTTGGCCATGCACACCGGCAGATTCCCAAATCCCATATCCGTGATCTTTGCCAGCGCCCTCTTCGCCGCAGGCGCGTAGCTGACCCCGTCAGCCCCGTAGATCTCCTTTGCCACAGTGGCGATCTTATCCTCCAGGCTCATGTCGTCGGGATAGATGGGCTTATAATGGCTCTCCTTTGTCTCAAGGGTATTGAGAACCTTTTTCGCCAGAGCCTCGCCGCCCTCGCCGCCCTTTGCCCAAACCTCTGACAATGCGAACTCGCAGCCTTTCTCCTCACAGAACTCCCTGATATATGCATATTCCGCCTCTGTATCCGAGGTGAAGGAATTCAGAGTCACCACCACGGGAACTTTGTACTTCTGGATGTTCTCAATGTGTTTTTCCAGGTTCACGATGCCTTTTTTAAGGGCGTCCAGGTTCTCCGTCCCAAGGTCCGCCTTTGCCACGCCGCCATTGTACTTGAGAGCCCGCACCGTAGCCACCAAGACAACGGCATCCGGTTTCAGCCCCGCCTTCCTGCACTTGATGTCAAGGAACTTCTCCGCCCCCAGGTCCGCGCCGAACCCGGCTTCTGTCACCACGATATCCGCCAGCTTAAGGGCTGTCTTTGTGGCCCTGACGCTGTTGCACCCATGGGCAATGTTGGCAAATGGCCCGCCGTGGACCACAGCCCCTGTGTGCTCCAGAGTCTGGATCAGGTTTGGCTTGATGGCGTCCTTAAGGAGAGCCGCCATAGCCCCCACCGCGTTTAAGTCTTTGGCTGTCACCGGCTCACCGGCAAAATTGTAAGCCACGATGATCCGCCCCAGCCGCTCCTTCAGATCCGCCATGTTGTCCGCCAGACACAAGATCGCCATGATCTCCGACGCCACGGTGATGACAAAATGGTCCTCCCGCACCACTCCGTCCGCCTTGGCCCCAAGGCCAACCACCACATTGCGCAGAACCCGGTCATTCATGTCCAGACACCGCTTCCACAAAATCTGCCTGGTGTCGATCTGAAGAGAGTTGCCCTGCTGAATATGGTTGTCCAAAAGCGCGGCCAGAAGGTTGTTGGCAGAAGTGATGGCGTGGAAATCTCCGGTAAAATGAAGGTTCAGATCCTCCATAGGCACCACTTGGGCGTATCCGCCTCCTGCAGCCCCGCCCTTGATCCCAAAACAAGGCCCAAGAGACGGCTCCCGAAGGGCGATCAGCGTCTTCTTTCCAAGCCTTGACAGGGCGTCCCCCAATCCCACGCTGGTGGTGGTCTTTCCCTCTCCCGCCGGCGTCGGGTTGATGGCTGTCACCAACACCAGCTTAGCGTCCGGCCGGTCCTTTACCTCCTCCCACAGCTCATCCGTCAGCTTTGCCTTGTACTTTCCGTAAAGCTCTAAGTCATCCTCCCGGATCCCATAAGCAGCCGCCACATCCTTGATGGGCATCATCTTCGCCTCCTGAGCGATCTGGATATCTGTCTTCATGCGCGATCTTCCTCCTTGTAAATGTGTTCAACAAACTACTCCTGTGACAACAGGTTCTCAAATTCCTCCACAGTCATCAGCACTTTCCTGGGCTTTGTGCCCTCCTCCTCGCCGACCACCCCGAACTCTGCCAGCTGATCCATGATCCTGGCGGCCCGGTTAAATCCGATCTTGTACATTCTCTGGAGCATGCCGATGGAAGCCTTGTCCTTCTCTATGATAAATTTTCCCGCCTGTTCAAAATATTCGTCCCTGCCGTTATTCCCCCGCGCGTCTCCTCCGCCTCCAAGGGCCGGAGCCGCCATCTTGCTCTCAATGTCCGGCTGGTACTGGGTCTCCATGCCCTGGGCCGCCAGAAATTCCACCACGTCCGCCACCTCCTGGTCAGACACAAATGCCCCCTGAACCCTCTGTGGCTTGGGAACTCCCGATGGGTAAAACAGCATATCGCCTTTCCCCAAAAGCTTTTCCGCCCCGTACATGTCGATGATGGTTCTGGAATCCACCCCCGAGGACACGGCAAAAGCGATCCTGGAGGGAACATTGGCCTTGATCAGGCCTGTGATAACGTTGACCGAAGGCCTCTGGGTGGCAATGACCAGATGGATGCCCGCCGCCCTGGCCAGCTGGGCCAGACGGCAGATGGCGTCCTCCACCTCCCCCGGCGACACCATCATCAGATCCGCCAGCTCGTCGATGATGATGACGATCTGGGGCATCTTTTCAGGCTTGTCCTCATCCTCAATGTCTTTTATAGTCTCAATCTTGGCATTATAGCCTTTCAGATTCCTTACATTATATTTCGCAAATTTGTCGTACCGGCTCATCATCTCCGCCACCGCCCAGTTGAGCGCCCCTGACGCCTTCTTTGGGTCCGTGACCACAGGGATCAGCAGATGGGGAATGCCGTTGTAGGCGCTTAACTCCACCACCTTTGGATCCACCATGATCATCTTCACGTCATCCGGGCTGGCCTTGAAGATGATGCTCATGATCAGCGTGTTGATACACACCGATTTACCCGAGCCTGTGGCGCCGGCAATGAGAAGGTGGGGCATCTTCGCAATGTCCGTCACCACCACCTGGCCGCCGATATCCTTACCCACAGCAAAACTTAAGCTGGAGGAGGCTTTCTTAAAGTCCTCCGACTCAAAGATCTCCCGCAGGTAGACCGTGATATTCTCCTTGTTAGGCACCTCGATGCCAACGGCGGACCGCCCGGGAATGGGGGCCTCGATGCGGATATCCGCCGCCGCAAGGCTTAACTTGATGTCATCCGCCAGCCCCACGATCTTGCTCACCTTTACCCCCTGCTCCGGCCGAAGCTCATACCGGGTCACCGACGGGCCGCAGCTGATGTTGGTCACTGTCACGCCCACGCCGAAATTCTTCAGGGTCTGCTGGAGCTTGATAGCCGTATCCTTGTACTCCTGCTCGGAAAATGCCCCCGCAGGCTTACTCCCCCTCTTTAACAGGGTCACCGGAGGGAACTGGTACTCCTTTTTCACCATCTCCCGCTCTTTGATCTGGGCCGCCACCCCAAGGGCGTCGTCCCCGTGTTCTTCCCGGACCTCCTTGCGGCGGCTTTCCACCTTCTTCTTTAACTCCTCCGTGTCGCTTTCTATGATCTTTCCGGAAGCCGTCACCACCCGCTTGCTCTCCTCGGGAATTCGAAAGTCCTCCGGATCCTCAAAGTCCTCATCCTGTGAGGACGTATCCTCCCGGCCAAAAGAAGAAAGCTCCCTGTCAAACACAGAACCTCCCCCGCCAATGCGCTCGTCGGCCCCTGCTTTCGGCACCCGGAGGATCCTCTCCTCCTTAAGTTCCGGTACCCAGTGGGTGATGCTCTCCGGCATGGGGTCGTCCCCATAGTCACGGCCATGATCTGTCCTGTACTCCTGTCTCTGATCCTGATCCGGGTTCTGGCTGACTGCATGATGGCGGCCCTGTCCCGGGGCATAACCCTGGCCATAGCCTTGACCCGATTCCGGTTCGTATCCCCGGCCATAGCCTTGACCGGTTTCCGTTCCACAGCTCTCACCACTGCTTCGCCCTGGCTCTGCCCCATATCCCTGCGGCCCATAAGGCTGTTCTTCCTGTCCATAAACCGACTGATCATCCGGCCGGGGTTCTTTCAACGGCTTTGCGAAAAAAGCCTCCTCATTCCTTCCTCCGCCGGCATGGCCTCCATACCGGCTATGCTCTGTCGCCCTGCCGGCCATGCTGCCATTTTCCCGCTGATCTCCATCCCCGGTCTGGCCTCTCAATCCGTCTTCGGCCGCATAGGCCCCCTGGGCGTCCAGAGTATCCCACTCCTCCTCCGAGACAGCCTCATCGGCAACGTCCTGCCATACGGTACGCAGGGCATCCTGGACCGCCATCACGTCCTCCTCGTCAAAGGGCGAGTCCTCATCCTCCTCTATGTACTGAGGCGGCAGGGAGATCTGGCCGGTAAAGACATCCTCTCTATGTTCCTCAGGCATATCCCCGGACGCGGTCCTGGGGACGCCCTTTCTCACCGGCCCCCGCCTTGTGCGGATCTCCTGATCTCTGTCATCATATTCCTCATCGCAGCCTTCGCCGTCATACCCCCTGTCGTCATCCATCTGCCTGCCGTCATACCCGTCATCATAATACCCGTCGTCCTCAAATCCGCTGTCATCATAGCCATCCTCTGGTTCCTGACCGTATTCCTCCGGGTACTGGTCCTCATATCCCCCAAGCTTGGTGGCATCCAGATTAACGCCCCGCACTCTCTGCTCCTGCCTGCGGCGCTCTTCCTCCTCGCGAAGGCGAAGTCTCTCCTCCCTCCGCTCTTCATGGATCTCCCTTCTGCGGCGGGCATCCTCCTTGGCGTACTGGTACGCCCGCCCCCCGCCTCTCTTCACCAGGGCCACCAAAGATCTCTCGGTGACGCACACGCAGCAGATGGCAAACACCACCAGAAGCACCAGATAAGTCCCCACCACGCCCAGGACCGTCCCCAGCCCCTGGGCCAGGACGCCTCCCACCAGACCGCCGCCAAGACCGTTCTCCGAGGAGCGGACATAGGCGTCCAAGATCTTCTGTCCCGCCTTATAGCCGCCGCCAAACACCATCTCCGCCAGCCCGCACAAGATCAGCATCCCAGCCACAGCCGCCGCCATCTTCAAGGCAGCGATGGGATTGCCCTGGTTGGACATGGCAAAGCATGTTCCCACAAACAAAAAAACAGGAACGAGAAAACCCATCATCCCAAAAATCCCCAGCTGCATCTTCCGCAGATAATCCCCGGCCACGCCGCACAGGTGAAAATTGCTTAAAAACAGCAAAACCGCCAGGGCAAAGGAAGCGATCAGTAACACTTCCCCCCGCATAAACCCTGTTTCGCTCTCCTGCTGCTTTACCTGATTCTTATTTTTTGCTTTTGATGACGATGACTTTTTCGCCGCCGTCTTCCCGCCTTTTGCCGTTTTCGCCACCAGTTTCGCGCCTCCTTACTATCTGCCGGCAGAGTACAAATGTTCCCCCTGCCGTTTCCACTTAGAACAGTATACATAAAAACCGGTGAAAATGCAAGGTGTTGCGAAAAGTGAACAGGGGGAGGAGGGGCAAAGGAGTTCAATTATGGTTCTTGGGGCGAGGATTTTATTGTATGGTTTAGTGAGCAAGGGCGGGGATTGTCGTGAAGCATTCTTCATCATGTGAAACATCTGGGATCCTGTCAGATAGTACATCCCGTTTTTGGGTTCCCTGTCCACCCGGATCTTAATATATGGAAGCGGCTGTGTGGCGTACGTGGAACGTACGTTGATTAAATTTGGGCGCTTCTGGCGGAAAATCAGCCACAAAGATGGGTGCAAGGGAGTTTCCGAGAGCGCTCAAATAAAGATCCTGTTTCTGCTATGATAATCAAGAAATTCTTACTTCCCCTCCACCACAATTGCCGTCCGATTTAAAAACCGGTCATAAGCCACCGCCACAACCTCATGTTCCTCTGTGGACAGCCCCGGCACAGTCAGGTCGATGCGGCCTTCCTCTGTCCCTTCCTCCACAGCCAGCAGCGCCTGAAACAGTCCGTCAATGTACACCTCCACCTTCCTGGCCCCCTGGCCAGCCCGATACTTGATAACCGCGCTGTCCCCGTCCGTCACCATATCCGCCCACAGCTTAGGACCCTGTTTTATTTCCGCCGCCTTTCCTCCCAGGTTTTCCTTATAAATAGTAAATTGTTCCCTGACCTCATCAGCCCAGACGCCCCTCACCCGGATATCTGCTGTGTCTCCCGCGCCGTCCATCTCCCGAAACAGATTCAGATACCCAACACTCTCCGGATCCCAGCCCATGACCAAGCAGCACACCGTGTCCACAGCCACCGCGTCTTTACCTGCCAGAATCAGCCTCATATTCCTCTTATCCGTCTCCTTCCGCTCAGAAGACATGGGCACCGGCCCGCTCTGGAATCCCTGGAGCCCATCCACGATAACATAATCCACAGGTTTAGCCTTATAATAATCATAGATCCATCGGTCCAGCTCTCCGTCCACGATCTTGTGGGACACCATCTTCTGCTTGCTGGGCGTGTCAGGCCCTAATCCGTAGAGATTGCCCGGAGGCGTGCCGATGCTCACATTTTTAATCCCCCCTGTCACCACCACCCCGGAGGAAGTCTTTAAAGCCGGGATGCTGATGATCACGTCCGCCTCGTAAAGGATCCGGTTAAAATAGTAGGACTTGTGCAAAAGCCCCTCTGGAGTCTCCACCTTCACAACCTCCTTGGCGTCAAAATCCTGCCAGGCACCGCAATCCTCCTCCAGACAGATAAATCCGTCCACGCCCTCCATATACTCGTCCGTGTAATGAAAATATTCCATCACATCCCTGGTAGGCCCTGTGGCGGAACCCTCCATGATGTACACCTTCCCATCCGGATTCAGCTCCCTGACCATCTTAAGGACTGCCTTTGTCACCCGCCAGTCCGTGGTGACGCCGTTGACCTGCCGATCCAGCTTCTCCCCTGTTGAATCCACGATCATCTGCACCAGATTGGGCTTGATCACCACAGTCTGTCCGTTTTTCACAACCGTGTCAAAATCCCCTGCTGCCTCCCTGACCATGGCCTCGATCTCCGCCTCCGTGATCTGGGACGCCTCCTCTTTCCCGGATCGGACTATGGAGACCGTGGATCCGTCAAAAGGCGCCTCCTTTACGCAATTCTGGCTTAACACCACGCTTGCCGGCTTGCCCCCGCTGCCCTGGGGCAGAGAATCATCCCATGTCTCCTCCGCGCTCTCATAGCCGGAAGTGCCGCTCTCCTCCCGGTCCTCCTGATCTTTCGTTTCGTCCATTGGATCCGAAAGCTCATCCCCTCCTGTTCCCTGGCTCTCCTCCTGATTCAGGGCATTTGACGAACCTTTGCCATTGACGCTGCTCTCCACGGTCAAACTTTCCGCCTCATCTAAAACAGCCTGTTGGCGCTGACATCCATTTAACAGCGCCACAGGCATCGCAACATAGATCCAGAATTTCTTCATCACCTTCCGCCTCCCTGCCTTTTTTGTGTTCCCGCTCTTTTGGGCGGCATATCATTTTATGAATTCCAGTCTATCACAGTTTTGCAGGGCTGACTATATCTGAATCATATCATACTGTTTAATTTTTTCTTTCTACATGGGATTCCCTCTCATCAATAATCCTGTGCAGCTTTGTAAGGGCCTCCCTGATCCCTCCCACCTCATCGATCAATCCCTGCTCCACAGCCTCTCTCCCCACCAGAACCGTGCCCAGATCCCTGGTGAGCATCTTGGTGTTCAGCATCAGCTCCTTCACATGGTCATACCCAATAGACGCATGGCCGGACACAAAGCTGATGATCCGGTCCTGGATCATCTCAAAATACTCGTAGGTCTGGGACGCCCCGATAACCATTCCGGTCATCCGCACCGGGTGGACCATCATGGTGCCTGTAGGCACGATAAACGAGTAGTCCGTGGACACAGCCAGAGGCACTCCGATGGAATGGCTTCCTCCAAGGACCAGGGATACGGTGGGCATGGACAGGGAGGCGATCATCTCCGCAATGGCCAGCCCGGCGTCCACATCCCCTCCCGAGGTATTTAAAAGCACCAGCATCCCTTTCACCTCATCGTCGTCCTCCAACTGGGCCAGCTGCGGCAGCACATGGTCATACTTGGTGGTCTTTGAACTTCCCGGCGCGTTCTCGTGGCCCTCCACCTCCCCGATAATGGACAAAAGGTGGATCTTGCGCTTCTTCTGGTTCTCCTCCAAAGTCAGCTGACCGTACTCCTCAATCCTTTCGTCCCGCTTCTCCTCCAGCTCTTTCTCCTCTTTCTTCTTCTCCTGGCTCATATCTTCCATGCTCCTTTGCAGACAATTTTTAAACGCTCTCCATTTAGTCTGCGCCAGAACAGGATCTTTTATTCATCGCCCCGAAGCCTCTTTCGCCAAGGCCTCCCACCGCAAAAGCCTTCTCATATAGGCAAAAGTCCTCCTCTCCCCCTTTGCGGCCAGCATCTTTAAAAGCTTTTCCAAAAGCGCCCTGGTCTCCGGGTGGATCACGATGAACCTGCTCTCCCTCTCATAGTACTCCAGAGGACTTCGATCCGTGTAATCCTTTCCTCTGTAAACCTTGCAGGCCGCAATCCGGTCCATGACCATCTCCACAACATAATTAAGGGGCATCTTGTGTCCCACCAGCCCTTCCTCCTTGCGCACGGAAAAATCGATCCAGTACTCAAAATGGTGCTTATTCCTCCCCTTGTGATGAAGCCACGCCCTGGAAAAGCCGTACTTCTCCCGCTCCGCCGCGTTGGGGCTGCGGTTTCCCTGATAATACTTTGCCCCGATTAAAAACTCCTCCGGGCTGTATTTTGACAGATCATGGAGCAGCCCCTGTCTGTACAGCCCCACCCGAAAACAGTTGACCATCACAAAAAACTTGTGTTCTGTTATGGTCTTAAAATGGTTCCACATATTTGCCGGTTTCATAAACAGCCTCCTTTGCCACGGCGGATCTTGGGCCGTGTATTTATGGTGTTTTTCAGTAAAAAGCATTTGACATGCCCTGTTTCTTGTGCTATTCTTAGTAAAGTTGCAATAAGTTTTGCGGCGTTAACTATTTTTATATCTATCTTGGAGGTAATAGCATCATGAGCAAGGGTACCGTTAAGTGGTTCAACAATCAGAAAGGATACGGCTTCATCTGTGATGAGGAGGGGAACGATGTATTCGTACATTACTCCGGTCTGAACATGGACGGCTACAAGTCCCTGGACGAAGGCGCTGCCGTTGAGTTCGACGTGATTGAAGGCGCTAAAGGACCACAGGCAACAAATGTGACAAAATTATAATCATCTAGTTTTCAGTGTACCTTTTTCATTCTATATAAATTTATTTATGTAAGAGAGGAAAGCAGTATACGTCCTAAGTGATTAAAGCAGAAAACGCATCATGGATGCGTTTTTTGCTTTTCTTTTTTCCAGCTGTCTTTCCCCATATTTGCGCCCGCCCGACGTCAGGCCTTTTCCCTTCCGGATTCCTCCTCCGGTCCGCCAGATCTCCGCTCCGTCAGATACCTCCTGCCTACCTTGCCGCCTTTTCAAGGAGCAGCCGTAACTCCTCCACGGAAAACTCATATCTCTTATTGCAGAAATGACAGTTCATCTCAATGGGCTTGCCCTCCTGGATCATATCCTTAAGCTCCTGCTTTCCGATACTCACCAGGGCCTTTTCCACCCGCTGCCTGGTACACCCGCAGAAAAACCGGGCGTCCATCCTGTCTGTGATCTCCGGATCCATCCCTGAAAGCAGGTTCTCCAGGATCTGTGCCGGCCCCATGCCCTCATCCAGAAGCGAGGTCACCGAGGAGATCCCTCCGATCCTCTCCTCCAGAGTTCCAATAACCTCCTCCGACGCCCCGGGCATCAGCTGGATCATAAATCCCCCTGCCTGTCTCACCGTGTTGTCTTTATTCATCAGCACCCCCAGGGCAACGCTGGAAGGCGTCTGCTCCGAGGTGGCATAGTAATAGGTCAGATCCTCCGCGATCTCCCCGCTCACCAGGATCGTCTGCCCCACATAGGGCTCTTTTAATCCCACGTCCCGGATCACGCTCAGCACCCCGATGCCCAGAGCCCCGGCCACATCCAGCTTGCCCTTGTCATTGCAGGGCAGCGCCACCATGGGATTGTTGACATAGCCCTTCACATTGCCCTTAGCATCCGCAGTCACCGTAATCCCCCCTATGGGGCCGTCCCCCTGGATCTTCAGGGTCAAAAGATCCCGGTCATTTTTCATCATGGAGCCCATCATCACTCCCGCAGTCAAAAGCCGCCCCAGGGCCGCCGTGGCCACAGGGCTGGTGTTGTGACTGGCCCTGGCCGTCTCCACCAGATCTCTGGTTGTGGCCCCAAAGGCCCGTATCTGTCCCTGGGCCGCCATGGCCCTGATCATATGATCTGCCATCATGATCCCATCCTTTCCCGTCGTTATTGGCTTTCCTCTTTTCCATGCTCCCTGGCAATGACATACATCCGCTGGCTGTCCGCCTCCGGGCAGTCCCTTGTAAATGCGTTGTACACAGCCACAAACTCCATGCCGGATTCCAAAAGAGCCTCTCTGACCTCCTCCAGGGAGTAGGCCCGCTGAATGTGGGTCTCCTCATACCTGCGATACAGCTGCCCCTCCTCCCGGATAAACAGCGTCAGATCGTACTCATTAAGCTTTGCCTCGTTATCGTACTCATTTTCCCAGATAAAACCGCAGTCCTCCCTGGACTCGGCTATGGTCTGGCTGCCCAGGATCTCCCTGTACTTATACTCTGTGTTCAAATCAAAAACAAACAGCCCGCCAGGGTCCAGGTAATTATTTACAAGCCGAAACACCTGCTTAAGCTCCTCATACTCCGTGATATAGTTCATGGAGTCGCAGACCGACACCACGGCCCTGACCGTGCCGTAAAGCTCAAACTCCCGCATATCCTGGTGAAGATACAGGATATCCAGACCGGAAGCTTCCCGCTTTTCCATGGCAGTCCCCAGCATATCCCCGGAACAGTCCACCCCGATCATGTCATACCCCATGGAGGCCAAAAGCTCCGTCAGGTTTCCTGTGCCGCACCCCAGCTCCAGCACCAGACCGTCCCGGACGCCGTATTCCGTCAAAAGGCTTTGAACATAGTCTGCCCATTCTCCATAAGGAATATTATCCATAAACGCGTCGTATACCTCCGCAAACGCCGTGTACGCCTCCACCGCCATCTCCTCCTTTTAAGTACCGCAAAAAAGCAGAGACTGTCACAGCGACGTCTCTGCTCCCTCTGCCAGCCCGCCAATCGGCTAATCTGCTAATCTACCAGCCTGCAATCTGCTAACCTCACCTATTGCTTACTGGTTTTTGCCGCAGCACTTCTTGTACTTTAAGCCGCTGCCGCAGGGACACGGATCATTTCTCCCCACCTTTGGGCCTTTGACAATGGTTCCCGACGCCTTCTGCGCTTTATACAGCTCTTTGCGCTTGTCCTGAGTCAGGATATCATCCCACATAGGCAGGTTGTACAGCCAGTCCGCCTTAGCCTCAACCATGTTGTAGTACAGCTTCTCAGGCTCGATCTCAATCTTCACCACCGTATCCTCCTCCATGGTGTCGATGGGATTCTGATAACCCTTTAAGCTCTCGTTAATGCCGTCCAGAAATCCGGTCATAATGAGGACTTCCGTCTCATACTTCTCGGCCAGCTCCTTCACGCTTCCCTCCACCACCTGGGCAGGGTCAGACAGCAGTTTCTCATAGATCCCCTTCTCAATGGCAAAATAACCGGACCAGAGTTTTTCTCTCTCTTTATCATTCAGGCCGTCGCCGTAGGCCAATTTCCGCCATGTCTCTAACAATGCCATGTCTATTCCATCCTTTTCTCCTGATTTCTATAACAATGCCCTGGGGGCAAATTCTTTACTAGTATATACCAAGTCCGGCGATTTTGCAACGGCATTTTTGACGGACTGCTTTATGTGCTTTGCAGAACGGTTACAGTTCACCGGCGCTCAGCCAGCCGTAACCCAGGGAAGGCATACCCCTGCTTCTGGATCTCCACATTTATAAGCGATCCGTCCTCCAACTCCCCCCAAAAGATCCATGATCAGAAGACTCCCTCCGTCCAGCACACTGTCATCCGTCGGAAGGATGCGGACCGCCCTGACTTTTTCCCCCAGAATGCTGGACACAAATTTGGAGAGATGGTCCTGATGGACATCCGGGTGAAAGATCTTCTTGAAAAACGGATCGCAGGTTAACGGCAGGGACTTCTCCCCCTGGCAGAAGTCCACAAAACGCTTCCTTCCCTCCCTGGCCCACGACCAAATCCGCCCCTTTGCTCACTAAACAATACACCAATTCAAAAACCTGACACCTGCCACACCCTCAGCTTCTCATTAAGCTTCCCATAAACCCTTTCCCGAAACCACGGCTCCGACGACGCCTCCACCGCTTCCCGGAGCCCAAACCAGGCCACCCCGCTGTTTTCATCCTCCTTCACCCGTACCCTCTGGAACTCATCCGCCTCCAGAAGATAGGTCACATTCAGATGAAGATGGCTTGGTACATACACGCCCCGCTTCTCATGGCCGTCCACAGTCAGCACCTCCAGGGAAAACAGATCCGTCATCACAGGCTCCACCGCTTCAATGCCGCTCTCCTCCCGAACCTCCCGAAGAGCCACAGCCAGCAGATCCTCCTCGCCGTCTGCATGGCCTCCCAGCCAGGCCCAGGAATCATAAATCTTGTGATAGGCCATCAGCGCCTTGTCCCTCCCTTTGTTCACCACCCAGGCGGAAGCCGACATATGGGCCGTAAGATTCGAGCGGAAAAAAACATCCGGCATCCCCTCCAGGCATCCAAGGATCACCTGCTGATCCTTCTCCTCCTGCTCATTCCACGGATGATACGCTCTCACCTGCCTGGCGATCTCCCTCTTTCCCATATTTTCTATGCTCCCTCATATCCTTTGCACACATCCACCCACTGTTCATATCCTGAACACTGCTCCAGCTCCGGAATGGTCAGCTCTATGGCGCTGTTCGAACTTCCGCAGGCGGGAAATACAGTCTCAAACCGTTTCAGAGACACATCCAGACACACTCTGACCCCCTCATTAACCCCAAAAGGGCAGACTCCGCCCACCGCATGGCCCACCAAGGTCTCCGCCTCCTGAGGCGAAAGCATCTTGGCCTTTGTCCCGAACCGTGCCTTGTACTTCTTGTTGTCGATCTTCGCGTCCCCGGCAGCCACCACCAACAGCGCCTGATCCCCCACCATAAAAGACAAGGTCTTGGCGATCCTCTCCGGCTGGCAGTTTAAAGCCGCGGCAGCCAGCTCCACCGTGGCGCTGGATACGTCAAACTCCAGTATCCTTTCCTCCATGCCCAAAGTTTTCAAATACGCTTTTGCTCTCTCGATAGACATAATCTCTTCCTCCCTCTTCTATCATGTACTCTCGGAATCTCTCTTGCACCTGCCTTTGTGGATGATTTTCCGTCATAT
>CAJUPQ010000004.1 GCA_910588505.1 uncultured Hungatella sp. | reverse complement strand
ATTTTCCAAGGAATTCCGGCTTTGTTAATCATTTCAAGTGTTGAAAACGGGATTAAAGTATACCCCCCGAATATGAAGAAAATTTATCGCGGTTGTAAAAGGGTTGTGAAAGATTTGTTAACAAAATGTGAACGCTGCCGGGCGGTAACCTTTTGCATCCTTTTTACTCGTCAAAATGGTACTGGTCCAGCAGATCATTTCTCATCTTCCACAGAGGCATGGACAGATCCACATGGGTGCGGTGAGGGTACTCCAGGCGGAGAGATTCTTCCCACAGAGTGGCCAGCTCCTGTTTACAGTATTTTTGGATGTCCATGACCTTGGGCGACTCATAGACGCATTTGCCTTTTAAGAATACCGGAACCATCAGCTCCCGCAGGGTATAGCTGTCCGGGGCCAGGTGGGTCTTTTTCCATGTCTCGATGGGGTCAAACAGCAGAAGGGAGTTTTTTGAGTCGTACTCCTCCTCCACCAGGCAGATGAGATCCGCGATGATCTTCCCGGTCTCCTTGTTGTAGATGCGGCGGATGGTCTTGTTGCCCGGGTTTGTGATCTTCTCCGCGTTTTCCGAGACTTTGATCTTGGGTACAAAGGTTCCTGTGGCTTTATCCATAATAGCGGCCAGCTTGTAGACGCCGCCGAAGGAGGGACAGTCCTTGGAGGTTATGAGGTTGGTCCCAACGCCCCAGGAATTGATGGCGGCTCCCTGAAGTTTTAAGCTGCTGATCAGGTTCTCGTCCAGGTCATTGGACGCGGAGATGACCGCATCGGGAAAACCTGCCTCGTCCAGCATTTTTTTGGCTTTCTTGGACAGGTAGGCTAAGTCACCGCTGTCTAAGCGGATGCCGTAAAAGGTCAGCGGGATCCCGGCCTCGCGCATCTCTTTAAAAACCTGGATAGCGTGGGGGACGCCGGACTTTAGGGTGTCGTAGGTGTCCACTAAAAGGATACAGGCGGTAGGGTACAGCTTGGCGTAGGTGCGGAAGGCGGTCAGCTCGTCAGGAAAGCTCATGATCCAGCTGTGGGCGTGGGTTCCCTTTACCGGCACGTCAAACATCTGGCCTGCCAGGACATTAGAGGTGCCGATACAGCCCGCGATCATGGCCGCCCTGGCTCCGTAGATCCCCGCGTCCGGACCCTGAGCCCGGCGAAGCCCAAACTCCATGACCCCATCACCCTGGGCCGCGTAGATAACCCTGGCCGTCTTGGTGGCGATAAGGCTCTGGTGGTTGATGATGTTTAGGAGCGCCGTCTCTACCAGCTGGGCCTCCATAATGGGAGCGATGACCTTCAACAGGGGCTCCCTGGGGAATACCACCGTGCCCTCGGGGATGGCGTAGATATCCCCGGAAAAACGGAACTGCCTAAGGTAGTCCAGGAAGTCCTCTCCAAACAGGCCGGTGGAGCGAAGGTAGTCAATATCTTCCTGATCAAAGTGAAGATTTTTGATGTAGTCAATGATCTGCTCTAAGCCTGCGCAGATGGAGTAGCCGTTGTTGTTTGGGTTGCTGCGGTAAAATGCGTCAAAGATGACCGTCTCGTTAGCGTCCTTTTCCTTAAAATAGCCCTGCATCATGGTCAGCTCGTACAGGTCTGTGAGCAGGGTGAGATTTCTCTTGTCCATAGTATCCTCCTAAAGTGGGGCGGCTGCCGGAAGTAAGCTTTTGTATGTGTTCGGTGATCCGGCTTCGCTGATTTTTAGAGAGTATACCACAGAATTGGGGAAATACAAAGGGAATGTTAATAAAATAACAATCTGTGATTTCTCGAACCTTCCTCCTGTTTCCCTGGTCTCATCTCCATGGCATAATTCACCCGGACAGGACCATCTTTCCCTTCTCTGACCGGCTCCGCGCCACTCCTCGCCCCCATGCTCACACCAATTACCCAGATCTTTTTGAAAAAGAGATGGGAATATAATCGGATTCCCCCTTGACAACCCCACCCCCTCTTACTATAATAAAAGGGCATAAAATCAGAAAGACGCAGAGGAAGACAGTATCCCTGTCGCGAACATTCCAGAGAGCCGGCGGCGGTGGGAAGCCGGTATCAGTAGGGCAGAGGGGAACATCACTTCGGAGTCGCGGGCTGAAGGACAGAGTCTGGGGGAAGTCAGGAAGCACCCCCGGCAGGACTGGTAGGCCTGGCCGGTTTTTCCGCCGTTACAGGGAAGGCATATGATGGTATGCGGTAATAGGTGGTACAGCGAAGCGGTCTTCGTCCTCATTACGGGGCGGGGATTTTTTTATTTTTCGGAAGCGTTCCGGGCTCATAAAGGCCTGGGGACACTCCGTAAACCGGTTATCTGTTATGGTTCAAGCTGTATGAAAAACAGAACAATGGAGGTTATTATGGCGAGGTATGACAAGGTTTCCACAGACTTAAACTTTGTGGAGCGGGAAAAAGAGGTGGAGAAGTTCTGGAAGGATCAGGACATTTTCACGGAGAGCATCAAGAGCCGGAAAGACTGCCCCACGTACATGTTTTACGACGGCCCGCCTACGGCCAACGGAAAGCCCCACATCGGCCATGTGCTCACCAGGGTGATCAAGGATATGATCCCCAGATACCGCACCATGAAAGGAAGCATGGTGCCAAGGAAAGCCGGGTGGGACACCCACGGTCTGCCGGTGGAGCTGGAGGTGGAAAAAGCTTTAGGGCTGGACGGCAAGGAGCAGATCGAGGAGTACGGTCTGGAGCCCTTTATCGCACACTGCAAGGAGAGCGTGTGGAAGTATAAGGGCATGTGGGAGGATTTCTCCTCCACCGTGGGATTCTGGGCGGATATGAACGACCCTTATGTCACTTATCACAACGATTACATTGAGTCCGAGTGGTGGGCTCTGAAAAAGATCTGGGAGAAAGGCCTTCTGTACAAGGGCTTTAAGATCGTACCCTACTGTCCCAGGTGCGGAACGCCTCTGTCCAGCCACGAGGTTGCCCAGGGGTACAAGGACGTAAAAGAGCGGTCAGCTATCGCCCGGTTCAAGGTAAAAGGGGAGGACGCTTACATCCTGGCATGGACCACCACCCCCTGGACCCTGCCCAGCAATGTGGCCCTGTGTGTAAATCCCGACGAAGCTTACGTGAAGGTCAAGGCAGGGGACGGCTACACCTACTACATGGCCCAGGCTCTTTTGGACACGGTGCTTGGGAGTCTTGGGGACAAGGAGAAGGGGATGCCTGCCTATGAGATCTTAGAGACTTACACAGGCAAAGCTCTGGAGTACAAAGAGTATGAGCCTCTCTTTGATTTTGCCACACCTGTCTGCGAAAAGCAGCATAAGAAGGCATTCTACGTGGTGTGCGACACTTACGTGACCCTGACCGACGGCACCGGCGTGGTACACATCGCCCCGGCATTCGGCGAGGACGACTCCAAGGTGGGGAGAAAGTACGACCTGCCTTTTGTTCAGCTGGTTGACGCGAAAGGCAATATGACAAAGGAGACCCCGTGGGAGGGCGTGTTCGTGAAGAAGGCGGACCCCAAGGTGTTAAAAGCGTTGGAAGAGAGGAACCTTCTGTTCTCCGCCCCGTCCTTTGAGCACAGCTACCCCCACTGCTGGCGGTGCGACACCCCTCTGATCTACTATGCCCGGGAGTCCTGGTTTATCAAGATGACCGCGGTAAAGGAGGACCTGATCCGCAACAACAACACCATCAACTGGATCCCCGAAAGCATCGGCAAGGGCCGTTTCGGAGACTGGCTGGAGAATGTCCAGGATTGGGGCATCAGCAGAAACCGCTACTGGGGAACTCCTTTAAATATCTGGGAGTGTGAGTGCGGCCATCAGCACTCCATCGGCAGCATTGAAGAATTAAAGTCCATGTCAATGAACTGCCCGGATGAGATTGAGCTGCACCGTCCGTTCATTGACAATGTGACTGTAACCTGTCCAAA
Organism: uncultured Hungatella sp.; assembly: GCA_910588505.1. GTDB lineage: Bacteria > Bacillota > Clostridia > Lachnospirales > Lachnospiraceae > UBA3402. The sequence continues at coordinate 75,908 of CAJUPQ010000004.1, read as the reverse complement.
GTGCGGGAAAGAGATGAAGAGGGTGCCAGAGGTTATCGACTGCTGGTTTGACTCCGGCGCCATGCCATTTGCCCAGCACCACTACCCCTTTGAAAACCAGGATCTGTTTGAGAAGCAGTTCCCGGCAGACTTTATCTCTGAGGCTGTGGACCAGACCAGAGGGTGGTTCTACTCCCTTTTGGCCATCTCCACCCTGCTCTTTAACAAGGCGCCCTACAAGAACGTCATCGTCATGGGACATGTCCAGGACGAGAACGGGCAGAAGATGAGCAAATCCAAAGGCAACGCGGTGGACCCCTTTGACGCCCTGGCCACCTACGGCGCGGACGCCATCCGGTGGTATTTCTACATCAACAGCGCGCCATGGCTGCCAAAGCGGTTTCATGGCAAGGCGGTGACAGAGGGACAGAGAAAATTCATGGGAACTCTGTGGAACACTTACGCATTTTTTGTGCTGTATGCCAATATTGACGATTTTGACCCGACGGAGTATACTTTAGATTACGGAAAGCTTCCCGTTATGGACAAGTGGCTCTTGTCCAAGTTAAACAGTCTGGTAAAAGATGTGGACAATGATCTGGCAAACTATCAGATCCCGGAGGCTGCCAAGGCCCTCCAGAGCTTTGTGGACGACATGAGCAACTGGTATGTGCGCAGGAGCCGGGAGCGGTTCTGGGCCAAGGGCATGGAGCAGGATAAGATCAACGCATACATGACCTTGTATGAGGCATTGGTGACCGTGTGCAAGGCCGCAGCGCCTATGATCCCCTTTATGACCGAGTCCATTTACCAGAATCTGGTGCGCAAGGTGGATCAGAAGGCTCCAAAGAGCATCCATCTGTGTACCTTCCCCCAGGCGGACGAGGCCAGGATCGACAAGGAATTAGAGCAGGATATGGATGAGGTGCTGAAAGTGGTGGTCATGGGCCGGGCTGCCAGAAACAGCGGCGGTATCAAGAACCGTCAGCCCATTGGCCAGATGTTTGTCAAGGCTCCCCAGGATCTGTCCCGGTTCTATGTGGAGATCATTGAGGATGAGCTGAACGTGAAGAGGGTGACCTTTACCCAGGATGTGCGGGAGTTTACATCCTACACCTTTAAGCCACAGCTTAAGACCGTGGGGCCAAAGTACGGGAAACAGCTGAACAATATCCGCAAAGCCCTGACAGAGATGGACGGCAATGAGGCCATGGACACCCTGAAAGCTCAGGGGCGCTTAACCTTTGACTTTGACGGGACCCAGGTGGTCTTGTCAGAGGAGGATCTGCTCATTGACGTGAGCCAGAAAGAAGGGTATGTGACCGAGGCGGACAACACGATGACCGTTGTGCTGGACGCCAACCTGACCGATGAGCTGATCGAGGAGGGCTTTGTCAGGGAGCTGGTGAGCAAGATTCAGACCATGAGAAAGGAAGCCGGGTTTGAGGTTGTTGACCACATCACGGTCTATGAACAGGATAACGACAGGCTTGCAGGGCTTATGAAAGTCTATGAGACCGCCATAAAGACGGATGTGCTGGCCGACGAGATCCGCATTGGCCAGATGGACGGCTATACAAAAGACTGGAATATCAACGGAGAACAGGTAAGGCTTGGCGTAAAAAAAAATAATGACCACACAAAGGAGAGTAAGCCAGTCATGAAGACAGAAGAAACGGTTAAGTCCAAGAGCGTTCAGTCCCAGAGTATGGACGGGGCGGACGCAAAGGGCAGATTTGACAAAGAGGAATTTAAGGACACCATCATCTACAACATTAAAAATATGTACCGCAAAAGGCTGGAGGACGCCACATCTCAGGAGCTGTTCCAGGCTGTGTCCTATGCGGTGAAAGACTTTATCATGGACCGCTGGATCGCCACACAGAAGGAGATGGACAAGGAGGACGCCAAGACGGTTTACTATCTGTCCATGGAGTTCCTCATGGGCAGGGCCCTTGGCAACAACATCATCAACCTCTGTGCGGACAAGGAGGTGCGGGAGATTCTGGAGGAGATGGGCCTGGATCTGAACCTTTTAGAGGATCAGGAGCCGGATCCGGCCCTTGGCAACGGCGGCCTGGGCCGTCTGGCAGCCTGTTTTCTGGACTCTCTGGCAACTCTGGGGTATCCGGCTTACGGCTGCGGCATCCGCTATCATTACGGCATGTTCAAACAGAAGATCGAGGACGGGTATCAGATCGAGGTTCCGGACGAATGGTTAAAGGACGGCAACCCCTTTGAGATCCGCCGGTCCGAGTATGCCACCGAGGTGAAATTCGGCGGCCGGGTGCGGGTCAACTGGGAGGGCGGCAAGGAGGAGTATATCCAGGAGGATTACCAGTCCGTTATGGCTATTCCCTATGATATGCCTGTTGTGGGATACGGCAACAAGGTGGTGAATACCTTAAGGATCTGGGATGCCAAGCCTATTAACACCTTCAGCCTGGACAGCTTTGACAAGGGCGACTACCAGAAGGCAGTGGAGCAGGAGAACTTAGCCAAGAACATCTGCGAGGTGCTCTACCCCAATGACAACCACTATGCGGGCAAGGAGCTGCGGCTGAAACAGCAGTATTTCTTCATCTCCGCCAGCGTACAGCGGGCTATTAAGAAGTACAAGAGAAACCACGACGATATCCGCAAGTTCTACGAGAAGAACGTGTTCCAGTTAAATGACACCCATCCCACGGTTGCGGTTCCGGAGCTGATGAGGATCCTCATCGACGAGGAGGGGCTGACCTGGGAGGAGGCGTGGGATGTGACCATCAAGACCTGTGCCTACACCAACCATACCATCATGGCCGAGGCTCTGGAGAAGTGGCCCATTGACTTATTCTCCAAGCTTCTCCCCCGTGTGTACCAGATCGTGGAGGAGATCAACCGCCGCTTTGAGATCGAGATCCGCCGCCAGTACCCCGGCGATGAGAAGATGGTGGAGAAGATGGCTATTCTCTATGACGGGAAAGTGCGCATGGCTTATTTGGCCATTGCCGGAAGCTTCTCTGTCAACGGCGTGGCAAGGCTCCATACCGAGATCCTGAAGAACCAGGAGCTGAAGGCGTTTTATCAGATGATGCCAAAGAAGTTTAACAACAAGACCAACGGTATCACCCAGAGGCGTTTCCTTCGCCACGGCAATCCCCTTTTGGCTGACTGGGTGACGGAAAAGCTTGGCAGCGATGCATGGATCACCGACCTTTCCCAGATTGCGGGCCTGAAAAAATATGTGGACGACGAGCAGGCACAGAAGGAATTTATGGAGATCAAGTACAAGAACAAGCTGCGCCTGGCTGACTATATTAAGGAGCATAACGGCATTGAGGTTGACCCCACGTCCATGTTTGATGTGCAGGTAAAGAGGCTTCATGAGTACAAGAGGCAGCTTTTGAACATCCTCCATGTGATGCATCTCTACAACCAGTTAAAGGAGAACCCAAATCTGGATATGGTTCCCAGAACCTTTATCTTCGGCGCGAAGGCAGCCGCAGGCTACCGCCGGGCAAAGCTTACCATCAAGCTGATCAACGCCGTGGCGGATAAGGTAAACCATGACGAGGAGATCCAGGGCAAGCTGAAAGTGGTGTTTATCGAGGATTACCGGGTGAGCAACGCGGAGATCATCTTCGCCGCCGCGGATGTCAGCGAGCAGATCTCCACAGCCAGCAAGGAGGCCTCCGGAACGGGCAATATGAAGTTTATGCTCAACGGAGCCCTGACTCTTGGAACCATGGACGGCGCCAACGTGGAGATCGTGGAGGAGGTAGGGGAGGAGAACGCCTTTATCTTCGGACTTTCCGCGGACGAGGTTATTGCCTATGAGAAGAACGGCGGGTATTACCCTGTGGAGATCTTCAACAGCAATGAAAATGTGCGCAAGGTTTTAAACCAGCTGATCAACGGATTTTATTCTCCGGAGAATCCGGGCCTGTTCAGGGAGATCTACGATTCTCTGCTGAACGGAAGCGGCAATGACAAGGCGGATATGTACTTTATCCTGAAAGACTGCGAGTCTTACGCCCAGGCCCAGAAAAAGGTGGACACGGCTTACCGGGATAAGAAGTGGTGGGCAAAGGCAGCTATGCTCAATGTGGCCTGCTCCGGCAAGTTCAGCTCTGACCGGACCATCCAGGAGTATGTGGATGAGCTGTGGCATCTGGACAAGATTACTGTGGAAGTGTAAATCATTAATAATGGGATTCCCCTCTTCATAGAATGAGATGAAGAGGGGGATTTTTTATGCGTAGATTTTGGTGGTTCTGTGCGGTGGCAGTGCTGTTTCCCTATGTGTTTACTCTTGTGGCAAGCGGAGGGATCCATGGGATGAGCGGAGGGACAAGGGGTGGAAGCTTTGGGGAAGAGGCGTGGGAGAGCGGCAGGCGGGTGTATCTGGAGGGCCGGGGGTTTGTGGACGGGGAGGAGTACCTGGTGGGCGTGGTGGCCAGACAGATGCCGGCGGACTATGAACCGGAGGCGCTGAAGGCTCAGGCCATTGTGGCCAGGACCTTTCTGTACAGGCAGATGGGGGATGAGAGGGAGATCCGGGAGAGCGACCTTAATCTGGAGGGGATGGGGGAGGAGCAGATGGAGAAGATGTGGGGAAGCCCCAGATTCCTGGAGTATTATGAGAAGGTGAGAGGGGCTGTGGAGGGGACAAAGGGTCAGGTGATGGTGTGGGAGGGACAGTGTGTGGAGCCCATGTTTCACCGGGCCAGCGCCGGGCGTACCCGGGACGGGGACGAGGGACATCCTTACCTGGCAGGCGCGGACTCCGGGGAGGACGTGGAGATGGAGGGCTATCTGACAATGACGGTGTGGACCGCGGAGGAATTTTTGGAGCTGGTTAAAGGGATGCCCCAGGGGGATAATGTGAGAAAAGAGCAGATCCCGGACACGATCCAGGTCATCGAAAGGGACGGGGCCGGGTATGTGACCCAGATCCAGATCGGCAGCCACAGCTTTGACGGGGAGGCGGTGAGGGAGGCTCTGGAACTGCCCTCGGCGGCTTACACGCTGGAAGGCTATGAGGAGGGCGTGCGCGCGGTGTGCCGGGGACGGGGCCATGGGTACGGGCTCAGCCAGTACGGCGCTCACGTGAAAGCCGTGGGGGGAATGAAAGCAGAGGAGATCCTGGCATATTATTATAAAAATATTGAGATTATTTCTCCCGAACCGTGAATAACTTCGGCGCCATTGGTAAGAATAGTACCGAGGTGATAAACGGTGAAAGAGAAGTTCAATCAAATGTTCAAGGACAAACTATTCCTTGTCATGCTGGTGTTGGGCCTGCTGACTATTGTTGCCGCGGCAGGTGTGGTTACCATTCAAAGAGGAAATACCCCCGGGGAGGAGAATCCCTACATTGAGCAGAATCAGGGGGCAATGATCGCGCAGGAGAACCAGGCTATGGAGCCTACCCAGGTTGCCGGATCTGCGGATGCTTTAAGGGAGCAGACCCAGAGCCATGTAAACAACAGGGCCCAGGAACCGACTCAGGTTGCCAAAGCTTCTGACAACACACAAAAGAGCGACACGACCAAAAAGACAGAGCCCCAGGTAGCGCCGGTGGACTCAGGCGTGGAGAACGCGGTTCCGTTGGTGCTGGATTTTTCCGATGTGAGCCGTATGGCATGGCCTGTTATGGGCAACGTGCTTCTGGACTACAGCATGGACACTACCATCTATTTCCCGACCCTGGACCAGTATCAGGTGAATCCCGGGGTGGTGATCCAGGCGGAGGTGAGCCAGCCGGTGGTGGCTCCGGCCAACGCCAAGGTGGTGGCGGTCAGCGCCAATGAGGAGCTGGGCAATTTCCTGGTCCTGGACCTGGGCAATGATTATCTGGCTACCTGCGGCCAGCTTAAAGAGATCCAGGTGGTGGAAAATGAGTACCTGGAAGCAGGACAGGTTATGGGGTATGTGGCCGAGCCTACCAAGTATTATTCCGTGGAGGGGAGTAATGTATACTTCCAGCTGGAGCATGAGGGGAGCAAGGTTGACCCGTTGGATTATTTTGAGTAGAAATGGAAAAGCCGGGCAGGTTGCCCGGTTTTTTTAGGTGTATTGTTGAGTGAGTAAAGGGCGGGGGAGTCGCGATGCCAGTCAATTTTTTTGCTCCATATTTCGAAAAAAATAATAATTTGTTCACAGCCAGGTCAGAGATAGGGGTTATACTTTTACTTGCCGTAGAGATCGGAGAGCCGCGAAAAGGGCGTCTCCGTAACGGCAGACTACCGATCTACATACGAGGAGACTGTTTATGAACATCTTATTTTTTCTTACCCCCAAAAGCGAAGTGGCTTATCTCTATGATGACCAGACTCTGCGGCAGGCTCTGGAGATCATGGAGCATCACCGGTACACAGCGATCCCCATGATCAGCAGGCTGGGGAAATATATCGGCACCATCACAGAGGGGGATATGCTGTGGGGCATCAAAAACGAGTATGATCTAAGCCTTAAGGAGGCGGAGCATGTGCCTGTGGCCGTTATTCCCAGAAGGTCCGACAACTGCCCGGTGTCTATAGACGCCACCATGGAAGACATGTTCGGGAAAGCCCTGAACCAGAATTTCGTCCCGGTGGTGGACGACCAGAAGAACTTTATCGGGATCATCACAAGAAAGGATATTATGCGCTACTGCTATGGACAGATGGGGAAGAAAGCGCAGAGTGTATGAATGGTGATTTGTCTGAGACAATATAAAAATGGCTTTGGGAGTCCGAAAACTTCCAAAGCCATTTTTTATATGCACACATGTACCCAGAGGAAATATGTCAGCCAGAGCTGACAGGCGCCCGGCGCGTAAGTGGGGGGAAGTCTTCCCTGCCTGATTATGCACACGGGCGCCCGGAGGAAGAGTGTCAGCTTACGCTGACGGATACCCGGCGCATAGGCAGGGGAGAAGAATACTCCCCTGCCCGATTAAGTGTAAAAAGCCAGATTTACTTGCTCTGAGCTGCCATCCAGGTCCACATGGGAAGATTTCCGCTGGCGCACTCGTCGTTGAAGAAGTACAGCCAGGACCAGTGGCCGGAGTACTGGTGGGCAGAGCCGTCCTCAGCCTTGTACAGGCCGGTGGTGTCGTGAACATCATCAAAGACGCTGGCATGGACATTGGCTCCCATAGCTCTTAAGCGGCTGATGGTAGGAGCGGCGTTGGCTGTGGGGTCAACGGTATCGTCGTTCTCGGCGTATACGAACCACACAGGTACATTCTTAATAGCCTGCAGCTGGGCGTCTGTGATGGAGGCGTCTTTGTAGGCCTCGCAGATGGGGTAAGCGGCGGCAAAGTAGTCGGGATAGTTGAGGATCATATCCATGGTCATGTATCCGCCGTTGGAGCAGCCGCCGATGATGATGCGGTCTCTATCAATGGCCGGGTTTGCGGCAACATACGCGTCGATCAGTTCCTTTAAGCCTGTCAGATGAATGGAGTCCGTGCCCGGGTTGTCCTGCCAGGAGCCGTTCTCATCATAGGTCATCCAGAAATCGGGAACCTGGGGAGTCAGCACAAAGGCGCCGCCCATGCGGTTCTGGAAATTGGTCCCTGTCAGAGCGGTAACCTTGTTGCCAAGGAGCGCCAGCCTGGGATCAGCGCCGCCTTCCCCTGCGCCGTGGAGCCAGATCACCAGAGGTCTCTTGTTGGCTTCGCTGGCATTGGCCGGAGCGTAGGAGGCGTAAGTTAACTTGTCGCCATTTGAGCTGGTGAAGGTTCCGGACAGGTCGATGCCTTCCAGATCCGGCATGAGGGAATCAGCCCAGTTTACGGCAGGATCTACGGATAAAAGGGTGATCTTTGTCCCGTCCTCTGTGGTGAGGGCGGCATCATCAATCAGATCAACCTGAAGGTTGTAGAATTCGCACCAGGAGTTCTGCCATGTGCCGGAACTGAAGTAGAAGGACGAACCTTCGCTTGGCGTGCATCTCAGTTCAAGAGCAATATGGGAGGAGCTGTCGTTTGTCCGGTTGCCCTTGGCGTCGCAGGTGTAGGCCGCTGTGATGATGCGGTGGGTCTGATCCTCGGTGCGGGTGTAGGGCGCCTCCTTGGCAACTTTTGCGTATGCTTCATAGTCGTAGGTCTGCTTGTTCTCGATGGCACAGAACTTGGCCGCGGCAACAGACTCCGCGGTGACGGTCTTGTCCAGGGAGAGAATGGTCTTGGTAACGCCTGGTCCCCAGTCAAATCCCTCTACCTGGGTGATCTGGGTTCCGGAAGCAATGTGCTCCGGCGCTCCCGGGCCTTCGTCAGGCGTAGTGACAGCGCCAAAAGCCATGGTGCCGCAGAGGGCCAGATTCAGGACAATGGCGGTGGGCAGGGCCAGGAATTTCATGTTGCGTAGTTTCATAGATTTATCCCCCTTGTGTTTATTAAATATTAAGGTTATCGTAACAAAATAGTTAGAAAATGTCAATGTTTTAAAGGGGAAAGAACACATATTTTTTCTTGCAACCATAGGAATATAGTATATAATAGAGATGTAGATGAAGCTTTTAACTTTAATACTACGGAAAGGCGGATCACACATGAATCAAACGATTTATCTGGACAACGCGGCCACTACAAAGACTGACCCAAGGGTTGTGGAGGCCATGCTGCCCTATTTTACCGAGCATTACGGGAACCCGTCCTCGGTGTATGAATTTTCCACCCCCTGCAAGCAGGCCATAGGGGCGGTCAGGGAGACGATCGCGAAGAGCCTGGGGGCAAAACCCGGGGAGATCTATTTTACGGCCGGAGGAACGGAGTCTGACAACTGGGCCATAAAGGCCACGGCGGAGGCCTACGCCTCAAAGGGGAAACACATTATCACAAGCAAGATCGAGCACCACGCGGTACTTCACACCTGTGAGTATCTGGAGAAGCGGGGCTTTGAGGTGACTTATGTAGATGTAGATGAAAATGGGATCGTGAAGGTGGATGAATTAAAGAGAGCCATCCGACCGGACACCATTTTGATCTCCGTCATGTTCGCGAATAATGAGATCGGGACCATAGAGCCCATAAAGGAGATCGGACAGATCGCGAAAGACAACGGGATCTTGTTCCACACGGATGCGGTGCAGGCATATGGCCATTTACCCATCCATGTGGATGAGTATCATATTGACATGTTAAGTTCCAGTGCCCACAAGCTAAACGGCCCTAAGGGCATTGGATTTCTGTATATCCGGACAGGGTTAAAGACCAGGTCTTTTATCCACGGCGGGGCTCAGGAGCGGAAACGCCGGGGAGGCACGGAAAATGTGCCGGGAATCGTGGGATACGGCAAAGCCGTGGAGCTTGCCATGGCTTCCATGGAGGAGCGGGAAGAAAAGGAGAGAGGGCTGCGGGACTACTTGATCGGCAGGGTCATGGCAGAGGTTCCTTTTGTGCGGCTCAACGGCCACAGGAGCCAAAGGCTCAGCAACAATGCCAATTTTGCCTTCCAGTTTATTGAGGGGGAGTCTCTTCTTATTATGCTGGACGGCAGCGGGATCTGTGGCTCCAGCGGCTCGGCCTGTACCTCCGGTTCCCTGGACCCGTCCCATGTGCTTCTTGCCATCGGGCTTCCCCACGAGATCGCCCACGGCTCCCTGCGGCTGACCGTGAGCCCGGACAATACCAGGGAGGAGATGGATCTGGTGGTGGACAGGATCAAGGAGATCGTGAAAAAACTGCGGGATATGTCGCCTCTCTACGAGGATTTTATGAGGAACCAGTAAATTGATAAATTACGATTGAAAGAGGAGATCACAGGTATGTATACAGAAAAAGTAATGGATCATTTTCAGAATCCCAGAAACGTGGGGGAGATCGAAAATGCCAGCGGTACGGGAACCGTGGGAAACGCCAAGTGCGGGGATATTATGAGGATTTACCTGGATATTGATGAGAATCAGGTGATCCGGGACGTGAAGTTTAAGACCTTTGGCTGCGGGGCAGCGGTGGCCACCAGCAGCATGGCCACGGAGATGGTAAAGGGGAAGACGGTTCAGGAGGCAATGGAGGTGACCAACAAGGCGGTGATGGAGGCCCTTGACGGGCTGCCTCCGGTGAAAGTGCATTGCTCCCTTCTGGCGGAGGAGGCCATCCACGCGGCGCTCTGGGATTATGCCCAGAAGAACGGCATTGTCATAGAGGGTTTGGAGAAGCCTAAGTCGGATATCAGCGAGCACGAGGAAGATGAGGAGTACTGATCCTAATATGGAGAACAGAAGAAAGAAGGTAGTGGTAGGCATGTCCGGAGGAGTTGACTCCTCCGTGGCTGCCTGGCTTTTGAAGGAGCAGGGCTATGACGTCATAGGCGTGACCATGCAGATCTGGCAGGATGAGGAGCGGACTGTTCAGGAGGAGAACGGAGGGTGCTGCGGCCTCGGCGCTGTGGAGGATGCCAGGAAGGCGGCATGGCAGCTGGGAATCCCCCACTATGTGATGAATTTTAAGAAAGAGTTTGGGGACCATGTGATCTCCTATTTTGTGGACGAGTATGTCAGGGGAAGGACCCCCAATCCCTGCATTGCCTGTAATCGCCATGTAAAGTGGGAGGCACTGCTAAAGCGCAGTCTGGACATCGGAGCGGATTATCTGGCCACAGGCCACTACGCCCGGGTGGAGAGGCTGGCAGGCGGAAGGTACGCCCTGCGAAAGTCCCAGGCCGTCAGCAAGGACCAGACCTACGCGCTGTACGCTCTGACCCAGGAACAGCTGGCCCGCACACTGATGCCCGCAGGGCGCTACAGCAAGGAGGAGATCCGGCAGATGGCAGAAAAGATAGGGCTTGATGTGGCGAAAAAGCCTGACAGCCAGGAGATCTGCTTTATTCCCGACCACGATTACGCGGGATATATTAAGGAACACTGCAAAAGAGAACTGCCCCAGGGAAATTTTGTGGACAGGAACGGCAATGTTTTAGGACAGCACAAGGGGATTACCCACTATACGGTGGGCCAGAGAAAGGGGCTGAACCTTTCCATGGGACGACCGGTTTTTGTGGTGGAGATCAGGAAGGAGACCAATGAGGTGGTTATCGGCGACGAGAAGGACGTATTTTCTGACAGCCTTACCTGCTCTGACTTAAACTGGATGGCAGTGGACGGCCTTGGCGGCGGAACCATGGAGGTGATGGCCAAGATCCGTTACAGTCACAGAGGCGCTCCCTGCGTGATCCGGGACTTGGGAGACGGCAGGGTGGAGTGCAGGTTTCGAGAACCTCAGAGGGCCGTCACCCCCGGTCAGGCGGTGGTGTTCTATGACGGAGAATATGTTGTGGGAGGAGGAGTGATCCAATGAAAAAAAAGAGAAGAATCATTGCGGCCCTGGCGGCAGCCCTTGTGATGGCAAGCGGCTGTCAGAAGAAGTATGAGCCTGTGGTTTTGGGCAGTGAGGGACAGGTTAGAACTACAGAGACCGGCGGGGCGTCAGACGCCGGCCAGGAGTCAGGGCAGACAGGGATAGATCCGGGCCGGGACTTATCCGGGGATCCGGCGGGACAGGGGAAAGAGCCTTTGGCCCAGACCAGTGTGAAGGAGCAGAACATGGTGGGAGAGCCGGTTCCGGCTTTGCGCGATGTGGACGAGACGGTGTATGTAAACGGAGATTCCGTAAATCTCCGGGCGTCGGCCAGCACCGCGTCCAAGGTGGTGGCTGTGTTTAAGAAGGGGGACAAGCTTCGGCGGACCGGGTACAGCGATGAGTGGAGCCGGGTGGAGTATGAGGGCATGACATGTTATATCGCGTCCAGATATGTCTCTGCTTCGGCGGCAGCGTCGTCGTCGGGAAGCGGCCAGGAAGGGACAGGCGGCCAGTCAGGTCAGGCCGCGGGAGCCCTCACAGGCTCCGGCAGTCTGGCAGGGGGAGAGGTGGCCTTTAACCCATCCTGGAAGTACGGAGAGTTTTCCAAGATCAATTCCGGCAAGGCCATGCTTTACAAGGCTGAGGGCAGCAACAGAAAGGGGATCACTGTGTGCGTCAACGCGGGCCACGGAACAAGCGGAGGCTCCGGTGTGAAGACATTGTGCCACCCTGACGGCACGCCTAAGGTGACGGGAGGAACCACAGGGGCCGGGGCCACGTCGGCGGTGGCGGTTTCCGGCGGCATGACCTTTTCCGACGGGACGGCGGAGGCAAAGGTGACCCTTGCCATGGCAAAGAAGCTGAAGGAGAAGCTTTTGACCGCAGGCTATGACGTGCTGATGATCCGGGAGAGCGATGATGTGCAGCTGGACAATATTGCCCGGACCGTAATTGCCAACAACTGCGCGGACTGTCATATTGCCCTTCACTGGGATTCCACCTCCAGCAACAAGGGCGCCTTTTACATGAGCGTTCCCAATGTGGCCTCCTACCGGAACATGGAGCCGGTTAAGTCCAACTGGGAGAAGCACAACGCCCTGGGGGAAAGCCTGGTGGCTGGCCTTAAGTCCGCGGGGGTGAAGATCTTTTCCGGCGGTTCCATGGAGATGGATCTGACTCAGACTTCGTTTTCCACGGTTCCCTCCATTGATATCGAACTGGGAGACAAGGCGTCGGACCACTCGGACGCTGCATTGGATGTGCTGGCGGCGGGGCTTTTGGCAGGGGTGGATCAGTATTTTGGGCAGTGAGCAAAGGAGGCGAGGGTAGTCGTAATGCCAGTCAGAGAAGGAAAGGATGGTCATGTCCGGGTTCAGATATGCCAAACATTTCGATGAGTCCTTAAAGCGTAAATCAGTCGGGTATCAGCCCTCCTGCCCTCCTGGTCTCATCTCACAGGCAAAAATTTACCCTGCCAGGACCATCCTTACCTTCTCTGACTGGCTCCGCGACATCCCTCGCCCCCCATTGCTCACTACAAAAGCCCTTATGAACATGAATCGGGATTTGAAAAACTGAAAAATTTGTGCTCCGGAAACCCTTGATTTTTCAGGGCTTTTGTGGTATTATTTATAATTGAAATTACTTTGGTTTTCTCCATCAGTCCCCTTTTTTCAGAGTTTTTTGGGCTGATGTTACAGATATGATACGGAGAGTTATCGAAGCGGTCATAACGAGCTGCACTCGAAATGCAGTTGTCCTTTACAGGGCACGTGGGTTCGAATCCCACACTCTCCGCCAGAAAGCTACGCCCGCAAGCAGGTTTACCGCTTGTGGGCTTTTTTGATTTTCCTGCTTTTTAAGGGAGATCTTCCTCACTTGGCAAATATAGTTTATTTTTTACCACCCCACAGTGCAAAAGTAATACAAACCTTAAAAAACAGACCTGCTCATCTATCATGGATAAGCAGGTCTAAAAACACTGTTTTATATAAGTCTATTAGCTGTCTCTCACGCCATAAGATCCAGCCCGCCCAGATCTATTCCACCCAGATCACCAGATACCATGGCGCCATCCATTCCGGTCAGGGCGGAGACGTCCGCGGAGGGGGAGGCTGCGCTTAGCATAGAAGAGACGGTTTCATTGACCGAATCTTTTCCGTCCTGGGACAGTTCTTTCAGGGCGTACTCTTTCTCTTCCCGGCGGCGTTTCTTCCGTCTGGCTTCCAACTCCTGGCGGATCTGTTTTTCTTTTTCAAGCTCGGCTTTTTTCGCGGCTTTTTCGGCCTGGTCTTCCATGCGCTGTTCCTTGGCTAAGTGCTTTAACTTTTTCTGGATGCGCTTGATCAGTTTTTCCATGCGCTTGATCTGCTGGGCGTATTTTTTCGCGTCCTTGCCTTCGCTGGCAATGGCTCCCATCTTTAAGTCAGCCAGGGCCCGCATGGCTTTGGAGAAGACCTGCTGGACATCCATCAGGGTTTCCGACCTGGCCAGCATAGCCGCAAGATCTCCTACTGAATTATTCGGTCCGGAAGATTTCACCTTAAAGGAAGAGTCGGCATCCGAGCCGGAACGGGAGGCGGATGCCATGGAAGTTTCCAGGATATCCGTATCCATGGCTTCGCGGGGGTCCTGGACAGAATCTGTATGGGCATCCGCTTTGGGGGTTTGACTGGTTTGAGAAGAGGATAAGGCGGCGTGAGCCTGCCAGTTTCTTGCGGTAACTTTCATGATAAACCTCCTTTTCCTTTTATCATCATATATAGAATATATCGGCTGATATGGGGAAAAGAAAATAAAAACGGGTGAAAATTTTGTGAACCAGGAATTAAGAAATGCTGCCTTTGATGGTATACTGGACAAAGATCTGATGGTTGGAGGACATACAGGATGTTGTTTGGGAAGAATCGAAGAGAAGAGGAATGGAAGCAGGCGGTGAAAAGCCTGGGGACGATTTTAGAGGAACTAAAAGGAGATATCAGCCGGATCATGGGGCAGAACCAGGACAGAGCCAAGGACATGGGACCATGGCTGGATTCGGCCCGGGAGGCGGTAGGGCGGATAGATAAGCTGGAGGAGATCCAAAAAGAGGACGATCAGGAAAAGGAGCGCAGAGAGGAAAGACGGAGATGATACCAAGCTTTAACGGCAGTGTGGTGACGCCTTCAGCCGTGGGCGTGGACGAGTCGGGAAATCTGGTCATCGGGGAGAAGGCGAAAGCCCAGTTTATCATGGCTCCGGAGAGAACGGTCATTGAGGTGAAGCGGAAGCTGGGGACAGGGGAAAAGATATCCATGGGCCGGCTTTGAGGTGGAGCGGCTGCGGCAGCAGTATCAGAAGGACTATGACAAGCAGGAGAAATTTATTTCAGGGGGGATTATTATGAGAGGTATCCCCACAGGCGTCAGGCACAGATGACGGTGCAGTGGAGCAGCGAGGACGGGACTTACACCAGATCCCAGCCTAAGATAGGGGGAAATGATCCGTGTCCCTGCGGCAGCGGGAAGAAGTATAAGAACTGCTGTGGGAGAAAATAGCGACAGAAGAGGGGCAGCTTAGGGAAAAGCTGCCCCATAATTTTACCAGCTGGAATCGTGTTTCAGGCGGAACGAGCTGACCAGCTGCTTAAACAGATTCGCCTGGGAAGACAGCTGCTGGCTGGCGGCGGCGCTCTCTTCACTGGTGGCGGAATTGGTCTGAACCACGGAAGAGATCTGATCAATGCCCTCGGTGACCTGGGAGATGGCTGCGGTCTGGTTCTCAATAGCCTCCACCACAATGGACATCCTCTCGGTCACGCCGCCGGCGTTTTCGCTGGTAAGGGCTAGGGACTGGGTGACTTTGGCCACCACGTCGTTGCCGTCATTGACAGCGGTGATAGAATTCTCGATCAGATCTTTGGTGGCTTTGGCGGCCTCCTCGGATTTATTGGCCAGATTGCGCACTTCGTCGGCCACTACGGCAAAGCCCTTGCCGCTGGACCCGGCCCGGGCAGCTTCCACGGCGGCGTTCAGAGCCAGGATATTGGTCTGGAACGCAATATTCTCGATGGTGGCGATGATCTTGGAGATCTGCTCAGAGGAGTTGGAGATCTTCCCCATAGCCGTGTTCAGCTGGCTGACATATTCCATGCTGATGTTCAGTTGGGCGCCTGCCCGATCTACATACTGTCCGGCCTCCCTGGTAGCCTGGGAAGTTTTCCGGGCATTTTGGGCGATGTTGTTAACCGTCTCTGACAGCTGTGCCACAGAGCTGGCCTGTTCAGTGGCTCCCTGTGCCAGGGACTGGGCGCTGCCAGACACCTGGTCAGAGCTGGAGGCTACCTGGTCAGCGCTCATTTTGATCTGGCTCATGGTGTTATTGAGCTTAGCCTCAATGCCGTTGAGGGAACGCATGATGGACGCAAAGTCGCCTACGTACTCCTGCTGGACGCTGTTGGTCAGGTCGCCGCCTGCGATGGAGTCCAGAATGCTGGAGATCTCGCCTATGTAGGACCGAAGCCGGTGGATCGTCTCACAAAAGATCTGGGCCAGATCGCCGATCTCGTCGTTGGATTGGACAGAGATGGTGATTTCCCGGCCATCACTAAGACCAAGATCGCCTTTACCCAGCTGCCCGGCGATCTGGGTGATCTGGGCCAGAGGGGCGGACAGGGTCTTCTTCAGATACGGAGTTATGATTATGATCCCCACAAGGATAACGCCTATACTCACCAGAGCGGATAGGAGGATGGTCATAAAGATCTGCCGGGTGGCCTGGGCGCTGGAAATACCGGCAAAGAGCAGGCCGTTGATTTTACCGTCGGCGTCCCTGGTGGGAATGTAGGAGCACAGATATTTTTCATTTAAGATGGTTGCCGTGCCTATATAGGGTTTTCCCTGCTGCAGTATGATTGATGAAAGGTCCGATGACAGTTTGGTGCCCACTGCCCGCTGGCCGTTTTGGATCACTGTGGTGTAGGCCCGTGTATCGCCCTCAAAAATAGTAAATTCACAGCCCATGCGGCTTTTTAGGTCGTCTAACAGTTGATTGATATCCGCGTCTTCACTGGTTTGACTGAGGGTATAGGCCAGCATGCTGGTGCCGTTGGTGCATTGAGTCTCAAGCATGTGGGTGGCTAAGCTGCGAAACATCGTGATACATATGGCCACTGCGAAAAAAACAGAGACCATTTGCATGATAACCACCATAGTGCCTACTTTCTTACCGATGCGTCTGTACTTTTTACTGTTGGGTTGCTGAATCTTTTCCATTTTTCGTTTCTCCATTCATGTTAATGATAAAATTTTGCATGAAAGCCCTTTCATTATAATAGAGAATGGAATTATTTTCAAGGTTCTATTTGCGGCAGAAATTTTTGAAACTTTGGCCGGTACGGAACGTTTTTTTTGAAAAAAAGATGGACATCCTCCAAACTTACGAGTAAGATAATAGGCAGGAAAATCTGACAGAAAGAGTGGTGATATTTTATTATGAAGCGGGAGATCCGAATCGCGAAAAATGTTGACATGATCCAGGGGCCGATTTTTAAGTCCCTGGTATTATTTGCGCTGCCCCTTCTTGGATCCAATATTTTTCAGCAGCTTTACAACACAGTGGATACCATGATCGTGGGCAATTATCTGGGGGACGCGTCCCTTGCGGCCATCGGCGTCTGCACGCCTATCTACGAGCTTTTGGTGGGATTTGCCCTTGGCATTGGTAACGGGCTGGCCATTGTGACAGCCAGAAGCTTTGGGGCCGGCAATGAGGAGGAGTTAAAAAAGTCCGTGGCAGCGTCTATGGTCATCGGCCTGGTTTCTTCCCTGGCCATCACCCTGATCGGCCAGCTGTGCCTAAATCCTCTTTTAAGGCTTTTGAACACGCCTGCGGAGATCATTGACGAGGCATACGGCTACATATCCACAGTGACCATGTTTGTGCTGGTGATGTTCGCCTACAATCTCTGCGCCGGATTTCTGCGCTCCATCGGCAACAGCTTTATGCCCCTGATGTTTCTGATCCTGTCGTCCTGCATCAATATTGTGCTGGATATCCTGTTTATCACCAGGCTGAACATGGGAGTAAAGGGGGCTGCCGTGGCCACGGTCATATCCCAGGGGATTTCCGTGGTTCTGTGCATAGTATATATTTTTAAGAAGACAAAAATGCTGGTGCCAAAGCGAAGGCATTTTCAGGCGGATCGGGCCATGTACAGGGAACTTTTGGGGCAGGGATTTTCTATGGGATTTATGAGCAGCATCGTGTCCGCGGGATCGGTGATCCTCCAGTACGGCATCAACGGCCTGGGATATCTGGTGATCGCGGCCCACACGGCTGCCAGAAAGCTTTACATGTTTACCAGCATGCCGGTGATCACTATGGGAATGGCGTTTTCCACCTTTGTGTCCCAGAACCGGGGAGCGGATAAGGGGGACAGGATCCGCCGGGGCCTTCGGTATGTGGCTGTCTATGACGTGGCTGTGACGATGGCAGTGGTTGCGCTGATGTTCTTTTGCGCCTCCGGCTTGGTGCGGTGGATCTCCGGCTCTACGGAACCGGAAGTCCTGGAAAACGGGACCCTGTATCTTCTCATCGTGTCGCCTTTTTACATGGTTCTGGGGGTGCTCATCGCCACCAGATGCGCTCTCCAGGGCCTGGGACAGAAGCTTCTGCCGCTGGTGTCCAGCGTTATCGAGTTTTTTGGGAAGATCCTGTTTGTGGCAGCGTTTATTCCCAGGTTCCAGTACATGGCAGTGATCTTCTGCGAGCCGGTGATCTGGTGCGTCATGACGGCGCAGCTGCTGTACACGTTTTATCATGACAGTTATATCCGGTCTTTTAGGAAGGGGCAGCGACGGCACGAGGACATGGAGAGATAGAAAGGAAGCGTTAAAATGGAAATGGAACAAAGCAGGGAAAAGACAGGTCTGGTGCTGGAAGGCGGCGGGATGCGGGGAATCTACACCGCAGGGGTTTTGGATGTTTTTCTGGAACACCATATCTGTGTTGACGGAGTTATCGGGGTGTCCGCAGGGGCTATCCACGGCTGTTCGTTTGTGGCAGGGCAGACGGGGCGCAGCATCCGCTATTACAAAACGTATTGTAAGGACAAACGGTTTATGAGCTTTTACAATTTTCTGAGGACCGGGGATATGGTGGATGAGCAGTTCTGCTATCATGAGCTGCCGGAGGTTCTGGACCCCTACGATTATGAGGCGTTTGAGAGATCTGGCATCAAGTATTATGTGACCTGCAGCAATGTGGATACAGGAAAGGCAGAGTATCTTCAGATCACGGACATGAAACGGCAGATCGATCTTCTCCGGGCGTCGGCATCCCTTCCCTATGTGTCCAGGTTGGTGGAATATGAGGGGAAACGGCTGTTAGACGGCGGGTGTACGGACAGTATTCCCGTAAATGCTTTTATGAAAATGGGGTATGGAAAAAACGTGGTGGTCATGACCCGGCCGAGAAATTACGTCAAGGGGCCGGAATTTGGAGGATTGGCCGGGATTTACTACCGAAAGTACCCCCAATTTGCAAAAGCCCTGAAAAACCGCCACAAAACGTACAACAATACGAAAAAGCTGATCCGCAGGCTGGAGGAGGAGAACCGGGTCTTTGTCATAAGCCCTGGGGAGGATCTGGCTATGGGGCGCGCCTGCCGCGACCCGGAAAAGATCCAGAGGGTCTACGATATCGGGCGGCAGGACGCCGTCAGGCAGCTGGGGAATCTGGAGGTGTTTCTGGATAGGCGCAAGTGACATGGCAGCCCTGTGAGGAGGGGATTTTCGAAAACACGGATAAACAAAAAAGGTTTCGCGCCCTGCAGGGTCGAAACCTTTTTTGCGCACAGACACTTTGAGAAAGATCGACAGATAAGCTGGCTGGTACAGCGTCGCGCTGATTTGCGGGTATACGGCGTGCGGACAGGGGAAGAAGCTTCCCCTGCCGGGTTTTTATAAGGTGATCAGCTCATAGTCCCTGGAGCCAAAGCCTAGCTTGGCCGCCGCCTCCACGGTGTGGACGCCGTTTCTGGATTCGATCCGCTCGATTAAGTGGGACCTGCCCGGATCGTCGCTGGCGTACACCAGATCAAGACAGGCCTGATCCAGGGCGATGGGGTCAAGAGAAGACAGGATACCAATGTCGCCGATCTTCGGGTCCTCGGCCACTGCGCAGCAGTCGCAGTCCACGGACATGTTGCGCATGATGTTGATAAAGGCCATCTTTCCGTCAAAATAGTTTACGATGGACTTGGCCGCGTCAGCCATGGATTCCAGGAAGGAGTCGTGGTCCGAGTTCCAGAAATCCTCCGGCACTCCTACGCCGTGGATGTAGGCCTTGCCGTGGGAGGAGGCGATACCGATGGAGATGTTTTTTAAGGCGCCGCCGAACCCGCCCATGGGATGACCTTTAAAGTGGGACAGAACCAGCATGGAGTCATAGTTGGACAGATGGCTTCCCACGTAGTTTTTCTGGATCTTGTTTCCGCCGTCTATGGCCAGTTCCAGTTCGCCTTCTTCATCCATGATATCCACCGGGGCGATATCCGTCCAGCCGTGGAGCTTCATGGTCTCCCAGTGGGCTTTGGTAGTATCCCGCTTTCCTTCATAGGCAGTGTTGCACTCCACGATGGTGCCTTTTACCAGGTCGATCACAGGTTTTAAAAACGGCGGGCGGATGAAGTTCTGATTGCCCACCTCCCCGGAGTGAAGCTTTACCGCCACCTTGCCGGGCAGGGTAACGCCCAGGGCCTCATACAGCTGGATCACGGCGTCGCTGGTCAGTGTTTTGGTGAAATAGACTTTTGATTTTGCCATACTCGTAGTCTCCTGTTCTTTAAGTTTCCCCCAAAGATACGGGGTGGTGTCATATCTATCAGTATATAATATGAAGTTAGGTTTAGGTCAAGAGTGAATGGGGAAGTTTTGTAAAGTTTTCCAGGGGAAGTTAATGACTTGCGTATCACGAATCTGGATAGAATGGGACTTGACATCTCTCCTTCTCTGTCTGGCCCCACGACAATCCCCTCTCACTGCCCGGTCAGTTCATCCAATGACCCAAACCGATACCCCATCTCCTCCCATTTGGTCAGCAATTCATCCAGGATCTCCCCATTGGTCTTGGAGGTGCTGTGGAGCAGGACGACCGCTCCGGGATGGATGCGCCCCAGAAGCTTCTTAAACGCCTCCTCCTTTGAAGGCTGTTTATCCTCATACCAGTCCACATAGGCCAGGCTCCAGAAGAAGGTGTGGTATCCCAGGTCTTTGGCCATGGCCAGGTTGGATTCGCTGTATTTTCCCTGGGGCGGGCGGTAGTATTTTTTCATGGGCTGGCCTGTCACCTGTTGATACAAAGCCTCCAGATCCTGAAGCTCCCGGGCAAAGGACTGGGAGGTGGAGATCTTTGACATGTCCGGATGGTGGTAGGTGTGGTTTCCGACAATATGGCCTTCCGATACCATGCGTTTGACTAGATCCGGGCTGGTTTCCAGATAATTGCCCACAAGGAAAAAGGCGGCGGGGGCATGGTGTTTTTTCAGGGCGTCCAGGATGGCCGCGGTGTTGCCGTTTTCATAGCCGGCGTCAAAGGTCAGGTAGAGCACTTTTTCGTCGGTCTGGTCAGCGTACCAGGCGTTGAACTGTTTTAGGTATTCTGCCGAGGCGTTGGCTACGGGAGGCTTGCCCTCCTGCTGAAAGCTTAAGCCCCAGTTGCCCTCCGCGGAGGCGCTTACGGTGACAAAGGGATACTGTTCCCCGATCCTGGCGGCGCTGTCCCCCAGGCAGAAACATAAGGCTGCCAGGAATACCAGTTCCACGGCCTTTTTTATGTAAAAGGACAGAGTTTTCATGAAAAACTCCCAAAATTGTTTTGTAAAAGCATATGAGTTTCTACTTGCAAAAATGCGGGAATGTGATAAACTTAGGAACTTGTAGCATTAAATGGAGCCTGGCGGGCCTTGAAACCGGGGAACAAAGCTGCAGGAAACGGAGCTGCGGGGAAACAGGGGCCGGGAACGGGAGATGGAACGCCGGGCAGATCCTGGGGGAAAAAGGAGGAATTGGATAATGGCTGGAAGAGCAATGAAAGATATGACAAACGGGTCGCCGATGAAGTTGATCCTGGGGTTTTTGGTGCCCATGCTGTTTGGACTTTTATTTCAGCAGTTTTACAGTATGATGGACACCATCATTGTTGGAAAATATCTGGGGGTTCAGGCTCTGGCGTCTGTGGGCTCTACAGGTTCCATCAATTTTATGATCATCGGGTTTTGTATGGGGATCTGCAGCGGCTTTGCCATCCCTGTGGCCCAGAAGTTCGGCGAGAAGAACGAGACGGCGCTGCGCAGGTATGTGGCCAACAGCGGGTATCTGGCCGCGGGCTTTGCCGCGGTAATGACTGTTACCGTGTGCCTTTTATGTAAAACGATCCTGGGGCTTATGAGAACGCCTCAGGACATTATAGACGGAGCTTACGCCTACATATTTGTGATTTTTCTGGGTATACCTGTCACCTACCTTTACAATATGCTGTCAGGCATCATCCGCTCCATGGGAGACAGCACCACGCCTTTGTATTTTCTGCTGATTTCCTCTGTCATGAACGTGGCCCTGGATCTGTTTACCATCACAGTGCTGAACATGGGCGTAGCGGGGGCGGCGTGGGCCACAGTGATCTCCCAGGGCGTGTCGGGCGTGCTGTGCCTTCTGTATATGAAAAAGAAATTTACGATCCTGAAGATGGAGAAGGACGAGTGGAAGCCGGACGTAAACGCCATGAGGACCCTGTGCGGCATGGGGATCCCCATGGGGCTTCAGTATTCCATCACAGCCATCGGCAGCGTGGTCATACAGACCGCGGTTAACACCTTAGGTTCCGTGGCCGTGGCGTCAGTCACAGCAGGCAGCAAGGTCAGCATGTTTTTCTGCTGTCCCTTTGACGCCATGGGCGCTACCATGGCCACATACGGCGGACAGAACGTGGGGGCCAGAAGGCTTGACCGGATCGGCCAGGGCATGAAAGACTGTGTGATTTTGGGGGCTCTCTACGCTTTAGGAGCTTTCGTGGTTTTGTATCTGTTCAGCGATACCATTGCCCTGATGTTTGTGGACGCCGGGGAGACCCAGATCCTGGCCAATGCCAGACGGTTTCTTTTGACCAACTCCGCCATGTATTTTCCGCTGGCGCTTGTAAATATCGTCCGGTTTATGATCCAGGGGCTTGGGTTTTCCAAGCTTGCCATTGTGGCTGGGGTATGCGAGATGGCGGCCAGATCCCTGGTAGGTTTCTGCCTGGTGCCGGTCTTCGGGTATTCCGGCGCCTGCCTGGCCAACCCGGCGGCCTGGATCGCGGCGGACCTGTTTTTGATCCCCGCTTATTTCCACGTGATGAAGCTTTTAAAGCAGCGGATGCCCGGGGCTGACGAAAAGCGGGAGGAAGTCGCCTCCCCTTCCTGCGAGTAGGTTAAAGAGAGCCGGAAAAAGGGGAGGAAGACCGCTCATGTTCTGGGGTGACAAACCTTACCACAGCCTGGACTATGAGCTGAAAGAGCGGTTCGGGAAAAAGGTCTATAAGCTGGCGCTGGACGGCGGCATGACCTGCCCGAACCGGGACGGGACTCTGGGCGTCGGCGGGTGTATCTTCTGCAGCCAGGGCGGGTCAGGAGAATTTGCGGCGTCTTTTGGCAGACATAAGGACGTGTGGCAGCAGATCGAGGAGGCCAGGGGACGTGTGGCGGGAAAGATCCCAAAGGACGGGCCGTTTATCGCCTATTTTCAGTCTTACACCAACACCTACGGGCCGGCGGATTACCTGGAAAAGCTGTTTTCAAGGGCCATGGACCATCCCCTGATCGTTGGGATCTCCGTTGGCACCAGGCCGGACTGCCTGCCAGATGATACGGTGGAGCTTTTGAGAAAGCTAAATGAGAGAAAGTCGGTGTGGGTGGAGTTAGGGCTTCAGACCATTCATGAGGATACGGCCAGGTTCATCGGCAGAGGGTATGAGCTGCCTGTGTTTGAGGACGCTTACAGAAGGCTTAAGGCGGCTGGGCTTACGGTGGTTGTCCACGTGATCCTTGGGCTTCCCGGCGAGAGCAGGGAGCGGATGCTTGAGACGGTAGACTATCTGGGAAGGCTGAACGTGGACGGAATAAAACTGCAGCTGCTTCATATACTGAAAGGAACCCGGCTGGAGGCTCTCTACCAGGAAGCTCCTTTCCCGCTGCCCTCCCTGGAGGAATACGCAGGGCTGGTGACCGAGTCCATTGCCCGGCTTCCCCAGTCAGTAGTGATCCACCGCGTAAGCGGAGACGGCCCCAAGAGACTTTTGCTGGAGCCTTCCTGGAGCGGCAACAAACGGCTGGTACTCAACACCATAGTGGGAAAGTTTCGTGAAAATGGCCTGTATCAGGGGATTTTCTATGGAAAATCCGTGCAAAACGGCGTATTTTAGCAGGTTAGGTTGACAAAATAGAAAAACTGGTCTATACTTCAACCATTGCAAATTGACAAAATTAGAATGACCGGATGATAGCAGGTAAACATATATTGAATATCAAAATAAGTAGTTTTAGGAGGATTAGGAAATGGCAAGATCAAAAAAGGTATTAGAGGAGAGCGTTGCGGTTCAGGAGACAGAGGTAAAGAAGACCGCCCCAAAGAAGACTGCGACAAAGAAAGCAGAGGCAGAGCCGGTTAAGGAGACAGAACCAGTTAAGGAGGAAGCTCCCAAGAAGGCCGCCCCAAAGAAGACAGCTGCCAAGAAGGCGGAGCCGGCAGTGACGGTGACGATCCAGTTTAACGGCAAGGACATTGTGGCAAAGGATGTGCTGGAGGCTGCCAAGAAGGCTTATGCAGAGAAGA
The DNA here is from genome assembly GCA_910588505.1 of uncultured Hungatella sp. GTDB lineage: Bacteria > Bacillota > Clostridia > Lachnospirales > Lachnospiraceae > UBA3402. Next base: position 51,809 of record CAJUPQ010000004.1, on the reverse strand, counting down.
ACCCGGAGGGGGAGATCAAGTCCATGGACCTGTATGTAAAGCCGGATGAGGGCGTTGCCTACTATGCGGTCAACGGAGAGGGGAACGAGGATTACAAGATCCAGCTGTAGAAGGTAAGCGGGTCCCTTTTTGGGGGACGGAAAGGAAAGAGTGCTTTGGGAAGTTTATTCTCAGAGCATTTTTTTGCGTTATAGGTTCCTGTTTATGGAGAGCGGAATGGACAGATGGGGGACAACGTGATAAACTGGTATAAACACAAAAAGAGATCAGGAGATTAGGAGGGTATGATAAATGGTTTATGATGGGATGCCGTGGATCGGGGACGACCAGGGAGAGAAGCTGTGTATCCGGCCGGAGATGGCCAACCGCCACGGCCTTATAGCAGGGGCTACGGGGACGGGAAAGACGGTGACCCTTAAGGTGATGGCGGAATCCTTCAGCGAGATGGGGGTTCCGGTGTTTTTGGCGGATGTGAAGGGAGATCTGTCCGGGATGTGCTGTCCGGGGGAGGATGATTCCAAGGTCAGGGAGAGAGTGGAACAGCTGGGGTTAGAGGGCAAAGGCTTTGCGCGGCGTGGGTATCCGGTGTGTTTCTGGGATATTTTCGGGGAGATGGGGCTTCCCCTGCGCACCACCATCTCCGAGATGGGGCCAACGCTTCTGGCACGGCTTATGGGGCTTACAGACACTCAGACCGATGTGCTGACTATCGTGTTTCGAATCGCGGACGAGGAAGGGCTGCTGCTTTTAGATGTCAAGGATCTGCGGTCCATGCTCGCGTATGTGGCGGAGAACAACAAGGAGTACGCCTTAAGGTACGGCAGCCTGCCAAAGCAGAGCATCAACAGCATCCTTCGGAATCTGGCCTCTTTGGAGGAGCAGGGGGGAGAGCAGTTTTTCGGCGAGCCGGCTCTGGATATCCGGGACTGGTTCAGACAGGACAGTCAGGGCCGGGGGATGGTGAACATCCTTCACAGTGAGAGCCTGATTCACAATCCGAAGATGTATTCCACCTTTATGCTTTGGATGGTGTCAGAGCTGTTTGAGGTCCTTCCAGAGGCCGGGGACTGTCCGAAACCTAAGATGATGTTTTTCTTTGACGAGGCCCACCTGCTGTTTGACGACGCTCCCAAGGCGCTGATGCAGAAGCTGGAGCAGGTGGTGAAGCTGGTGCGGTCAAAGGGCGTGGGCATCTATTTTATTACCCAGAGCCCTAAGGATATCCCGGACGGGATCTTAGGCCAGCTGGGCAATAAGATCCAGCACGCGCTCCACGCCTACACCCCTGCGGAGCAGAAGGCGGTGAAAGCGGCGGCGGACTCTTTTCGGGAGAATCCGGCTTTTGATACCAGGGAAGCCATCAGTCAGCTGGGTATCGGGGAGGCCCTGGTGTCATTTCTCGATAAAGACGGCGTTCCATCCGCAGTAAGGCGGGCAAAGATCCTTCCGCCCCAGAGCCTTATGGGACCGATCAGCCAGTCCGAGAGAACGGCACAGACCCAGGGGCAGATGCTCTACTCCAAGTACGGGACCATGATTGACCGGGACTCTGCCTATGAGTTTTTCCAGAGAAAACTTAAGCAGCAGGAGACCTTCCAGAAGCAGCAGGAGGAATTGGGGGCCAGAAAAAAGGAGCAGGAAAAGGCGGAACGGGAGGCCCAGAAGGAGGCTCTAAGACAGGAGAAAGAGAGGGAAAAGGAAGAAGAGCGCCGCAGGCGGGAGGAGATACGGGAGAAAGAGCGGAAGGAAAAGGCCCTGGCCAGGGAGGCCCAGCAGCGGGAGCAGGCCAAAAAGAAGGCTGTGGCCAGTGTAGCCAAGACGGCTGCCGGGACCATTGGCCGGGAAGTGGGCAATGAGATCGGCAAGAATGTAGGCGGAAGCTTTGGAAAGAAGCTGGGCGGCAACCTGGGGGCCAGCATCGGGAGAGGGCTTTTGGGGACGTTGTTTGGGAAATAGGGTCCGGTCAGGGCATAAGAGGGAGACAGATATGGTGGCAAGGGACGAGCATAAGCATGTAGAGCTTCCAAAGGAGTTTCTCCAAAAGATGAGAGGGCTTTTGGGGGAGAGGGAGTACGCCGGGTTTGTGGAAAGCTATGGGCAGGAGCGGACGCCGGGGCTGCGGCTGAACCCACTGAAGGTTTTGGACGCGGCGGCGGTTTTGGAGCTTACGGCCCGGTTTGGACTTGAAAAGATCCCCTGGGCAGAGAGCGGGTATTATTATGACAGGAACACGGGGCCGGGAAGGCATGTCTGGCATGAGGCTGGGGTTTACTATATCCAGGAGCCAAGCGCCATGGCGGTGGCTGAGCTTTTGGACGCAAGGCCAGGGGACAAGGTTCTGGATCTGTGCGGCGCGCCAGGGGGGAAGACGACCCAGATCGGGGGAGGGCTTAAAGGCCGTGGACTTCTGGTAGCCAATGAGATCCATCCAGCCAGGGCAAAGATCCTGTCCCAAAACGTGGAGCGGATGGGCATTTCCAACGGGGTGGTGACAAATGAGGAGCCGCGGGAGCTTTCCCTGCGCTTTCCCTGTTTTTTTGACAAGGTGGTGGTGGACGCCCCCTGCTCCGGGGAGGGGATGTTTCGGAAGGACGAAGAGGCCAGAAGCCATTGGAGCCAGGAAAATGTGGCCATGTGTGCCAGAAGGCAGGCTCAGATCCTGGACTGGGCCGGGAGCATGGTCCGGCCGGGAGGCAGGCTGGTGTATTCTACCTGCACCTTTTCCCCGGAGGAGAACGAGGGCAGTATCCAGGGATTCCTTAAGCGGAATCCGGAGTTTTATGTAGAGACGCCTTCTGTGTGGGAGGGCTTTGACAGCGGCTGCCCCCAGTGGGTAGAGGGAGGACAGGAAGGACTGGTCAAAACGGTCCGCGTCTGGCCCCACCATGTAAAGGGGGAGGGACATTTCGCGGCGGTGCTGGGAAAGGATAAAGGCGCTGTGGACGAGAAAAGGAAGCAGAGAAGCCCTTCCTATGTAAAGGACAGGCAGGTGAAGCTTTTGTGGCAGGAATTCTGTCAGGAGACATTAACCGGGGAAGGCCGCAGGTTTGGCCTTGAGGCCGTGGAGCGGATGGTGCTTTTCGGGGACCAGCTGTATCTGGCGCCGGAGGAGATGCCGGAGCTTTCGGGGCTTCGGGTGCTGCGGCCTGGGCTGCATCTGGGGACGTGGAAAAAGAACCGGTTTGAGCCGTCCCACAGTCTGGCTCTGTACCTGAAAAAGGATCAGGTAAAGCGGTGGCAGACGTGGGAGGAGGAAAGCCCCCAGATAGAGGCATATGTGCGGGGCGAGGCCTTAAAGGCAGGGCGGGCAGGCCGGGAGTATGGCAACGGTTGGACTCTTGTAGGCGCCGGGCAGTACTCTGTCGGCTGGGCCAAGCAGGTGGGGGATGTGCTGAAAAATCATTATCCCAAGGGACTTAGGCGAGACTTAACATTGACAAGTGGCAGGTGAGTTGTATAAAATAGAGAGAGTTGCTGTTTCGGGGGGAGAAAGACAGTTTATATTTGGAGAGGGAGGGAATAGGATGGAACGGCAGATGATATTCCGTGTCCTGGGGATCCAGGAGACGAAAGATGAACATAGAATACGGGACGCCTACCGAGCGCTTCTTAAGAACACCAACCCGGAGGATGATCCGGAGGGGTTTAAGCGGCTTCGGGAGGCTTATGAGGAGGCTCTGCGGTTTGCCAGGCAGCCTGAGGATGATGAGGGGGAAGAGAAGGAAAAGACCCAGATCGACCTCTGGGTGGAGCAGGTTGACCGGATTTACAGGGACATCCGCGCAAGGCAGGATACACAGAAGTGGCAGCAGGCGCTGTCGGATCCGGTGTGCGACGATCTGGATACGTCCCTGGAAGCCAGGGAAGCTTTTCTTTTGTACCTTATGGACCACATTTATCTCCCCCGGCCTGTCTGGCAGCTGGTGGATAGACAGTTTCAGATCGTGGAGGACAGGGACAACATCCTTCAGAAGTTTCCCAAGGATTTTCTGGATTACGCCACATACTATATCCAGCACGATTCCTTTATTGACTACAGCTTGTTTCAGGTGACGGATGAGGAGAACATGGACGCCGACGCCTATATCCGCAATTATCTGGACGTAAAGCGCCAGATCGACCGGGGGGAAAAGGACGGGCTTTTGGAGAAGCTGGATGAGCTGGAGACTTTTGGCGTATACCACCCTTATGTGGACGCAGAGCGGCTGCGGCTTCTTTCGCTGGAGGGGGAGTCCTGGCGGGAGGATAAGACACAGGACGCCGGGGAGGAACGGGGAGATCCGCGGCTTAAGGAGGGGCAGGAGAGACCCGAAGATCCGGCGAGTCTGCCGTCCCAGGTCACAAAAGCCCAGGAGCTGACAGACCGTCTTATGGAGAAGTATCCCGGGGACGCTTACATTCTCCTGTACTGCGGGGAGGCCCGGTGGGCTGCCGGCAGAAAGGAGGAGGCGTATGAGCTCTGGAAGCGGATCCTTAAGGACAATCCGGACCACTATACAGCCAAATACGGGGCTGCCAGATACCTGATCGCCGAGAAGGAGTATGAGGAAGCCAAAGAGCTGATGATGGATCTTTTGAACATGGACGGAAGGGACGAGGCTGTCCTGGAGGACATGAGAAAGACCAACGAGGCGCTTATCGCTCAGTACAAGGAATCCATCGCAAGGCCGGATATTGAGGAGAGTCAGAGATGTAAGGACACGGTTGAGCTTGGATGGTGTCTGTTCCAGAATGAATATATTGACGAGGCCATAGAGCTGATCAAAGATTTTGTTCCTGATGAGGAGCAGACCTACTCCTACGAAAACTTAAGCGGCCGGCTTTTGTACCGGGCGGAGAAGTATGAGGAGGCGCTTCCCCATCTGGAGCGGTGGCTTAAGCTTATAAGGGCCACGCCGAACGACGGCAGCGAGGAGAACAAGAAACGGATCTCCCGGGAATACCGGGCCTGCCATATTTTAAGCGGGTGCTGCTTTGAGCTGAAGAAGCAGGAGGAGGCCCTGAAATATGTGGACATGGCCATTGAGACGGCCCAGGAACACCACGATAAGCAGGCGTGCATGCAGTATAAAGCATACCTTTTGTTTGAGGATGAGAAGCACAAGGAATGTATTGACTTGTGCGACACGATCCTGGCCGGGGACGAGGGATATTTTCCGGCTATCGTTCAGCGGCAGGAGGCTGCCTATGCCATGAAGAACGGGCAGCAGGTGGTGGACGACTATTACCGCGCCATCCGGGTTTATGCCGGATATTACAAGCCATATATGCTGGCAGTGGAGGCATTTTTCTACAGCAACCAGTTTTCGGACGCTCTCGGGGTTTTGGACAAGGCCAGGGAGAACCAGGTGGAGTTCAGCCCTAACATGAAGCTTTACGAGGTGAAGGTTTTAAGGAATCTGGCGGAGAAAAGGGAAGACCGGGAAAAGCCATTTGCCATTGTCAGGGAACTTCTGGAGCTTCTTCGGGGGGAGATTCCGGATGAGGATATGGATATCGAGGACAAGTCCGAGGTGGAGTACGAGCTCTCCCTGCTATACTGGGATGACAATGACACGAACGCGGCTCTTGAGCACCTTGGAAAGGCCATAGACCAGAATCCCAACAGGATGCAGTACCGCATGATACGGGGACATATCTATCTGGACAGAAAAGAGTACAAAAGCGCCCTGGCAGAGTACAAGGAGGCAGAAGGAGTCTACGGCACCACCCCGGCTCTCCACTACAACTGCGGGCTGTGCCAAGAAAATCAGGGCATGAAGGTTCTGGCTATGGAGGAATTTCAGAAAGCCCTGGACTGCCAGGAGGGGTACCGGGACGCCAATGAAAAGCTGGCGGACTATTACAAGGAAAAATACACCACCACCTACGATCCGGCGGATTTTGACAAGGCTATGGGCTACATAGATGCTCAGCTGAAGGTCAGGGAAAGCTGTTATTATCTGGTGGAAAAGGGCAGACTGTATATGAGCGCTTTCCGCCTTGAGGAGGCCATCGAACAGTTTGAGAAGGCCCTGGCCCTGGAACCTGACGACTGGGCTTCCCACAACAATATGGGCTGCTGTTACAAATACCTGGGACAGTTTGAGAAGGCTATAGAGTGTCTTGAGAAGGCTGCCCGGTGTATGGGGGACGGCAAAAGCGTACTTCCCTACAGCAACATGGCGGACTGCTATGAGGCCCTTGGGGATTACAGAAAGGCCATCTGGTGCTATGAGAAGGATCTGGAGATGTTTCCGGACAGAAAGACCTTCCGCAAGGAGATCGGGCTCCTCTACCAGTACCTGGAGGATTATGACAGCGCGCTTCGGTACTTTGAGATGGAGCCGGAGCTGGAGGACTACTATGAGAACGTGGCCATGATCCAGTACCTGAAGGGCAGGAAAAAGGAAGCGGTGAAGACCTATGTGAAGGGCGTCAACAAGGCTTCCAAGGAAAAGAAGACCAGCCGGATGTGCGACTTGGCTTATTTTTATAAGGACATCCTAGGTGATTTTAAGAAGGCTGAGGGGTACTACAAGCGAGCCCTGGCAGCGGCGGAGGATGAGGACGACCTCAGGGAAGTGGAGTGGAAGCTGGCGTATCTGTACTTCCGCTGTGGAAAGAAAAAGGATGCCAGGATCCACGCCGCAAGGTCTCTGGAGCACTTTCGTAAATCTGGAAGCGGCACGGAGGAGAACTATCTAAACTACCTGCCCTTTGGCCCTGCCAGGCTTATGCGGTTTGGATGGCTCTACATTTGCCTGGGGGACACGCAGAAAGGCCTTAAGATGCTGGAGGACATGACCCGCTGGCCCAGATGCCGCCAGTGCCGGTATAAGGCCTGTTATGAGGGATTCCAGCACCTGGGCATGTACTATGAGGCTGTGGGAGATCTGGGAAAAGCCCGCGAATGCTATGAGAAGGCCTATGAATTTAACGGCCATGACATTTCAATAATCATTGCTTTGAAGAGGATACAAAAATTATGATAATAGGAATTGATTTGGGAACGACCAACAGCCTGGCCGCCTACTTTACGGAGGAGGGGCCTAAGATCATTCCCAACAGACTTGGAAAAAGACTGACCCCCTCCGTAGTCAGTATTGATGAGGACGAGCAGGTGTATGTGGGGGAGGTGGCGGCGGAGCGGATGCTTCTGTATCCGGACAGCGCTGCCAGCGTGTTTAAGCGTGATATGGGCAGCAAAAAGCAGTTTAAGCTGCTGAACAAGACGTTTTTGGCGGAGGAGCTGTCCTCCCTGGTGTTAAGGGTCCTAAAGGAGGACGCCCAGGAGTACTTAGGGGAGGAAGTGACGGAGGCTGTTATCAGCGTGCCCGCCTATTTTGACGACGCCAGAAGGCGGGCCACCAAGAGGGCCGGGGAGCTGGCCGGGCTTAAGGTGGAGCGGATTATCAGCGAGCCCACGGCGGCGGCCATCGCCTACGGGCTGTACCAGAGCCAGGCCCAGGCCAGGTTTTTGGTGTTTGATCTGGGCGGCGGCACCTTTGACGTGTCTATCCTGGAACTTTATGACACGATCTTAGAGGTGCGGGCCGTGGCCGGGGATAACTTCCTGGGCGGCGAGGACTTTACGGCAGTGCTGGAAAATATGTTTTTTGAGAAGCATTACAAACTGGACCGATTGTCTCTGGATGAGAAGACTCTGCGCCATATCCACAAACAGGCGGAGCTGTGCAAGCTGGGATTTTCCGACAAGCGGGTCAGTGTCATGAACTGCAAGATCGGGGATGAGATCTATGAGCTGGAGGTGGACCTTTCTAAATACGAGGAGGCCTGCGGCGATCTTTTGGAGCGGATACGCAGGCCGGTGAAGAGAAGCCTGTCAGACGCCCACATCCGCCTGTCGGACATTGACAAGGTGGTGTTAGTGGGCGGAGCCACCAAGAGCCCGGTGATCCGCCGGTTTGTCAGCAAACTGTTTAAGATGATCCCGGACACCAACATAAACCCTGACGAGGCGGTGGCCTTAGGGGCTGCCATCCAGGGTGCCATGAAGGAGCGGAAGGACTCGATCAAGGAGGTGATCCTGACAGATGTGTGTCCCTTTACCCTGGGAACCGAGGTGGTGCGGGAGTGGGAGAACCACGAATTTGAGAACGGCGTGTTCTGCCCCATCATTGACAGAAACACCGTGATCCCTGCCAGCCGGACGGAGCGGCTGTACACGGTGCGGGACAATCAGGATAAGATCCGCATTAATGTGCTCCAGGGGGAAAGCCGGTTCGCGGCCAACAATCTGTCCCTGGGAGAGCTTCTGATCGACATCCCCCCTGCCAAGGCGGGTGAGGAGTCCGTGGATGTAACTTACACTTACGATATAAACTCGATCCTGGAGGTTGAGGTTAAGGTTACCTCCACGGAGCAGGTGATGAAGAAGGTATTCCTGGGAAGGGATGTGGATATGAGCCAGGAGGAGATCGAGGAGCGGCTGAAGACCTTGTCCTACTTAAAGATCCATCCAAGGGACCGGGAGGAGAACAAGTATCTCCTTCTGCGGGGGGAGCGGGTCTACGAGGAGAGCTTAGGGGATGACCGACTTTTTGTGGAGCGGGCCATCCGGAAGTTTGAGCAGGCCCTAAATACCTACGACCAGGGGATCATTGAAGAGGCCAAGGAGGAGTTTAAGAAGTTTCTGGAGATGATGGAGGAGTGAGTCCATGATGAATGGGGAACGCTTCTGATATGGTTTGGATTTTTGATAAGAGAAAAAAGCCTGCGACAGGTATATGGGCCGGCAGGCTTTGTTTTTTATGCTTTATTCTTTTATCTTGTCAATATCCGTCAGGTTCACGCCCGCGACGTGGAGGATGGCCTTTAAAGAGAGGTACTCATCTTTTAATTTGGCGTAGGTCTCTGTGGCGTTTTCCTTTTTGGCTAAAAACATATATTCCTGGATCTTCTTAAAATCTTCAATGGCAGTTTTGGCAATTTCCAGACCATTTGGCATATACGGACCGCCTCCTTTTTTATTTGTCTGTTTTTATTATAGCGGAAAGGCGACAAGGTGTAAAGGAAAAGATCATAAATCAAAGGAAACCGAATAGGATAGATAATAATATTCGGAGCCATATCTCTATGAATCCCAAATACCCTCTATATAAATACATTGCAGCAATCCTGGTTACCCTGACTCTGTCTTGTCAGATGTTTTTCGTCCCAGCCAATGCCGGACAGGAGGAGGACTCATCTCTGAATTTGAACGCCCAGTCCGCGGTTCTGATGGATGCCTCCACCGGGCGGGTGCTTTACGGGAAAGAGGAGGATCTGATCCGCCCTATGGCCAGCACCACCAAGATCATGACCTGTATCCTGGCTTTGGAGAGGTGCGATCCTGATGATGAGGTGGTGGTGTCCTCCTACGCGGCCAGCCAGCCCAAGGTCCATCTGGGGGCGGCTTCCGGGCGCAGGTTCCGGCTGGGGGATATTCTCCATTCTCTCATGCTGGAGTCCCACAATGACAGCGCCGTGATGGTGGCGGAGCATGTGGCGGGCAGTACCAAGGAGTTTGCGGCGCTGATGAACGAAAAAGCCAGGGACATCGGTTGTGAACATACCTGGTTTATTACGCCCAATGGTCTGGACGCCCAGGAGACGGGGGATGGCGGAGAGATCAGGCTTCATAGCACCACAGCCAGGGATTTGGCGGCCATTATGAGCTATTGTGCCTGGCAGTCCCCCAAGAGCCAGGAGTTTCTGACCATAACCCAGGCCCAGAACTATTATTTCACGGACCTGGACGGGAAAGGCAATTACTCCTGCGTCAACCACAACGCGCTTCTGACTATGATGGACGGAGTCGTGTCAGGGAAGACCGGGTTTACGGGGGGAGCCGGGTATTGCTATGTGGGGGCGCTGGAAGATAACGGGAGAAGGTACGTGATCGCCCTTCTTGGCTGCGGATGGCCGCCTCACAAAACGTACAAGTGGAATGACGCCAGAAAGCTATTTACCTATGGGCTACAAAATTATGAGAACCGTCCTGCAGGGGAAACGCCAAAGCTATCCCCTGTTTTGGTGGATGGAGGGATTCCCGCTGACGGCATGGGTCATGAGGCCAGGATTGGGCTAAAAACTTTGGGGGAGGAAGGGAAGGTTTTTCAGGCGCTTATGAAAGAGGGGGAGAGGATAGAGACGCAGATCCGTATCCCCTCAAAGCTTGCCGCTCCCGTAAGGGCAGGGCAGCAGGTGGGGGAGATTGTCTACACCTTGGAGGGGGTCCGGGTATATTCCCGTCCGGTGTATGCAGCGGAGACGGTGGAGCAGATCGACTGGAGATGGTGTGCCGGACAGACAGCGGGATTATTTTTACAGTAATCGCCAATTTAGAACCTGAAAGTTGAAACAGGCCACTCAAAGAAGCGATTTTACCGAATAAAATACTTTATTGGAAAAATATTTTATGGAAAATTTATAAAAGTATTGACAAGGAGGGCTGTTTGTATTATCATAATATTCAGGAACAGAAATGAATAAAAAGATAGGCTTGTTACTTAATCACGATATTAAGGCAAATTCTATAATATATCTGCTGAGAAGACAGATATATGGAGTTTGTCTTTTTTATTTGTTTTTGTTTCGGAAAGGAGGCAGGAAGGTGAAGAAAGAGTTCAAGCAGATCCTGATTGTAAAAAATATTGTAAATAACAATATTGTGATAGCGAAGGATTTCTACGGCCGGGAAGTTATCGCTATTGGCAAGGGATTGGGATTTCGTAAACACAAGAATGAAGCAGTTTATCCGGAAGAAATAACAAAAACCTATATTTCAGTGGATAAGCCCAATTATGCTGTGTTTACCTTGCTTGAAGAGATTCCTTTTGAGGTGATTGAAATTTCCCAGAAGATTATTGATTATGCGGAAGAACATCTGAAAGGGACATTTAATGTGAATTTCCTTATGACTCTGGCTGACCATATACATTTCAGCATCGTTCAGTATCATCAGGGAAATCAAACACCAAAACTGCTGAATGAAGAGGTAAAGCGGTTCTACAGGGAAGAATATAATGTTGCCCAGAAGGCGGTTACGATGATCAACGAACAGTTTGCTATTGATCTTCCAAAGGATGAGGTGACTTCCATTGCTTTTCACCTGATTACCGCAACTGAAAATAAATCGAATCCGCAGATGCTTCAGATCATGCGTGCGGTGTCAGATATTGTAAAGATTGTGGAGCAGCACCTGGGCTGTCCGCTGGATGAGCATTCTCTGACGTACTCCAGATTTATTATCCATTTAAAGCTCTTTCTTAGAAATGTATTGTCAGACCAGGCAGCGCATAACGAAGTCTCTTTTGCGTCTATTTTTAACCAGTTAAAGACAGAGTACGAGCAAAGTCTGGAATGTGTAAAGAGTATTTCTGATTATGTAATGGAACATTACAACTATCTGTGTACGGACGAAGACTGTATTTATCTGATGATAGATATTGTCCACTTATATGAGAGATCAAAATCGTAAATAGGAGGGATGAATTATGGCTAAGGTGAATTATGAGGAATTGGCCGCCAGTATTATGGGACAAATCGGCGGTACAGAAAATGTAAAAACAGTAACTCACTGTGTTACACGTCTGCGTTTTCATTTAAAAGACAGAGGCGCAGCCAGAGATAATGAGATAAAAAAGCTTCCGGGAGTTTTGGGAGTCGTGTACGGCAACGGACAGTATCAGATTATTCTGGGAGAGCATCTCTTTACTACATATGACTGTATCGTAAAAAATTATTCGGTTGAAACAGAGGAATTGATCAATGAAAACCTGGACGAGGATTTACTTAAGGGACAGAAGAACGCAAAATACTATTTCGAGAAAATAATTACTTTTATGGGGCAGGCGCTGACGCCGTTTATCACAGTGGTGTACGGAGCGGGAATGCTGCGGGTTGTGCTGTCTCTTGTCAGTTACTTTGCGCCGGCGGTGACCGAAAGTTCGACCTATCAGATGTTTAATTTTATGGCGCTGACACCTTTTTATTTTATGCCGATTTTGGTTGCTTATGGAACTTCAAGGGTGCTAAAGTCCAATCCGGCTTTTGCGATTGCTATGGCAGCGGCTTTGCTGTACCCGGATTTTAATGCCATAATGGCGGCCGGTGAGCCTGTGTCCATGTTTGGGTTGCCCGTCCATCTGGGGACTTATGGGAACTCGCTGCTTCCGGGGATTTTTTCAGCGATTCTCTGCGCCTATTTGGAGCGATTTTTCTATCGCGTCATACCAGGCATGCTAAAATCGGTGTTTGCTCCGCTGTGCGTTTTTCTCATCGGCTTTCCCGTTACTGTACTGGTTTTAGGACCGGCCGGTTCCATTGTCGGTTCCTGGATTGTGGCAGGAATTGTATGGCTGCAGTCCCATGTAGGCGGTTTTGCGCCCGGAATTATCGCGGCCACACATCCGTTCCTGGTAATGACCGGCGTTAATATGCTGATGGTTGGGCCTATGACCGAACTTTTAGCCCGGGTAGGCTTTGACAATGTATTTCGTCCCGGATGGATTTTACATAACATATCCGAGGGCGGAGCCTGTATCGCAGTTGCTTTAAAAACAAAAGACAAAGATCTGCGAACGGCGGCTTTATCGGCAGGTGTGGGAGCGTTTTTGTCCGGCGTTTCGGAACCGGCGTTATATGGTATTAATCTGAGGCTGAAAAAACCCATGATCGGATTGGTTCTGGGCGGTTTTGCAGGCGGCGCGGTCGCCGGCATTATGGGCGCGAAGGCATATACCATGGGGTATTCCAGCGTACTTGGCGTAGTTATTTTTGAGGATACGCTGATAGCAATTCTGGCAGGTATTGCCGTGTCGTTTGCCGTATCGTTTCTTGTTACCATGGCCCTCTATGACGGAAAAGAAAGTGGGTGATTTATGTTTGGATTTTGGAGTAAAAAAAGGGAGAAGCTTCCTGACAGCAGTATGGCCGCAGTGGTAAGCGGAGATATGATTCCCATTGAGGAGACAAAGGATGCCGTGTTTTCTCAGAAAATGCTGGGAGACGGTATCGCAATACTGCCGAAAAGTGAATGGATTGTAGCTCCTTGTGACGGAACGGTTTCTATGGTGTATCCCACGCTGAACGCGCTGGGAATCATAAATGAGGATGGGCTGGAAATTCTGATCCATATCGGAATTGATACGGTGGCCTTAAATGGGGAAGGGTTTCAATGCTATGTGAGACAGGGGCAGAAGGTAAAGACCGGAGATAAGTTAATGAGGTTTGACAAAAAAGTTATGGAAAAAAAGAAGGCAGATCTGACTACCATGATGATTTTCCCAGGCTGCAGGTTTGATTTGGATTTGGTGAAAAGGGGCAGCGCAGAGGGAGGAAAAACCATTGTGGCTACCTACAAAAAGACGATGGATGAAGAAAGGAAAGGGATCGGTCAATGATGAGATCAAGCAAAGAAGTACAGGTTTTCAATGGTTTCCCCAAAGGGTTTTTGTGGGGCGGCGCTACGGCTGCCAATCAGTATGAGGGCGCGTATATGGAAGATGGAAAGCTTCCTTCTGTGGCTGATGTCCAGCCCCATGGTGTGTTCGGGTATCCGGACCGCAACGCGAAATTTTATCCCACTCATGGCGGTATTGATTTTTATCATCGATACAAAGAGGATATTGCCGAGTTTGGGGAGATGGGATTTAACGTCTATCGAACCAGTGTGGCATGGACCCGCCTGTTTCCTACCGGCGAGGAGGAAGAGCCCAATGAAAAGGGGCTGGAATTTTATGACAGAATGTTTCATGAGTTAAAAAAGCAGGGAATGGAAATCATGATTACCATTTCCCACTATGAGATGCCGCTGCATCTGGCAGACAAATATGGCGGATGGAAAGACCGAAGAATGATTGATTTTTACATCAAATTTGTGACAGCCATGGTGAAACGCTGGAAAGGAATTGTCAGGTACTGGCTTACTTTTAATGAGATCGGAAATAATATTCACAAGATGGAGTGGATGACAGCTGGTATTGATCCGTTAAATGACACACTGCAGGATGTTTATCAGGCTTCTCATCACCAGTTTGTAGCCAGCGCTCTGGCTGTCAAGGTGATTCATGAGACGGACTGTGACGCCAAAGTAGGTTCTGTGATTGAGTACAAGACCATATACCCTATGAGCTGCGATCCCAGGGATTCTCTGGTGGTATGTAAAGAGAAACAAAGAGGGTATTTTTTCTCAGATGTGCAGGTCAGGGGAAAGTATCCCGGTTATGCGTGGGAGTATTTGGAAGACCAGGGGATTGAAATCTTTTATACAGATGAAGATATGGAGCTGATCGAAAGGTATCCGGTTGACTTTTTAAGCTTTACTTATTATCGCTCCCGGATTGCGTCGAAAGACTATATTGAATCTGTACAGAAAGAAACGAATCAGTCAGACAGTGAGATAGAGGGAGACAATTCTTACCGGGGTGATGCCAATATCGTTAATACCGGCAAAACCAACCCCTATTTAAAGGTCACTCCTTCCGGCTGGTCTGTGGATCCGGACGGACTTTATCTTGCCCTTGTGGATCTGTACGGAAGGTATCAGATTCCCATTTTCGTTGCGGAGAACGGGCTGGGTGTGAAAGAAGAGCTGATAAATGAAACCGTGAACGATACCTACCGGATCGAATATTTAAGAGATCACATTCTGGCCATGAAAAAGGCGATTCGGAATGGCGTGGATCTGTTTGGCTATACATGGTGGGGACCTATTGACCTTGTCTCCAACGGTTCCGGGCAGATGTCAAAACGGTATGGATTTATTTATGTGGACCGCAACGATACAGGAGAAGGGACGTTAAAGCGCTATCGGAAACAATCCTTTTACTGGTATAAAAAGGTGATTGCTTCCAATGGGGAAGATCTTTCTGTGTAGGGGAAAGCAGGATTGCGGGAGCATGAAACGCGGAGCAATCCGTAGGCATCAGGGGGCAAAAAACCTTTTGCCCCCTGATGCCTACGGATTTTTTTGGGGCAAGACGGGACTTGATCCGGAAGCCTTCCTTCAGCTTCCCCATCATGGGGAGCAGGGTCTGCTTATCCAGAGTATTGCCGGAAAAAAGACCGTAGGAAATCGGGAGGCCGTTAGTATCCATAAACAGCTCCATCTGTACGATTGGATCCTTGTGGTGTTCTTTGGAAACTTCTCTGCGGAGCAGCAGGTATGGAGGCAACCTAAATCCTGCGTTTACTGTGAATAACGAATAATAATAAATTGACAATTTTTTAATATTTGGTCTAATGTAACTAGAATATTTTATGCGAATATTCTGACATATTGTATGGTTCATCCTCATGGTGCTTATTCTTTATGGTTTTTATAAGCATTTTGTTTGTATTTAACTATAATGAGAAAATGAGATGTTCCATGCAAAAAACTATAATTAGGAGGGGCTTATGAAGAGCGTAAAAAGAAAAATTTTCTTATTGGGCTTGACTGCTATGATGTCTGTCAGCCTGGCAGCTTGTGGCGCAAAAGAGGAAAGTACCGGTGAAACAACCGCTGCAGGTACTGATGCTACTACTGCAGCTGAAACTGAAGGGAACGATGGAGGTGCAGCGACTGGCGGAACATACACTGCAGGTACATATCCCGCTACAGCGAAAGGAAACAATGGAGACGTAACTCTGGAGGTTACTTTTGATAGTGACGCCATCAAATCCATCGAAATTAAAGAGCATGGCGAAACGCCAGGTATTTTTGATCGCCAGAGAGACGGATAATGAAGCAGTTAAGGGCTGGCAAAAGAAAGTAGCCGAGGATATGGAAGCTTATAAAGCCGAAGGCAAAACTCAGGTTTATGATTCATTAGAATACATGTCACTGCAATACTTCTTCAGATTCAGCCAGGCTGCTGATCCGGAATTATTATATGATCTGGTAGCTAAATCGAAACCGACGAAAGAGTGGTTAGGCGAACTGGGATTTGAATGGACGGATTCACCAAGTTTCTTATTAGGCGATACATGGCCCAGATGGTTCTCATCCGTTTCAGCACATGGCGGAGACGGATTCATTTCCGTATTTACAGATGCAATTGAAGAAAAGAATTACAATGTAGAGATTATTAAAGAAGTCAGAGCCGGTGAATTACTTACTGCTGACGGCAAAGTTGTAGGTGTGAAAGGCACTGCTTCCGACGGAACTGAATACACATTAAACGCTAATAAGGGCGTAGTTTTAGCTACCGGCGGTTTCTCAGCCAATAAAGAGATGTTAATTGAATATTCTGACGGAAGATGGGCTGACATTTCAAAATTACAGACTGACAATGATCCGGCCATGGTTGGCGACGGAATTAAAATGGCATTAGAGATTGGCGCTGATGTTGTTGATATGGGACATTTACAGTTAGTACCGACTTGTGATCCTAAAACCGGGGATGCATATCCATTTATCGGTACGGGTACAAACCTGTATGTTAATAAAGAAGGGAAACGATTTGTAAATGAACTTTCTGACAGAGATACGCTCTCAAATGCCGCTTTAGTTCAGACAGACGGAATTTTCTATATGGTATGTGATAAAAACAATTCCGGCGTTGGCGAAGATGGTACTACTTATGGCGGACAAAACATTCAGGATTTAATAGATGCGGATATCGTTGTGAAAGCTGATACTTTGGAAGAATTAGCCGGATTGATCGGCGTTGATCCTGCGAATTTCGTTGAGACAATCGAAAAATTCAACGAAGCTGTTAAGACAGGTGTTGACCCGGAATTCAATCGTGCTTCTTTTGGAGGCGACTTTATTAACCCTGACGGCAATCCTGGTATCTTTGAAGCGCCTTTCTATGCCGGTCCGAGAACTCCTTCGGCTCACATTACAAAGGGCGGCTTAAAGGTTAATACAAGTGCTGAAGTCATTGGTACTGACGGCAATGCAATTCCCGGATTATGCGCCGCCGGCGAGGTTACCGGTGGACGTACAGTCGCTGGTTTGCTTGAAGCTATGACATCCGGCCGTACAGCCGGCAAAACCATTATGGGTAAATAATTGACGGTTATCGTTATTTTTAGAAAAGATTTCATCTTATAAAAGCTCAGTAAATTACCTGGCGGACTAAAACAAAGCATATATACATGATAGCTGTAAGTCATTGTATATATGCTTTTTAGTATCATTAAATAAAGCGTTAAAACCAGGAAGGGATGGGTGACAAGGAGTGAGATTTTTAAAAAGGCTGATATACATTACGGCAGTGGTATTTGTCATTTCCTGTATGCTAAGTGGGATATCCATATTCAGACCGGATATTACGGATAACATTGAGACATTTTTATATTCGGGGCAGGAAAGCGCTGAAACAATAGGGGGAGACTATGACCTTGAGGAAGAAACGACAGGTTATCCTGATGATGGCGCGGAAAATGAAGAAACCGGGCAGAAGGAAGGAGCATTTGAAACGGAACCCCTGAAAAATGATGTGATAGCGGAATCTCTTGTATCGGATTATATTTTGCCGAACCAGTCGGAAATCGCTGTGCCGAAAAATGTATCGGGCAGAAATGGATATCAGCAGATACAGGAAAACCGTGAGCAGATTGACGATGAAGCTGCAAAGGAACTTCAAAACCAGATTGATACAGGGTACACAGGGGAAGGACTGGATTTTGATGGTGTAAAGTACCCTTATTATGCCATGCTGGATGACAGGGGAAAACATATATACCGCCAGATTTATGCCAATACCAATGAACTGTATTCTGTGTTTATGCCGGTGGAGCAGATAGCAACAGATCAGCTTAAGGATGTGTTTTCTGCGGTTTATAATGACCATCAGGAATTATTTTACATCCTGTTTGCTGCTGCAAATACTTGTTTCCTCCAACAGCGCATCCCGTTCCTGCACACAGTCTGTCTTCCCTCCCTGGCATCGCGACAACCCTCGCCCCCTTGCTCACTCAACAATACACCTAATTTACCCCAACCCTCTATTTAAACACCACAGTATAATATTGCTTGAGAGAATGCAGAATAAGTAGTAAGATAAAGGAAAAGTTTTCAGGAGAGATTTATGTGCGGCAGATACTATGTAGATGATGAGACAGCGCGGGAAATCGAAAAATTGGTCCGGCAGGTGGACAGGAAGTTACGGCAGGAGTCCATGGCAGCCATTAAAAGGATTGCAGAGAAGGACATCTATCCCACTCAGATGGCTCCTGTTCTGGAAGGGAGGGGCGCATTTTTGCGCTGTGGGTGGCAGAGGTGGGGATTTCCCGGGTTTCAGGGGAAGCAGGTGATTTTTAACGCTAGATGTGAATCCGCTATGGAAAAGCCGATGTTTCGTGACAGTATCCGCCATGGCCGTATGGTGGTTCCTGCCGCATGGTTCTACGAATGGAACCGGAGGAAAGAAAAGAATACCTTTTACAGAAAGGACAGCCCGGTTTTGTTTATGGCAGGGTGCTGCAGACAGTATGAGGACGGGGCGCGTTTTGTGATTCTCACCACAGGGGCCAATGATTCCATGAAGCCTGTCCATGACCGGATGCCGCTGATTCTGGAAGAAGATGAGATCGCCCCGTGGATTCTGGATGAGAAACAAGCGGAACATATCCTTCATAAAACGCCCTGCCTTTTGGAGAGGAGAGCCGATTATGAACAGCTGACCTTGTTTTAGGCAGTTGTGTCCGGCCTCTTTCCGAAGAATATGGTATTCCGGGAAAGCGTATCAATTGGCTGCAGACTGAGGGCTGGGGACATGGTATAATTTACCGGTTGAAATAAGAACGTATGTTTGTTAACATATACACATGGGAGGTGAACATACGTTTGAATAAGATTATATTTCATATTGACGTCAATTCAGCCTTCCTCTCCTGGGAGGCTGTTTATCGTCTGGCCCATAGAGGGGGAAAGCAGGACCTAAGAATGACGGCCTCCGCCGTAGGAGGAGACGCGGCCCTGCGCCACGGAATTATTCTGGCCAAATCTATCCCTGCAAAGAAATATGGGGTGAAAACCGGGGAGGCTCTTTGGGAAGCTAAGATGAAATGTCCGGGGCTGATTCTGGTGCCGCCCGATTACGGGCTGTATGAGAAATGTTCCGGGGCATTTATGGAGATTCTCCGGGACTATTCCGATGTGGTGGAGCCCTACAGTATTGATGAGGCTTTTGTGGATATGAGCGCCAGCTGCCATTTGTTTGGGACACCAGAAGAGACGGGGCGGCAGATAAAAGAACGGATTTATGAAACTCTGGGATTTACGGTCAATGTGGGGATTTCAAGCAATAAGCTGCTTGCGAAGATGGCTTCTGATTTTCAAAAACCCAATCGGGTACACACCCTGTACCCGGAGGAGATACGGGAAAAAATGTGGCCTCTTCCCGTGTCGGACCTATTTTTCGTGGGGCGAGCTACCGCTAAAAAGCTGTTTTCCGTGGGAATACGAACCATAGGGGAACTGGCGGCGGAGGACCCTAAGTGGCTTAGGGGACTGTTAAAGAAACATGGGGAAGTGATCTGGGGATTTGCCAATGGGGTGGACTCATCCCCTGTTCTCATGGAACCGGAGGCAAATAAAGGGTATGGGAACAGTACCACCACTCCCGCGGACGTGACGGATGTGGAGACGGCGGACAAGGTATTGCTGGCTCTCAGCGAAACGGTTGGGGCCCGCCTGCGCATGGATGAGGTCAGGGCGGGGGTGGTATCCGTAGGAATCCGGTATTGGGACCTTTCTTATGTCTCCCATCAGAGGAGGCTGTACAATGCCACCGACCTGACGGTGGAAATCTGTCAGGCGGCCTGCAAATTATTCAGGGAAATGTGGAACGGACAGCCGGTCCGGCATCTAGGGGTGCATACGGCTGACATAAGCGGCGGGGAGAGATTCAGACAGGGCAGCCTGTTTGACGAAATTGATTATGAGAAACTTTCCAGGCTGGATAAAACCATTGATGACATCAGAGACTGTTTTGGCATGGACGCGGTGAAGCGCGCCGTATTTTTAGGCCGGGCCATAGACCACATGAGCGGCGGCTAGTACAGCATTGCTTAAATTTCGGTGAATAAATTGCTTGATATCGGTGTCATCTGCACGTCTGCGAAGCTAGACGTAGGCACCACTACGCCGTCGCTTCGCAGACGCACAGCTTTGTGTACCAATACTTATGACAGGAGGGCGGAATATGGCATTTGGAATCGGCATCCATTCCCGGCAGCCGGAGAGAGAGCGGCATGTCAGGGGAACCCAGAGGAAAATCGCCTGTGAGTGCTGGTTTACCAGCACCGGGAGGATGATACCGTTAATGTTGAAGATAGAAGATGAGGACGGCCAGATTCAGACTATCCGTAAAATCAAGGTTCATTCCCAGGAGAAACGGATGTATGCAGGGGTTCCATCCGTGGAGTACGACTGCACACTGTTTGTCGGGAACCGAGAAATAAGAGCATGGCTTATTTATTATCAGACGGAAAACCGGTGGGTGTTAAGTCAACGTTGTTGAGGCAGCCGGGGGATTGGGAATCGCATTCCGGGTGGTTTGCTGCTGAGACTTTTTTGGCAGATACCCAGAGAGATTATCCGAATTTTTATTAGAAATAGACACTTGATTTTCAGAAGAAAAGTGCTATATTTATGTAGAAAAAATAAATATACAAAGACTGCGAAAGATTGGAACTGCTCAATTCATGTTTGCCAATTCCGACCCAAAACAGCCATGAGAAAGGTGGTATTATTATGAAAAATCTTCTTCTTTGTATCTCGCTGGCCCTGATCGGAGGGCTTTTGATGTCGCGGCTGGTCAAAAAGATCGGGCTGCCCGCTGTCACGGCTTACCTGATCACAGGTCTTCTTTTTGGCCCCTACTGTATCGGACGGCTGGGCCTTGCCGGCGTGGGCTTCCATACTCCGGAAGAGGTCAGCGCTTTGGGAATCATCTCTGACGCGGCATTAGGCTTTATCGCTTTTACTATTGGAAATGAATTTCGTCTTGACGATCTGAAAAAAATGGGCAGGCAGGCAATCACCGTGGGAATCCTCCAGGCTGTAGCCACTACTTTTGTGGTGGATGTGGCGCTGATTCTGTTTCATATGTGTTTTCCGACAGCCCTTTCTCTGCCTTCGGCCATTACCCTGGGGGCTATTGCGGCCGCGACAGCTCCCGCCGCAACCCTTATGGTTGTCCGTCAGTATCAGGCAGACGGGCCTCTTACCCGGCTTCTGCTGATGGTGGTGGCTATTGACGATGCGGTAGGTCTGATACTTTTTGCCGCCTCTTTCGGTATTGCCAGCGCCCTGGAGCAGGGCGGAATCAGTGTGATTACCGTGGCTGTGGAACCAATTTTGGAAATTGTCCTGTCCGTTCTTCTTGGAATGGTCAGCGGGCTCTTGCTGAACTGGAGCGAACGGTATTTCCATTCCCGGGCAAACCGTATTTCTGTCTCCGTAGCCTTTGTGCTGCTGACTGTTGGGCTATCCAAAATAGAATTTAACGCGGGGCCGGTACACTGCAGTTTTTCGCTTCTGTTGGTGTGCATGATAACCGGCACGGTCTTCTGTAATATATGCGGAACCTCCGCCGCCCTTATGGAGCGCCTTGACCGTTGGACCACTCCTTTGTCGGTTCTGTTTTTTGTCCTTTCCGGCGCCGCGCTGGATTTGCAGATTTTAAGTAATCCGGCCGCCCTTCTTATTGGAGTTTTGTTTATTGCGTCCCGCTCCGCAGGCAAAATCTTCGGAGCCTACGGCAGCTGCGCCATGACAGGATGTGATAAAAATATCCGGAAATATCTGGGGATTACTCTTTTGCCTCAGGCAGGCGTTGCCCTTGGCATGACTCTCACCGCGGCGTCTCTTTCTGATGGAAAAATGGTACGGAATGTGGTTTTGTTTGCTGTGCTGGTCTATGAATTAGTCGGCCCTACATTGACTAAAAAGGCGCTGATTGCCGCCGGGGAAATCTCTGACCAGGCGATTCTTGGGAAGCAGAGATGACTTGAAAATTTGGTCAAACCGTCCCTTACCCTCTGGGTGGGCAGGCTCAAAAGTGACCGGGTCCTTGCTGCCCCGTTTTATGGATATACATGGCGGAAATGCGGAAGTTACCTTTGGTGGGGGAACGGAAAAGATATGCTTTACTTATGATTCCCAAAGGCATATAATGACTCCTGTGACAATTTACACTTTGAAAAGGAGACCAGATAAAATGAAAAAAGTATATTTATTAGTAGTTATGGCCATGATGTTATGTCTAACCGCTTGCGGAACAAATAAAAGACAGGAAGCATTGGAAAACAGTATCTCTGTTCTTGAAACTGAAACAACAACCGACACGAAAAAGAATCCGGAAGAACCGTCAGGTGAAATGGAGACAACCGATTCTGCGGGGGATGAACAGAAATCCCAGCAAGGGACAGAAACAGCTTTTGAACTTACGGAACAGGGAAAGGAATTTCTGGCACAGATGTGTAGAGAATTGAATGATTTCAATTCCCAGACAACAAAGGATGAAACGTTTTGGCGGGATTTCCTGTTTTATTCTTACACCGGCGCATTTGAAGGTGTGGAAACAGAAGAGGTGTATCGTGAAGATTTAGGATTCGATGAAACAGTTGTTAAAATTAGTTTAGAAGAAGCAGAAGCCTATGCAAAATTGGTGTTTGGCATTGACCTGCCAGATATAAAACCTTCTTTTGAAGATATGGAACAAGGGCAAACCTCTTTCTTTTATCAGAATGGTTACTATTACATTGGCGTTTCTGATTTTCCTGATTATCAATACGCGTTTGCCGATTATGAGGAATCCGGTGATTTTATTACGGTAAGATATACGGTTGATTTTGAGGGCGAAAGCAATATTGGCACCGTATGTTTTGAAATTATTCCGGAAGACAATGAAAACGGTTTTATCATTACTTCTAAAAGCACTGAAATTTTTAATTAACACATATCAAAGCAGGGCGTCGGGGCTTGGCCGAAAACAGAAAGGCTTGCTATTTTACTGTAAATGGAATATAATAATAACAGGAAGGCAGGCGACATCCTGCCGGTGTGGCTGACACCTATAATCCGAAATCCATGCAGGGCGAATGGACCTGAGGTTGGCGGGCAACGATAAAATCAGTCATTAAGGGAGGCGCGTAGCACTGCGGTGTTACAGCCTCCCTTTGAAATCGAAGAAAAAGGAGTCTGGGATGACAAAAGAGAAAGCGCTGTCTATTCTTTTTAGCTGTGCAGATCAATATAAAAGCAATTTGGCAGACCGGAATTGGCTTCTCTTATGGGGAACCAGTTCCCCAAGTATTTCCCCCAGAGGCTGAAGATTTTTTGGATTCTGCTGGTTATGATGGTGTGCGCGGGGGCCAGCGAGCAGGCGGTGAGCCAGTGGGCTTCAGCTTTTGCGGAAAAAAGGCTGGGGATTTCCCTTTTGCCCCTTCCCCAGCTCAGTCTCATTGGCTGCCCCATCAAGCCCGCTTCATTTTATCTGCGCTTCTGACAGGGCGGTTTTTAATTAATGCCCCTCTATATTATCCGGAAAGGGAGCGGATGTATTGACATAGATGATGTAGTACCCGTCCTCCGTTTTATCCACATAACAGCTCCATTCATCAAAAATATAGTACTTTGACAGGCGCTCCTCTATGTCAGGCTTCTGCATTTGCGTGGAAAAAAGGGCAGAGGAGAGACATTCAACATGGTTTCCGGTTCCCGACGTATTTCCGGTTTCCGAATAGAGGCGTATAATCTCAATATCCGGGATTTCTCTTTCTAAATGTTCCTCCAGCGTACTGGTCTGTTTCCTGGTTGCCATGTGGTTTGCATACATGCCGAAAATCTCACCTGCAACCCAAATGACTGCCAGAATACATGGCAGGGATAAAAGGAAGACTGCCAATGGTTTCAGCCTTTTCATAACCGCCTCCTTTGGGGCGCGAAAACGCTTTCGATACAGTGCAGAAATGTCCACTCAACACCTGCCATAGGTTCGGTAGGAGAGCACGTAATAAGAATTTCAGCCTCCTCCCAGGTTATGGGCCTTTTTATGGAATCAACCGCTTCAACCCAGTCATCCCAGAACTGGAGAGTGTCTTCATCGGGAAATTCCTCATCGCCGGGAAAGGAATCGCCCTCAAAGCCTTCTGGCGGTACTCCTAAGTTCTGCACCTTTAATATTGCTTCCTGCATTGTATTTACCTCCATTTATGTTTGCGCTGCCAACGGTTTGGCTGTATCTTTCAGCTATTAGGAAGTATACCATACTTTCTGTCTGCCGACCACATCATAATCGGATTGTATTTTTGTGAAAAATCATTATAATGGAAGGTGAACCAGGGAACCGATTTTTTCAAAGGAGGAATAAAAAATGCCAGACAAGCGCAGTTTCCGTTTATGTGTCTGCCGGTATGATGGTGGTGCTGACCGGGGCGGGGCTGGTGTTTATGGAGCCTATCCTTGGGGTGATTGGAACTAGTACATCATTGCATTAATTCCTGACTGCTTAAGACAGAGTTTGGAGGCAGAGTAGAGATGGAGAATAATCCCAATGCAAACAGGATGATTATAATCGATCCTTATTATGCAGGACAAGAAGATTCCAGAGGAACTTGAAAAGAGATTACTGGATAAATGTCGGGATTCCATTTAAACATCAGATTCAAAGCGTGACACAACAGATTGGCAGATATAGCCGTGTAATGGGCGGTAGGTGCAGCTATGTATGAGTGACGGTTGAGATCATGTACCGGACAGACACAGGAGGAAATGACACAGAAAAAGGAAAGGGACGCATATGGGAAATGATCCTTATAAAAACGTGAGCAAATTTATCAGCCTGGTGCTGCGCCACAACCCCGGCGCCGCCGGGATCCGGCTGGACAAACACGGCTGGGCGGATGTGAAGGAGCTGATCCGGGGCGTCAATGAGACGGGGAGAGCCCTGGATATGGAGACTTTGAAGGAGGTTGTCCGCACCAATGACAAGAAGCGGTTCGCTTTTAATGAGGACTGCACAAAGATCAGAGCCAATCAGGGGCACAGTATTCAGGTGGACGTGGAACTTGTGGAGACTGACCCGCCGGATGTGCTGTACCACGGCACGGCCACCCGGTTTCTGGGAAGTATTCTGAATAAGCGGGAGGGGCTTAGGCCCGGCAGCAGGCTGTATGTCCATCTGTCCGGGGATTACCAGATGGCTGTGAAGGTGGGGCAGCGCCACGGGGTTCCGGCTGTGCTGAAGGTTGACGCCGGGCAGATGGCGTGGGACGGGTACGTGTTTTATCTGTCGGAAAACGGGGTGTGGCTGGTGAAGGAGGTTCCGGCAAAGTATCTGGAGACAATAAAAGGTGCCTGAACAGGATTTTTTCGGGAACACAATTCCCAAAAGATAGAAAATCAATAAAAACAGTAGGAGGAGAGGCAATATGACAAAGCAGGAGCAGTCCGACATGTGGAAAGCGGAGATTGAGAAAGGGCTTAATAAGGTTAAGGAGCTTAGAATGCAGCTGAAACCGGTGGAGTTTACTTCAAAGCTGTGGGAAACCTACCAGGGAGCCTACGGCGATGTGAGGGAGGACGTGGCTTTTTTGTTCTGCCCAAAGGAGCTGATCCCGGACACGGAGAAGCTTCGCAGGCTGGACGATGAAGAGAAAGACAGCTATGAGATCATATTTGACAATCTCAGTGAGAATCTGACCCACCAGTTAAGCTTGTACCACGCCTCTTATCTGGTCATGCCCTATCTGGCTCTTTTGCTGGAATTAAAGAGGCAGGAGGGAGATTTTGACTGGCAGATGAAGGTTATTGTCCTGGCAGGGGATGTGCTGGCCACGGATATTCCCTACTGCGGCGGGGGAAGTGAGAGGGAGGCTCTGATGCCTGAGGAAGTTATGGACAGCTACCGCCGCAGCGTGGCTGTTGTGCAGGAGAGGACTAAGGAGTTTCTCGGCCAATATATGGACCGGTTAAAGGAGATGGAGCCTGATTGGAAGCGCCAGTACTTCTGCACGGACGTGCTGGCGATCCTGGGAGACAGGGAGGCGGCATTTCAGATGCTTATGGGCCAGTGGGAGCAGTGCCCTTTAAGCTGTCCGGACTGCGGGTACTATGATGAGGAGATGGAGGCCGACGGGTTTTATGACCGGGAGCAGCTGGAGAAGATAGAGCCAGCCCCGTCTGTCATCGGGAAATGGGACGGGAAAAGCTATGAGGACACGTATGTGTGGTTCAGCAATCTGGTACATCTTCTGGGCGTGGAGGATGAGTGGAAGGTGGCTTATTATTTCGGAACCTATACCTGCCCTGTGTGCGGCAGCAAGGGGGTTCTGATAGAGTGGATGAAGGAGATGGAGTGATGAAGGTGGATGTAGGGAAGCTGGAGTGGACCAGGAAGCCTAAGGCCTGGTCTGTGGAGGATGGGCGGGTGGAGATTATAACCAGTCCCCATACGGATCTGTGGCAGAGGACTTACTATCATTTCAGAAATGACAATGCCCCTGTGCTGCAGATGACCACAGACGAGCGGTATTTTTCCTTTGTGGTCAGGACGGAGTTTGAAAGCAGTCACCGGTTCGACCAGTGCGGTATCGTCATGTATCTGGACAGTGAGAACTGGCTGAAAGGTTCGATTGAGTATGAGAATGAGGAATTTCAGCATTTGGGCAGTGTTGTGACCAACAACGGTTATTCCGACTGGGCCACCACGGCTATGGACGCCTCCGTAAAGTCCATGTGGTACCGCTTAAGCCGCAGGGAGGACGATTACTGCATCGAATGTTCTCCTGACGGGGTCTGCTACAGCCAGATGCGCGTCTGCCATATGTGGAAGGGTGGCGGGCAGATCCGGTTTGGCATCTATGCCTGCAGCCCGGAGGATTCCTCTTTTAAGGCGGTTTTTACGGATATGGAGATCACGGAGTGTAGATGGCCGGCCCATGACGGGCAAAAGCCGGACGGGACATCTCTCCTTCTCTGACTGGCCCTACGACAATCCTTGCCCTATGCTCACTCAATTATACACCAATACGACAAACTTAAAGTTCCATTTTATCCAGTTTAAGGTGCTACAGAAAAGAGACGTCAATTTTTGAGAGATAACGGAGGGACATATGGAGAACAACAAGGTATTTGCCATGAGTTTTTCTAAGATCTATCCTCTGCTGGTGCAGAAAGCGGAGAGGAAAAACAGGACAAAAGAGGAGGTGGATGAGATCATCTGCTGGCTTACAGGGTATGATAAGGAGGGGATTGTAAGGCAGCTTGAGAAGGATGTGGATTATGGGACATTTTTTGCCCAGGCGCCGGCCATGAATCCCAATTGCAGCCTGATCAAAGGGGTGGTGTGCGGCGTCCGGGTGGAGGATATAGAGGACCCGCTGATGCAGAAGATCCGCTACCTGGATAAGCTGGTGGACGAGCTGGCCAGGGGGAAGGCTATGGGGAAGATTTTGCGGGGGTGATGGGGAGAAGGTTGTGGGAGAATTGGCCTCGATAAAGGCGAAATCTCCCACAAAACAGAATATATTTAGGCTGCCAAGTGTCTGCACTGTTCCCGATAGAATAAGGCGGAAAGTCCTGTGGCCACGGTCCATCCCACAGGCCACGCAGACCAGATGCCCGTGGCCGAGCGGGTCAGGTCGGAAAATACAAATGCCAGAGCTACCCGGAGAATAAGATCTGTGAAGGTGGCGGCCATAAACCGGGACATGGCGCTTGTGCCGCGGAGAACCCCGTCAGCCACCAGCTTGGCGGACACTACAAAGTAGAAGGGGGAGAGGATCCGCAAAAACTGCTGACCTGTGGCAAGAGCCAGTGTGGAGGAGCGGTCCAAAAACAGCAGGAGGAGGTATTGTCCCCCTAGAACATACAAAAGGCAGAAGGGGACACACAGACGCCACACCAGACTAAGGCCGGCTCTGGTGCCCTGCCTTATCCGCGGATACCTGCCTGCGCCAAGGTTTTGGGCGGAAAAATTGGAGATGCCGTTCCCGATGGTGGTAAAGGAGGTAATGACCAGGTTGTTTAGCTTTACGGCGGCGGAGTAGCCTGCGGCAACGCTGATGCCAAAGCTGTTGACGCGGCCCTGGATCATCATGTTTCCCACGGATATAAAGGATTGCTGCAATATACTTGGGACAGCGACGGCGGCTGTTTTGGCCAGGAGATGGCGGGAGAATACAGGAACTCTCCCTTCTGTTTTTATGGCTGACAGGCGTTTGAGTATCAGGCATAAGGAGAGGACACAGCTGATGCCCTGACACAGGAACGTGGCCCAGGCAACGCCCGCGATCCCCATGGCAAACCATTTGACAAAGGCAATGTCCATCAGGATATTGGCGGTTGAGGACGCGGCCAGAAAGAAAAAGGGCGTCCTGGAATCTCCCATGGCAGAAAATATGCCGGTGGCAATATTATAATAGAAGAGAAACGGAAGCCCCCAGATGTAAATGGTCAGGTACAGGCAGGAGTCCGCCAGGATCTCCGGCTGGGTCTTCATAAGGCGAAGAAGGGGAAGGGTAAAGCCCAGACCCGCCGCCATCAATCCCAGACACAGCACGCCGCTGGCTATAAGGCTGGTGTACACGGCGGTTTTCATGGCTGTGTAAGATTTGGCCCCAAACAGCTGGGCTGTCACCACAGAGCAGCCGATGTTGCAGCCAAAAGCAAAGGCGAGAAAGATGAGGGTGATGTTGTAGCTGTTGCCCACTGCGGCCAGGGCATTTTCGCCGATGTATTTGCCGGCCACCAGGGAGTCCGCAAGGTTGTAAAGCTGTTGAAATACAATGCTCCCGAACATGGGGAGGCAAAATGCCCACAATACTTTTCGGGGTTCTCCCGTTGTCAGATCTCTGTTCATGGTTATCAAGTCCTTTTCTTTTCTGTTTTTCAGAGGTATATTATACTATGGGATCACCAATAGATAAAATACATAGATGATATGGGGGATATATAAGATTTATATGGATATCAATTTTGAGTACTATAAAGTTTTTTACTGTGTGGCCCGATACGGGAGTATTACCAAGGCAGCGTCGGCGCTGGGAGGCAGCCAGCCTAACGTAACTCGGATGATAAAGCTTTTGGAAGCCCAGCTTGGCTGCAGGCTGTTTGTCCGGGAGCCAAGGGGAATCCGGCTTACGGAGACAGGGGAGCGGCTGTTTGTCCACGTCCAGGCCGCCTGGGAGCATCTGATGGCCGCACAGGAGGAGATCCGGGGACAGGACGTGGAACATGGGGGGACTATTGAGGTGGGAACTACGGAGGCGGCTCTCCATCTTTTTCTGCTGGAAGCCCTCCACGATTTCAGGATGGAATACCCAAAGATCCGGATCAAAGTCCACAATCACAGCACAAAGGGGATCTTGAAGGATTTTGGGGCCGGAAATCTGGATTTTGCGGTGGTCACCACGCCTTTTGAGACGCCGGAAGGGGTTTTGTGTGAGACCATGTGTCAGTTTAAGGAGATCCTTGCGGGAGGGCTGCAATATCGGCATCTGGCCAAGGGGAGGGCTGCCCTTGAGGATCTGGCAACCTGTCCATGGATCGGTCTGGGAAGGGGAACGGCTACCGGTGATCTATATCAGGATTTTTTTCGCCGGCACAATGTGGATATCACCCTTGACATGGAGGTGGCAACCTCAGATCTTCTGATTCCCCTGATCCGGAATAATCTTGGCATTGGGTTTGTGCCGGAGTCTATGGCAGCGCCCCTCATCAACAAGAAAGCGCTGGTGGAGATCCCGATTGCGTGCCAGCCGCCTGGGCGGGCAGTGAAACTTATTTCGGAGAAAGGGCGGGGCAGGACCAGGGCTGCCGAGATGTTTTACCGGTACTTGAAAGGGAGAGTTGCCGCTCAGCCGGGAGGGTGCAGGTAATGGATTGTTGCAGTTCATGGGGCGTGGAAAACAGAAAATTTTCAGTTGAAAACAGAACGTATGTTTGATATAATAAAGGAAAAGGGAGAGAGAAGCGGAACTGTTATGTTGGGGAGGGGAATATGGCAGAAAAAGAGAGGAACTATATCGCCATCGACTTAAAGTCGTTCTATGCGTCTGTGGAGTGCAGAGAACGGGGGCTGAATCCTCTGACCACTCATCTGGTGGTGGCGGACAAGAGCCGGACGGAGAAGACCATCTGTCTCGCGGTGAGCCCTTCCCTTAAGGAGTACGGCATACCGGGGCGGCCAAGGCTGTTTGAGGTGGTACAGAAGGTGGAGGCGGCTAACCGTTTCAGAAGGAGGAGCGCGCCTTCGGGGACTTTTTCGGGGGCATCCTGGGATGCAAAGGAGCTGAAGGCCAACCCGGCCCTGGCTATTGACTACCTGGTGGCGGTCCCCCGCATGGCCCTGTATGTGGAGTGGAGCACCCGGATCTATCAGATTTATCTTAAGTTTGTGGCGCCGGAGGATATCCATGTGTATTCCATTGACGAGATCTTTGCGGATGTGACCGGCTATCTGGGAACTTACGGCCTTACGGCGAGAGAGCTTGCGGGAAAGATGATCCAGGCGGTTTTTGAGGCCACGGGGATCACGGCCACTGCCGGCGTTGGGACGAATCTGTACCTGGCCAAGGTGGCCATGGATATTGTGGCCAAGCACATGAAACCTGATGAGAACGGAGTGCGGATTGCCTGCCTGGATGAGCGGGAATACCGGAGGCGGTTGTGGGACCACCGCCCTTTGACGGATTTTTGGCGGGTGGGGCGGGGATACCGGGATAGGCTGGAGGAGCATGGACTTTTTACCATGGGGGATATTGCCAGATGCTCTATGGGAAAGGCGGGGGAGTACCACAGCGAGGAGCTGCTCTACCGTCTGTTCGGCGTCAACGCGGAACTGCTTATTGACCATGCCTGGGGGTGGGAGCCCTGCGGGATGGAGGATATTAAAGCCTACAAGCCCCAGTCTAACAGCATTGGTTCCGGCCAGGTCCTTCCCTGCCCCTATTCTTTTGAGAAGGCCAGGCTGGTGGTGCGGGAGATGGCGGATTCGGTGGCCCTGGAGCTGGTGGATAAGGGGCTGGTGACAGACCAGATGGTCCTGACCGTTGGCTATGACAGGGAGAATCTGGAGGACGGAGGCAGGAAGTATAAGGGGGCTGTGACCACTGACCGGTATGGAAGAAAGATACCAAAGCACGGGCACGGGACAGCTAATCTTGAGAATCCCACGTCATCTGCCAGACTTATTACGGCGACTGTCGTGGAGCTGTTTGATACGGTTGTGTCGCGGGAGCTGCTGATCAGGCGGATCTACCTTACTGCCTGCCGGGTGACGGACGAGGCTTTGGCAGCCTCCGCTTCTATGGAGAAGGCGGAGCAGCTTGATATGTTTACGGATTACGAGGCTTTGGAGCGGGAGCGCAGGGAGGAAGAGGTACGGCTGGATCGGGAGAAACGGATGCAGAAAGCTATGGTAGATATTAAGAAAAAGTTCGGGAAGAATGCCATTTTAAAAGGTATGAACCTGATGGATGGAGCCACGGCAAAGGAGAGGAACCGGCAGATCGGGGGACACAAGGCGTAGTGTGCTGGGGAGTAGACAGCGGGCGCCTAATTTATGGGAGTTTCCGCGGGAATGCAGGAAGGAGAGAACATGTATAGAGACGAGCAAAGATCCGCAGGTCCGGGCAAGTATGAGGATATGCTGGATCTGCCCCACCATGTTTCGTCTGTCCATCCGCAGATGGCGCTGTCGGACCGGGCGGCTCAGTTTGCGCCTTTTGCCGCCCTGACAGGCTACGGGGACGCCATACGGGAGACGGCCCGGCTTACGGATGACTTTGTGTGGCTGGATGAGGACAACCGGGGGAGCCTGGACGGGAAACTGAGGGTTTTGCAGGAACATATAAAGGAACGCCCGGAAGTGACCGTCACTTTTTTCAGGCCTGACGGCAGGAAGACGGGAGGGGCCTACGAGACGGTGACCGGGAATCTCAAAAAGATCGACACCTTTGCCAGAAAGCTGGTGATGGCGGACGGGACCGCCGTGTTGATGGAGTATGTGATCCAGATGGAGTGCGGGTTGTTCTGGGAAGAGGAGTGAGGGATTTTTTGCGATTTGGGGCAGAAGAACCGTCAGACGGAGAAGATGCAGGTAAAAGACAGGAATACGAAACGGTGTGTTCTGGCCGCTGTTGTGGCGGTGATCCTGGCATGGAGCGCAGGCTGTGGGACTTTAGGGGCGACGGCGCAGGGATAGCGACGGCAGCAGAGGAAGGAAAGCAGTCTTCTTTAAGAGGCTCGGAGCCCTTTTGGGCAATGCCAACCAGGGCCATGAGGCTGTATCGGCCTGCCCTTATAAGGGAGTGCTGAACCTAGAGCGGCAGGATGGGGAGATTTTAGAGATGTTTGTGGCTGTGGATTCTTGTGATTCCATTACCTGTGAGGGGCGGATCGGGTTTGAGTATGGCAGGCAGGCGGATCTGGCGGAGATCTTTGATGAGGTTATGAAGTGAGGGGGAACTGTAACGAAGGCCGGGTATCAGTGAACTGTAAGTGTACACAGCAAAGGGCATGACATTTAGTGGGTGGGAATTCCGTCCGATACTATGGAATCACGGATAAGATAAGGAGCCTAAGCTGACTTTGGTATGAAACCAATAAGAGCTTGTATTACTGGCTAAACAGGTGAAGTCAGAAGAGGAGCTATACATATGAAGGATATAACGCAATGATGAAGGTAATGGCACAGGAACCCAAACAGAAGTTTGTTGGTAATCATTGACAAACTGCTCAAAATCGTGTAGAATACAAAAAGCTGTAAAAACGGCAAATAGGCAAAAGGCTCTGAGACTATAGGCTCAGGGTTTTTTTGCACAAAGGGGAGAGATACGATATGGATGAGAAGAGAAAGAAGCTGCTGCCACGCGTCCTGTGGGTGACTGTGGCGAACCTGATCCTGGGGCTGGGCATAGCCATGCTTCGGCTGTCTGGGTTTGGCACGGATCCGTTTACCTGTATGAACTTGGGAGTCAGCAGCCATCTGCCTGTCAGCTTTGCTGTGTACCAGATGATCTTCAATGTGCTGCTGTTTATCCCGGTGTTTATCCTGGACAGGAAAAGTTTTGGCATAGGAGCGCTGATCAACATGCTGCTTCTGGGGTATTTTGTGGAGTTTTTTATGTTT
Organism: uncultured Hungatella sp.; assembly: GCA_910588505.1. Taxonomy (GTDB): domain Bacteria; phylum Bacillota; class Clostridia; order Lachnospirales; family Lachnospiraceae; genus UBA3402. The sequence goes on along the minus strand of CAJUPQ010000004.1, from coordinate 18,750 downwards.
CTGTTCGCCGCTGTGGGGATTACCATTGAGGGCATGGCAGGAAATATGGCCATGCGGATCCCGGCTCTTGTTGTGGGGATTTTGGTGCTGTGCTTTGGGGTGGCTCTGTACATGGCCTGCGACTTGGGGGCGGCGCCCTATGACCGTCTGTCTGTGATCGTGGAGAATTATTCCCATGGAAAGATCAAGTACAAGTGGGCGAGAGTGGGGCAGGATGTCATCAGCGCGGTTGTGGGCCTTATGACAGGCAGCGTGGTGAGTATCGGGACTGTTATTGTGGCTTTGTTTACAGGTCCCATTGTCAGCTTTTTCAGGGATACGGCGGTTGCCAGGATCATGAGGGGGATCAGATCTTCGGAAGCGGCGGCATGAAAAGGCGAGAGGAGAAAATCGGAGAAAGGACAGACAGGTTTCCATCATGATAAATGAGCGGTTATATGGCATTTTAACGGATTCATTTACAAAGATCTTAATCCCGGGACTGACGGTTACCATTCCACTGACCGTTATTTCCTTTTCCATTGCCATGGTCATTGCGGTGGTCATGGCCCTGATCCAGTTTGCCAATGTGAGGGTGTTAAAAGAGCTGGCCAGATTCTATATATGGGTGGTGAGAGGAACGCCGCTTCTGGTGCAGCTGTACGTGATTTTTTTTGGTCTGCCAAGCCTTGGGATCGTGTTGGACCCGTTTCTGTCGGCTGTTATCGTGTTTTCCGTCAATGAGGGGGCTTACGGGGCAGAGATCATACGGGCGGCGCTGGAGTCGGTGCCAAAAGGGCAGCTGGAGGCAGGGTACTGCGTGGGAATGTCCTACCTGCAGATCATGAGGAGGATCATTCTGCCCCAGGCTCTGCGGACCGCGTTTCCCTCCCTGTCAAACTCTTTGATCGCCATGGTGAAGGACACCTCCCTGGCGGCTAATATCACGGTAACCGAGATGTTTATGGCTACCCAGCGGATCGTGGCCAGAACCTATGAACCTTTGGCTCTGTATATCGAGGTGGGAGTGATCTATCTCATGTTCTCCACTGTGCTGACGTGGCTGCAGCGGGTGGGGGAGAAGAAGCTGGATTTTTACGGGTATGGCAGAAATTAGTTTCGGACAGATGGAAGGAGAGACAGATGAGCGGGGAGGAAGAGCATGCTTGAAGTCAGAGATGTGAGGAAAGCCTTCGGGGAGCTTCAGGTGCTTAAGGGCATTGACCTGAAGGTGGATAAGGGGGACGTGGTGGCTATACTGGGGTCCAGCGGGTCCGGAAAGACCACATTGCTGCGGTGCATTAATTTTTTGGAGACAGCGGATAAGGGGACCATGGTGTTTGACGGGGAGACCTTTGAGATGGGGCACACGTCCAAGAAGGACATCGGGCGGATCCGGAAGAAGACAGCGTTTGTGTTTCAGAGTTTTAATCTCTTTGCCAACAAGACGGCCCTCCAGAATGTGACGGAGGGGCTTATTGTGGCCAGGAAAGTGCCAAAGGCCCAGGCGGAGGAGATCGGCAGGAGAGCCCTGGAGAAGGTGGGGCTGGGGGATCGGAAGAGCCATTATCCCCACCAGCTTTCCGGAGGGCAGCAGCAGAGGGTGGCTATTGCCAGGGCTTTGGCTGTGGACCCGGAGATTATCTTTTTTGACGAGCCCACGTCGGCCCTTGACCCAGAGCTGATCGGGGAGGTGCTGGAGGTTATGCGGGAACTGGCCCAGGAGGGCATGACCATGCTTGTGGTGACCCATGAGATGAATTTTGCCAGGAACGTGTCCACCAAGGTGGTGTTTATGGAACATGGGAAGATCGTGGAATCCGGCAGTTCTAAAGAGTTTTTTGAGAATCCTAAGGAGGAGAGGACCAGGGAGTTTCTGCGGATGGCGGTGAGGGAGTAAAATTAAGAGTGTAGAATATGGAAGGAGAATCATATTATGAAAAAGAGAATGCTTTTTACAATGGCAGCTATTATGGCGGCAGCGGCTATGGCGCTTTCCGGATGCTCCGGCAGTGGAAAGGGTCAGGACGGGGCGGGAGCGCCCAAAGCCGGAGGGGATCAGGCGGACCAGAGTGTGGCAGGCGGCCAAAGCGAGGCCAAAGAGGGGAGTCAGCCTGCAGAGGAAAGCGGGCAGGAGGGCGGCGACCAGCTGGCCCAGATCCGGCAGAGAGGCGAGCTTATCGTGGCTATGGAGGGAACCTGGTCTCCCTGGACCTACCACGATGAGAGCGATCAGCTGGTGGGATATGATGTGGAGGTGGCTAAGCTTATCGCAGACAAACTGGGAGTGAAAGCCACCTTTGTGGAGGGGGAGTGGGACGGTCTTTTTGCCGGCCTGGACGCGGGGCGGTATGACCTTGTGATAAACGGCGTGGAGGTGACGGACGAGCGGCGTGAGAAATATGATTTTTCCGAGCCTTACGGTTACATCCGCACAGCCATTATTGTGGACGGCGGGAATATGGAGATACAGTCTTTTGAGGATCTGAATGGGAAGAAGACGGCCAACACCATTTCCAGCACCTACGCGGAGCTGGCGGAGAGCTATGGAGCGGAGGTTACGTCGGTTGACGACTTAAACCAGACTTTCGAGCTGTTGAACACAGGGCGCATCGACGCTACCTTGAACGCGGAGCTGACATTTTACGACTATATCAACGCCCACCCGGAGAAAAACCTTAAGATCGCGGCCCTCACCGACGACGCTTCCCTGGTATGTATTCCCATGAGGAAAGGGGAGGACTCAAAAAGCCTTCGGGAGGCTGTAGATCAGGCCATTGATGAGATCCGGGAGTCCGGGGAGCTGGCAAAGCTGTCGGACAAATATTTTGGAAATGATATCTCTCAGGAGCCGAAGAAAGACGGAGTTACAGATTAACAGACAGGCAGATTCGGGAACTGACAAAAAGATAAGGGCAGCACGATCCTTTTGGGGAACGAGCTGCCCTTATTTTTTGTGAAACCTGGTTGTGTCGCTATTTGCCCACCTTCCAGGTAACGCCGCCGCAGATCACTGCCAGGATCAGCCCCAGGATCACCTGCCTCACGCCGGGAAATGGGGAGGGGCCAAGAGCGCCTGTGTTGTAAAAGATGGCAAAGGGCGAGGCCAGGATCAGTCCGAAGATGGCGCAGTAAGTCTGAACGCCGAATTTCTCAAAGAGAAAGGTGATCAGCTTGGCGATGAGGAAGATGCCAAGCAACACCCCGATACCAAAGGGTACAAGGAGGGCGAAGCCGTGAGTCAGGCCGGCTATGTCCAATGCCTTCAGGGAGTCGAGAAAGGACTTGATGGTGTTGATGATGCCGTAATAGTACCCCAGTATCATCATCACCAGGGAGCCGGAGACTCCGGGGACCACCATGGTGGCCGAGGTGATAACCCCCACAAAGAACAGGGAGATCATGACTCCCGGGGTGACGGTGAAGGTTTTGAGCACTTCATCATCCGCCTTCATCATGGGGAGAAACACAGCCACGCCAAACAGGAGGGCAAAGGCCAGAACACCGGAGAGTCCGATCTTTGAGGGGCCTTTTGTCAGCTCCTTTTTCAGGGAAGAAAACAGGACGGGAATGCCTCCCAGTATAAGCCCCACAAAGGCCATGCAGGTTATAAAGGTGTGGCGGCTTAAAAGATACTCGATGGCATAGGTAAAGCCTATGATGCCAAGACCGCAGCCGAGGATAATGGGCAGCAGGGTCTTGGCGCTTTTTTTTGGAGCTTTTAACAGGCCGGAGACAGAGCCGATAAGTTTATCGTAGATGCCTAAGGACACGGCCATGGTGCCGCCGCTGACCCCTGGGATGATGTTGGCGATGCCGATGAGCATGCCTTTTATGGTATCCATTAAAAATGTCATGATCGTTCCTCTTTTCTTTAAATAATAACGTAATTACTAAATTATAGGGGGCTTTTGTCAGGTTGTCAACAGGCAGCTTTGGCTCTGTGTTAAGGCCATGTTAAAATATGTGCTGTTTTCTGTCATAATCCGAGAGAAATACGGCGCTGTGTCCCCCTTTTTGAACTGCTAAAACAGATAGAATTTAAGATGTTTTGCGTGAAGCTAAAAAGTGACATCAAAAAGGAAAGGACGAGAGGAATGTGGTCAATAGCCATTTGCGATGACAATGCGTATGACTGTGACAATCTGGAGGAGCTATTAGAATTTTACTGTAGAGAAAAATCTGTCGCTATGGAATCGGAGTTGTTTTATGACGGAAGTTCACTTTATGAGAAGATGAGTCTTGGGAAACGGTATGACTTAATCTTTCTGGACATTCTTATGGACGGCATGGACGGGATCGAGGTGGGGGACGAGATACGCAGGAGACTGGATGATGAGGATGTGGAGATCGTTTACATGTCCTACGAGATGCAGGATCCGGAGGCGGTGATAGAGAACCGGCCTATAAAGTTTTTGAGGAAGCCTTTTGGCAGGAAGCGGGTGTTTCAGATCGCGGATTATGCCAGAAAATTAGGCTTCCGCCGGGAGCAGAAGTTTTCTTTTCAGAAGAACAAGGTATTTTACCAGGTCCCATATGAGGAGATCCTCTATTTTCAGAGCGTCGGGAGGAAGGTGGAGATCCATATGGTAAAAGGGAAGCAGGAATTTTACGGAAAGCTGTCACAGCTTCTGGAAAGAGGGCTTCCAGAGTCATTTGTTCAGATCCATCAGTCCTACATTGTGAATAAGGATTTTATTGTGAAATGTACCAGGGACTGGGTGAGTCTCAAAGGGGTACAGGGGTATTTTACCATCAGCAGGACGTTTCGGAGGACAGCTATGGCAAAGCTGAGAAGGCAGTTTTTGGCGGAGTTTGTCAGATAGAGGGGCGGATTATGACATTCAGGCAAAAAGGCGGAATTTTTGTGGTATGATAGCTTCAGGCGTTTGGCAGAGATCATAAAGGGTATGGAAAGTCCCTCTTTTCCGTATTCTTCTGCAGATGCCGAAAGTCCGGGATCAGGGGTTTTCCCGGACTTTTTTCACAGAAGGGCATTCACAGAAGGTTTCCCTTATTTCCATTGATTTTTGTCCTGTGTTTGTGTACAATGTAGAGAAACGGCAATTAGGAGGATGATATCATGAGTCATAGACAGTCACTGGACACTATCTGCATTCAGGGAGGATGGCAGCCCCAAAACGGCGAGCCCAGAGTGCTTCCCATATATCAGAGCACTACCTTTAAATATGAGACAAGCGAACAGATGGGGCGCTTGTTTGATCTGGAGGAAAACGGATATTTCTACACCAGGCTTGCCAACCCCACCAACGACGCAGTGGCGGAAAAGATCTGTAAGCTGGAGGGCGGGGCGGCGGCTATGCTCACCTCCTCAGGGCAGGCTGCCAACATGTACGCAGTGTTAAATATCTGTTCCGCGGGGGACCACATTGTCAGCGCGGCCACGATCTACGGCGGAACTTCCAATCTGTTTACGGTGACTTTAAAGCGGTTTGGCATCCAGTGTACCCTGGTAGACCCGGACGCTCCGGCAGAGGAGCTTGACAAGGCGTTTCAGGACAACACCAAGGCTGTGTTCGGGGAGACCATCGCTAACCCGGCTCTGGTAGTGCTGGATCTGGAGAAGTTCGCGGGCCTGGCCCACAGCCATGGTGTGCCGTTTATTGTGGACAACACCTTTGCCACTCCCATAAACTGCCGGCCCATTGAGTGGGGCGCCGATATTGTGACTCACTCCACCACCAAGTACATGGACGGCCACGCCATGGCTGTAGGGGGATGCATCGTGGACAGCGGGAATTTTGACTGGGAGGCTCACAGGGATAAGTTTCCCGGCCTGACTACGCCGGATGATTCGTACCACGGCGTGGTCTACACGGAGAAGTTCGGAAAAGGGGCGTACATAACCAAGGCCACGGCTCAGCTGATGCGGGACATGGGCTCTATCCAGTCGCCCCAGAACGCGTTCCTTCTGAATGTGGGGCTGGAGACCTTGCACCTACGGGTGCCCAGGCATTGTGATAATGCCCTGAAGGTGGCCCGGTATCTGAAATCCAGGGATGATGTGGCCTGGGTGAATTATCCGGGGCTTGAGGGAGATAAATACTATGATCTGGCCCGGAAGTATATGCCGGATGGCACCTGCGGGGTCATCTCCTTCGGCCTTAAGGGGGGCAGAAAGGCTGCTGCGGTATTTATGGATAAGCTAAAGTTGGCGGCCATCGTGACCCATGTGGCGGATGCCAGGACTTCCGTGCTCCACCCGGCCAGCCACACCCACAGGCAGCTCAGCGATGAGCAGCTGAGAGAGGCGGGGGTGGACCCGGCTATGATCCGGCTTAGTGTGGGGATCGAGGGCGTGGAGGATATTATCGGGGATATTGAGCAGGCTTTGGCGTAGGGAGCGGAAGATTTGCAGATTGGCAGACGGCGTTTGGGAGAAAGCTGACCCGGAAAGAGGCTGCCCTGGCGGCTTCCCAAAAAAACAGTTGCATTTTTACCGCCCTGGTCGTATAATATCCTGTGAAAACAGAATAAGTCTTCGGGGCGGAGTGAGATTCTCCACCGGCGGTAAAGTCCGCGAGCCGCATATGCGGTTGATTTGGCGCAATTCCAAAACCGACAGTATAGTCTGGATGAGAGAAGAAGGTTATGATGTACATGAGAATGTATGGTTTGTGTGATATCGCCCCGGGTATCTTTGGATATCCGGGCGTTTTTATGCACACGGAAACTTCAAGGAAGATGGCCAGCGTTCTCCCCCATTGCCGGGAAGCCCCAAAGAACATGGATCACGATCACAGGAGGGGATAAAAGATGGATAAAAAGAAGCTGTTTCAGATCAAGAATGTGGTGCTTATGGGAATGTTTGGGGCGATCGGCGGAGTGCTGATGCTGTTTGAGTTTCCGCTGCCCTTTATCGCTCCGGCCTTTTACGGGCTGGATCTAAGCGAGATCCCGGTTCTGGTGGGGACCTTTGCCATGGGGCCTTTGGCGGGGGCTATCACGGAGCTTGTGAAGATATTGGTGAAGCTGGTGCTTAAGCCTACCTCCACGGGATTTGTGGGGGAGTTTGCCAATGTGTGTATCGGGTGGGCGCTGATCTTGCCAGCGGGGCTGATCTACAAGTTTAAAAAGACCAAGAAGGGCGCTATCGCGGGCATGGTGGCGGGGACTCTTTGTATGGCTACGGTGGGCGCTGTGCTCAATGCGGTGGTGATGCTGCCTTTCTACTCTAATTTCATGCCTCTGGAGTCCATTCTTGAGGCGGGAGCTGCCATCAACCCGGCTATTGGCAGCGTTTGGACTTTTGTGTTCTTTGCCGTGGCTCCCTTTAACCTGGTGAAAGGGGCTCTGGTGTCCCTGATCACGGCGCTTGTCTATAAGCGGATCAGCGTGATCATACACAGGTAAAAACAGATTATTGCAAAAAACGTCGAAAAAAGCTTAAAGAATGTCTGTTTGCTTGTCATTCTTCCGGATTTGAGTTAGAATAAACGGATAATGACAGTGAGGAGGCATTTTTTACTATGAAGGAATACCAAAGAAAACTGAAGGGGCTGCTGAGGATCGTGTTTGGCCGCAGCGCGTATGTGGTGCTGTTCCTCCTGATCCAGGTGGGAGTGCTTTTTAGCATTGTCAGGTGGCTGAGCGAGTACTCTCTCTATTTTTACGCGGGATTTATCCTGCTTGGGGGAGTTACGTGCGTTTATATTATTAATGAGAAGGAAAATCCCAGCTTTAAACTGGGGTGGGTTATCCCCATCCTGGCCTTTCCGGTGTTTGGAACCTTGTTCTATATCCTGACAAAGATCGATATGGGAAGCAGGCTTATAACCAAGAAAGCCGACAGCCTGATCAAAGGGTCATTAGAATATCTGGCACCGGATGAAGGGGTTTTGGAGAAATTGGCCGGGGAAAATGAGCAGGTGGGAGGGTTGGCCAAATATATCTGCCAGTGGGGCAAATTTCCGGTATACAAAAATACCAGCGTTACCTATTTCCCCAGCGGGGAGAAGAAATTTGAGCGGCTGAAGGAGGAACTGCGCCAGGCAAAGGAGTACATTTTTCTGGAGTATTTTATTGTAGAGGAAGGGATTATGTGGGACTCCATTCTGGAGATCTTAGAGCAGAAGGCAAAGGAGGGCGTGGAGGTCCGGTTTATGTACGACGGGATGTGCTCGATCATGCTCCTGCCCTACGGGTATCCGAAGCAGATGGAGAAAAAGGGCATCCGCTGCCAGGCGTTCGCTCCCATCAGGCCTATGCTGTCCACGGTCCACAACAACCGGGACCACAGAAAGATCGTGGTCATTGACGGACACACGGCGTTTACAGGCGGAGTGAACCTGGCGGATGAATATATTAATGAAAGAAAACGGTTCGGATACTGGAAGGACACGGCGGTGATGTTGAAGGGTGACGGGGTAAAGAGTTTTACTGTTATGTTCCTGCAGATGTGGCATATCTTTGATCAGGGGCCGGTTGCGTATGAGAAATATCTGGGAAAGGGCAGAGGCGTTTCCGGAAAGGTTCCGGGCGGGGAGGGCTATGTGATTCCTTACGGGGATTCCCCTCTGGACCGTGAGCCTGTGGGAAAATATGTGTATATCAATATCCTGAACCAGGCAAAAGGGTATGTGCATATCATGACCCCATACCTGATTCTGGACGACGAGACCTTAAACGCCCTGATCTTTGCGGCCAAGCGGGGAGTGGAGGTGATCATCATCATGCCCCATATCCCGGACAAGAAGTACGCCTGGTACTTGGCCCACACCTACTATCAGGAGCTGATAGACAACGGGGTGGAGATCTGGGAGTTTTTGCCGGGCTTTGTCCACGCCAAGGTATTTGTCAGCGATGACGATAAGGCGGTGGTGGGAACTATCAATCTGGATTTCAGAAGCTTGTACCATCATTTTGAGTGCGCTGCCTATATGTACAAAAACCCGGCGGTGGAAGATATTGAGAGAGATTTCCGGGAGACTCTGAAAAAATGCGTGAAGATTCCAAGGGAAACCTGTATGAGGTATCCGTTCTATCAGAAGGTGATCGGCCGGGCGTTAAGGCTCATCGCGCCTATGATGTAAGAGGGCGGTTTATGGCCGGGCGATCATAAATGGCCGGACAGGGTAACGGTTCAGGGGTGATCTAAATGGTTACAAAGGTTGCGAAAATCCCGTATTTTCCCGGGAAGTGCTTCTTGTATTTCCCGAAGACCTATGCTATAATGCTAAATTGAAGTGTAACGCCAAAGCGGAGAAGGCGGTTCACATATAGATGAAGGAGGAACCTATAACATGAGTTTACAGGTAGAGAAGTTAGAGAAGAACATGGCGAAGCTTACCATAGAGGCTCCGGCGGAGGAATTCGACAAGGCGATCAAGAAGGCCTTTGACAAAAATAAAGGGCGTTTTTCTATTCCCGGATTCCGCAAGGGCAAAGCGCCCCTTGCCATGGTGGAGAAGATGTACGGGCTGGAGATGCTCTATGAGGAGGCGGCTAACATCGTCATGGACGCCACCTACGGGGACGCTATAGATGAGAGCGGGCTGGATATCGTGTCCAGGCCGGAGGTTGACATCGTCCAGATCGGCAAGGGGCAGAACTTTATCTACACCGCCACAGTGGCTGTGAAGCCGGAAGTGACTCTGGGCGAGTATAAGGGACTTGAGGTGGAGAAGGCCAAGGCGGAAGTGACGGACGAGGATGTGGATAATGAGTTAAAAAGGATCCAGAACCAGAACGCCAGGCTGATCACCGTGGAGGACAGACCGGTGAAGGACGGCGACGAGACGGTCATTGACTTTGAGGGTTTTGTGGACGGAAAGCCGTTTGAGGGCGGCACGGCCCAGGACTATGATCTGCGCATCGGCTCCCACGCTTTTATCGACACCTTTGAGGAGCAGCTGATCGGCAAGAACATCGGGGAGGAGTGCGAGGTGAACGTGACCTTTCCGGAGGCATACCACGCCAAGGAGGTGGCGGGTAAGCCGGCCATGTTCAAGGTGACGGTGAAGGAGATCAAGGAGAGGGAGCTTCCGGAGTTAAACGACGAGTTTGCCGAGGATGTTTCCGATTTTGAGACCCTGGATGAATACAAGACCGATATCAGGGCGAAACTGTTAGAGACCAGACAGCGCCAGGCTGCCACGGAGAATGAGAACCGGGTGGTGGAGAAGGCTGTGGCAAATGCCTCCATGGATATTCCGGAGCCTATGCTGGAGGCCCAGATCCAGACCATGGTAAATGACTCCGCCCGCAGGATGCAGAGCCAGGGCATGTCCTTAAGCCAATACATGCAGTTTACGGGCATGACAGTGGATCAGCTGAAGAACCAGGCCAGGCCTCAGGCGGAGAGAAGCATCCGCACCAGGCTGGTTTTAGAGGCTGTGGCAAAGGCGGAGAATCTTCAGGTGTCCGAGGAGAAGCTTAACGAGGAGATCGAGAACATGGCCAAGGCTTACGGCATGGATGCCGCCCAGGCCAGGGAGCGCATGGGCGAGGCCGGACTGGAGCAGATGAAAGAAGATCTGGCAGTTCAGGAGGCTGTTGATTTCCTGGTGGCGGAGGCCAAACTGGTTTAAGGTCTGTCTCGGTGTGGGAAAATGCGTCATGGACGCATTTTCTGTTTACGGAGAGAATTTTCAGGATAGTCCCCCGGACGGGGCCTATAATTTCGAAAAATAGCGCCGCAGGATAGGTTGAAACAAGATCTGCGGCCAAGAAGACTGGAGGGAACAGGATGAGTTTAGTACCATATGTCATTGAACAGACCAGCAGAGGAGAGCGGTCCTACGATATCTATTCGCGGCTTTTAAAGGAGCGGATCATCTTTCTGGCCGAGGAGGTCAATGATGTGACCGCAAGCCTGGTGGTGGCCCAGCTTTTGTTTCTGGAGTCCGAGGACCCGACAAAAGACATTAATCTGTACATCAACAGCCCCGGCGGTTCCGTGACCGCGGGTATGGCCATCTACGATACTATGAACTATATTAAGTGCGACGTGTCCACCGTGTGTATGGGCATGGCGGCCAGCATGGGCGCCTTCCTTCTGTCAGGGGGAGCCAAAGGCAAACGGTTTGCCCTTCCCAACGCCGAGGTGATGATCCATCAGCCATCCGGCGGCGCCAAGGGTCAGGCCACGGAGATCCGCATCGCGGCGGAGAACATCTTAAAGACCAGAACAAAGCTCAATGAGATCCTGGCTAAAAACACGGGCCAGCCCATCGAGGTTATTGAGCGGGATACGGAGCGGGATAATTATATGAGCGCACAGGAGGCTATGGCTTACGGGCTCATTGACGGAATCCTTGAGAAGCATTGACGAGGAGATTCACCCTGACAGGGTATGGGCTCCTATGGGGCAAAAGCAGGATCCGCTTAAGTTAACGACATGGGGAACAACGACAACCAGACTATAAATGGGGAGTAACGGAGAATATGATGAGGAATCGAGGTGGAAATATGCCGGGCAGGATGGATGATAAGATCCGCTGTTCTTTTTGCGGGAAGACCCAGGACCAGGTGCGCAAGCTGATCGCAGGTTCTAATAATGTATTTATCTGCGACGAGTGTATTGACCTTTGCGCGGAGATCCTGGAGGAGGAGTTGGACGGCCAGGAGCAGGTCAGCGAAGAGCTCGGTGAGATTAACCTGTTAAAGCCAAAGGAAGTTAAGAAGTTTTTGGATGAGTACGTCATCGGCCAGGATCAGGCAAAAAAGGTTCTGTCCGTAGCTGTGTATAACCATTACAAGAGGATCACTTCCAGGAAGAACATGGATATTGACGTGCAAAAGAGCAATATCCTTCTTCTGGGACCTACGGGATCTGGCAAGACCTATCTGGCCCAGACCCTGGCAAAGATCCTGAACGTGCCATTTGCCATTGCCGACGCCACGGCGCTGACCGAGGCGGGGTATGTGGGCGAGGATGTGGAGAACATTCTCTTAAAGTTGATCCAGGCCGCTGACTATGATATTCAAAAAGCGGAGTATGGGATCATCTACATTGACGAGATCGACAAGATTACCAAGAAGTCGGAGAACGTGTCCATCACCAGGGACGTGTCCGGCGAGGGCGTGCAGCAGGCTCTTTTGAAGATCCTGGAAGGCACGGTGGCCAGCGTTCCGCCACAGGGCGGGAGAAAGCATCCCCACCAGGAGCTTCTGCAGATCGACACCACCAACATTCTGTTTATCTGCGGCGGCGCGTTTGACGGTCTGGAGAAGATCATTGAGCGCCGCACCAGTAAGGGGTCCATCGGTTTCAACGCGGAGGTGGTGGATAAGAAGGCCGCTGATATTGATAAGCTGTTAAAGCAGGTGGAGCCTGAGGATCTTATTAAGTTCGGTCTGATTCCGGAGTTTATCGGCCGCGTGCCCATAACGGTTTCTCTGGAGCTTCTGTCCGAGGATGCTCTGCTTCGGATCCTGCGGGAGCCGAAGAACGCCCTGGTAAAACAGTATCAGAAGCTGTTTGAGATGGACGATGTGAAGCTGGAGTTTCAGGAGGATGCCCTGCGGGCCATGGCTAAGCTGGCTATGGAGCGAAAGACAGGGGCCAGAGGCCTTAGGTCCATTATGGAGAGTACCATGATGGATCTGATGTACGAGGTTCCCTCTGACAACACCATAGGCATCTGCACCATCACAAAAGACGTGGTGGATAAGAAGGGGGAGCCGGAGCTTGTGTACCGGGACACGGCGGTGCCGAAGAAGTCTCTGGGACAGAGGTTTAAGAAAGACAGGCCGGGGGAGATCGCGTAAGTGCAGGAGGCGGATATCCCGGTGAGGAACGATTGTGTGAAATGGGAGCAGCCGCTCCCATTTTCTTTATAGAATGTACTCTCGGAATCTCTCTTGCACCTGCCTTTATGGATGATTTTCCGTTATATGCACATAAATTTAATCAACGTACGTTCCACGTACGCCTCATAAATTGATACCTTGTGGCGCAGAGTGCCGCCGCTCCGTAGGAGCATGTATTACGGTATGCCCTTGGGTATGCACATCTGACAAAAAATTATCTCACAAAATCAGGCACAAAGAGACTCCGAGAGTACATTAGATGAGACCGGAGGAAACAGCATAAGATACCAAGAAAGAGGGGATCAGGATGGGAGAGCATATCAGGATCATTCCTGTCATCGCCTTGAGAGGCATGACCATACTTCCAAATTCGACAAGATTTTTTGACATAAGCAGGAGAAAATCCATTGCGGCCCTTGAGGCGGCTATGGTGACAGACCAGCAGCTTTTCCTGGTGGGACAGAGATCGCCGGACGTGGCGGACCCCTCCCAGGACCAGCTGTGGGAGATGGGGACTATCGCGGAAGTGAGACAGCTGATCCGGCTGCCGGGAGGCGTTATCCGGGTCATGGTGGAGGGCAGGGAGCGGGCTCAGCTTCTGGAGCTTTCGCCGTCGGAATCCATGCTCACAGGGGATGTGGAGGAGGCGCCTATTAAGCGGGATATGCCGGATGACATGGCCAGGGAGGCCATGACCCGGGTGTTGAAGGACAAGCTGGCCGAGTACGGGGAGGGCAATCCCAAGATGGCCAGGGAGAAGCTGCCGGATCTTATGATGATCTCGGACCTGGGGGAGCTGATGAGCCAGATCGCCAATGAGATCCCCTGGGACTGCACCGTGAGCCAGGAGATCCTGGAGGCGGACCGGGAGAGCGAGCTGTATGAGATCCTGGTGCGCCGTCTGATGATCGAGATCCAGGTGGGGCAAATCAAGCAGGAGTTTCAGGGCAAGGTCAGGAACCAGATCGACAAGAATCAGAAAGATTACGTGCTCAGGGAGCAGATGCGGATCATCCGCAGGGAGCTGGGGGAGGAGCCGGGGACGGATGATATGGAAGCCTACCTGGAGAAGACCCGGAAGCTGAGGGCGGACAAGGAGACAAAGGAGAAGCTTACCAAGGAGATCGAGCGGCTGAAAAACATGCAGGGCAGCAGCCAGGAGGCGGCAGTTCTGCGGACGTACATCGAGACTCTTCTAGAGCTGCCCTGGAGAAAATATTCCCGGGACAACAACGACATCTCCCACGCGGAGAAGATCCTCAATGAGGATCATTACGGCCTGGAAAAGGTGAAGGAGCGGGTCCTGGAATATCTGGCGGTGCGGACGCTGACAAAGGAGGCCAGCGGGTCTATCCTGTGTCTGGTGGGACCTCCGGGTACAGGCAAGACTTCCATCGCCCGCTCCGTGGCCAGAGCCCTGGGCAAGAAGTACGTGCGCATCAGCTTAGGCGGAGTCCGGGACGAGGCGGAGATCCGTGGCCACCGCAGGACCTATGTGGGAGCCATGCCCGGCCGCCTGGCGGAGGGGCTTAGGCAGGCAGGGGTGGGAAACCCTCTGATGCTGCTGGACGAGATCGACAAGGTGAGCAGCGATTACAAGGGGGATGTGTCCTCAGCCCTTTTGGAGGTGCTGGACGGGGAGCAGAACGTAAAGTTTCGTGACCACTATGTGGAGACGCCCCTTGATCTGTCCAAGGTCCTGTTTATCGCCACAGCAAACACCACCCAGACCATACCGGCCCCTCTTTTGGACCGGATGGAGATTATTGAGGTCAACAGCTACACGGAAAATGAGAAGTTCCACATTGCCAGGCAGTATCTGGTGAAAAAGCAGCTGGAGAAAAACGGCCTGAAGGAGGAGCATCTGTCCATAGAGGACCAGGCTCTGAAAAAGATCATCCACAATTATACCAGGGAAGCGGGAGTGCGCTCTCTGGAGCGGCGCATCGGGGATATCTGCCGGAAGGCGGCCCGCAGATTTCTGGAGGACGGGCAGATGGGCGTGAAGGTGGAGGAGGCTGATCTGGAAGGGTATCTGGGAAAGGAGAAGATCTCTTTTGAGGATGCCAATGAGGAGGACCAGGTGGGCGTTGTCCGGGGGCTGGCGTGGACCAGTGCCGGGGGAGACACGCTGCAGATCGAGGTCAACGTGATGCCGGGAAAAGGGGAGCTGATCATGACGGGAAAGATGGGGGATGTGATGAAGGAGTCTGCCCAGATCGCTCTCACCTATGTCAGGTCTATCTGTCCGGATTACCAGGTTGAGGAGGATTTCTTCGCCAATCATGACATCCATCTCCACATTCCGGAGGGAGCGGTGCCAAAGGACGGCCCTTCCGCGGGGATCACTATGGCCACGGCTATGGTGTCCGCCGTGACGAAGAAACCGGTTGACGCCAAGACGGCCATGACCGGGGAGGTGACCCTGCGGGGGCGGGTGCTGCCCATCGGCGGCTTAAAGGAGAAGGTGCTGGCAGCCAGGATGGCCCGCATCAAGAAGGTCCTTGTGCCGGAGAAAAACAGTCCGGATATAGGGGAGTTGTCGGAGGAGATCACAAAGGGGTTAGATATCGTCTATGTGAAAGATATGGATCAGGTGCTTTTGGAGGCCCTGGTTCTGTAAGGAGGAGTAAAAAATGATCATTAGGAGCGCCGATCTGGAGACGGTCTGTGGGGTGACCAGCGCCCTGCCGGAGAATCTTCACCCGGAGTTCGCCTTTGCCGGTAAGTCCAATGTGGGGAAGTCCTCTCTGATCAACGGGCTTATGAACCGGAAGTCTCTGGCCAGGACGTCGTCCCAGCCGGGAAAGACGCAGACCATCAATTTTTATCATATCAACGACGCCCTTTATTTTGTGGACCTGCCGGGGTACGGGTACGCCAAGGTGTCCCTGGGGGAGAAGGAAAAATGGGGGAAGATGATCGAGAGGTATCTGAAACGGTCCAAGATGCTAAGGGGCGTGTTTCTTTTGGTGGATATCCGCCATGAGCCCTCGGCCAATGACAAGACCATGTATGACTGGATCGTGTACAACGGATACCGCCCCACAGTTATCGCCACAAAGTTGGACAAGATCAACCGCAGCCAGGTGCAGAAGCATGTAAAAATGGTGAGGCTGGGCCTTGGGATGGACAAGGGGGATGTTCTGATCCCCTTTTCCGCCCAGACCAAGCAGGGGCGGGAGGAGATCTGGCAGCTGATGGAGAGTATGACGGGGGAGGACAGTAATGGTTGACAGAATCTGTGAGAAAGGGGTAGTGTAAGACTTGGAAGAAAATGAGAAAATACTGCTGTTTGAGAAGATGCCTATACCGAGAGCCATAGCCAAACTGGCCATCCCTACGATCCTAAGCTCTCTGGTTATGGTCATCTACAACTTAGCGGACACCTATTTTGTGGGAATGCTGGGAGACCCGGTGCAGAACGCGGCTGTGACCCTGGCCTACCCGGTGCTGCTGGCTTTTAACGCGGTGAACAACCTGTTCGGCGTGGGAACCTCCAGCATGATGAGCAGGGCTCTGGGCAGAAAGGATTATGAGACGGTGAAGAGAAGCTCCGCCTTTGGATTTTACTGTTCTCTGTTTAGCGGGATCTTGTTCTCTCTTCTGTGTACTCTGTGCAAGGGGCCTCTCTTGACCACTCTGGGGGCGGATGAGGTGACCTGGGCGGCCACGGACAGCTATATGCTGTGGACCGTCACCTGCGGGGCGGCGCCTTCTATTTTGAATGTGGTCATGGCCTACATGGTACGCTCCGAGGGGGCGTCCCTCCACGCCAGCATCGGCACCATGAGCGGATGCTTTTTGAACATGATCCTGGATCCCATCTTCATCCTTCCCTGGGGGCTTAATATGGGAGCGGCCGGAGCCGGATTGGCCACGTTTTTGTCCAACTGCTTTGCCTGCGGTTATTTCTTTGTGCTTTTGTATGTGAAGAGAAAGCACACCTTTGTCAGCGTCAGCCCGAGAAAGTTTGGCTTTGAGCGGTTTATCGTCCTGGGGATCTGCGCGGTGGGAATTCCGGCCTCCATTCAGAACCTTCTCAATGTCACGGGCATGACTATCCTGAATAATTTTACTTCCGCCTACGGCGCCGACGCGGTGGCTTCCATGGGCATTGCCCAGAAGGTGAACACGGTGCCGTTTCAGATCGCTCTTGGGTTCTCCCAGGGGATCATGCCTCTGGTCAGCTACACCTATGCCAGCGGGAATCACAGAAGGATGAAGGATACCATCCTCTTTGCCATAAAGCTGATGCTGCCAGCCATGGTGGCCGTGACTGTAGGGTATTATATAGGGGCCGGAAATCTTGTGGCGTTGTTTATGAACAATGAGACGATCATCGCCTACGGAACAAGGTTCCTTCGGGCCATGTGTCTGGCTCAGCCCCTGATCTACATGGATTTTCTGGCTGTAGGCGTGTTCCAGGCTCTGGGGATGGGAAAGAACGCGCTGATTTTTGCCATCATGAGAAAGATCATTCTGGAGATCCCGGCGTTGTTTGTGCTGAACTGGGCGTATCCTCTGTATGGGTTGGCCTATGCCCAGCCAGTGGCGGAGTTTGTGCTGACTATTGCGGCGGTGGTGATGCTTAGGAGGATCTTTAAGAGGGGGAGTAATTGAGTGTGCAAAGGGGGCGAGGGGTGTCTGGTTCCGCGACAACCCTTGCCCCTTGCACACTCAATTATACACCAAATTCAAATCTTCTCATGAATAATAAGTGTACCCAATGACATTGAACCTGAAATCGTAAGGGAATTGAAAGTGGTAAAGTTTTCAAGAATATGGTAGAATTACGAATATTATTTCATTTGACTTTCAGGAGGAAGATATGGGAGAGAAAGGAAGAAAGATTATTTTAACTGGGGACAGGCCTACAGGGCGGCTGCATGTGGGGCATTATGTGGGGTCTCTGCGCAGGCGGGTGGAGCTGCAGGAGTCCGGCGAGTTTGATGATATCTTTATTATGATTGCGGATGCCCAGGCTTTGACGGACAATGCGGACAATCCGGAGAAGGTGCGGCAGAATATCATTGAGGTGGCTTTGGATTACCTTTCCTGCGGTCTGGACCCGACAAAGTCCACGATGTTCATCCAGTCTCAGATTCCGGAGCTGACAGAGCTGACCTTTTACTATATGAACCTGGTGACCGTATCCAGGCTTCAGAGAAATCCTACGGTGAAGAATGAGATCAAGATGCGGAATTTTGAGGCCAGCATTCCGGTGGGATTTTTTGCCTACCCCATCAGCCAGGCAGCGGATATTACGGCATTTAAGGCGACCATTGTGCCGGTCGGGGAGGACCAGCTTCCCATGATCGAGCAGACCAGGGAGATCGTCAGAAGTTTTAACCATATTTACGGGGAGACTTTGGTGGAGCCGGACGTGCTGCTTCCGGACAACAAGGCCTGTATGAGGCTTCCCGGGATTGACGGTAAGGCCAAGATGAGCAAGTCCTTAAATAACTGCATCTACCTGTCCGACACGGAGGAGGATGTGCGCAAGAAGGTCATGAGCATGTTTACGGATCCAAATCACCTTAAGGTGGAGGATCCTGGTGAGGTGGAGGGCAATCCGGTGTTTATCTATCTGGAGGCCTTCTGCAAGGAGGATCATTTTCAACGGTTCTGGCCTGAGTACAAGAACCTGGATGAGCTGAAAGCCCACTACACCAGAGGCGGCCTCGGGGATGTGAAGGTGAAGAAATTTTTAAATCAGGTGCTGCAGGATCAGCTGGCTCCCATCCGGGCAAGGCGGAAGGAGTATGAGAAAAATATCCCGGAGGTTTACCGTATCTTGCGGGAGGGGAGCGAGAAGGCCGAGAAGGTGGCTGCCCGGACCCTGGCGGATGTGAAATCTGCCATGAAGATCAATTATTTTGATGATGAAGAGCTGATCAGAAGCCAGGCAGAGCGGTTTAAGGCGTAGGACTTTGCAGTAACATAAAGACATGTGGTTTTGGCAGGAGGGATGTCCTGTCCGTGTGACAAAACAAG